>JAKAIB010000175.1 GCA_021814605.1 Pseudomonadota bacterium | reverse complement strand
GCCCGAGGATGTTGAAGATCGTCCGCACGCCGAGCTCCTTGCGCACCGGGGCGGCGTGCTTCATCGCCGGATGGTGGTTCGGCGCGAACATGAAGCCGATGCCGCAGGCGGTCAGGCTGCGCGCCACCTGCGCCGGCGTGAGCTGGATGCTCACCCCCAGCGCCTCAAGCGCGTCGGCCGATCCCGACGACGAGCTGACGCTGCGGCCGCCGTGCTTGGCCACCTTGGCGCCGGCTGCGGCGGCGACGAAAGTGCTCGCCGTCGAGATGTTGAAGGTGTGCGCGGCGTCGCCACCGGTGCCGACGATGTCGATCAGCTGCCGTCGGTCCGCCACCTCCACCGGCGTGGCGAATTCGCGCATCACCATCGCCGCGGCGGTGATCTCGCCGATGGTTTCCTTCTTCACCCGCAGGCCGGCGATGAGCGCCGCCATCATGACTGGCGACATCTCACCGGTCATGATGCGGCGCATCAGCGCGGTCATCTCGTCGTGGAAGATCTCGCGGTGCTCGATCACCCGCACCAGGGCGTCCTGATTGCTGATCGTCATGGCGTGCCCCGTCAGTTGAGTTCGAGAAAGTTCTGCAGCAGCCGATGGCCGTGTTCGGTCTCGATCGACTCGGGGTGGAACTGCACTCCCTCGACCGGAAACTGGCGGTGCCGCACGCCCATGATCTCGCCGTCCTCGGTCTGCGCACTCACCTCCAGGCAGGCGGGCAGGGTATCGCGCTCGATCGCCAGCGAGTGGTAACGGACGACGGTGTAGGGGCTGGGCAGCCCCTTGAACACGCCGCGCCCGTCGTGGGTGATCGGGCTGGTCTTGCCGTGCATGATCTGCCGTGCGCGGACGATGCGGCCGCCGAATGCGGCGCCGATCGCCTGGTGCCCGAGGCAGACGCCCAGGATCGGCAGCCGCCCGGCGAAATACTGCAGCACCGGCACCGAGATGCCGGCCTCGGCGGGCGAGCACGGCCCCGGGGAAATGACGATGCGCTCGGGTCGCAGGTCGGCGATCGCCTGCAGGTCGAGTTCGTCGTTGCGCACGGTGTGCACGTCCTGGCCCAGTTCGCCGAAATACTGGACGAGGTTGTAGGTAAAGCTGTCGTAGTTGTCGATCATCAGCAGCATGATGGAACTCCGGTGGGTCGGTTGGTTGGCGGGTCCGGCTCAGCCGTCCAGCCCTTCCTGCACCTGCTCGGCGGCGCGCAGCACCGCGCGCGCCTTGACCTCGGTTTCGCGCCACTCCATCTCGGGCACCGAATCGGCGACGATGCCGGCCGCCGCCTGGACGTACAGCATGTCCTGCTTGATGATGCCGGTGCGGATGGCGATCGCCAGGTCCATGTCGCCGGCGAAGCTCCAATAGCCGACCGCGCCGCCGTACAGGCCGCGGCGCGTCGGCTCCAGCTCGTCGATCACTTCCATCGCGCGAATCTTCGGCGCCCCCGACAGCGTCCCGGCCGGGAACGTCGCGCGGAAGACGTCCATCGCGTCCATGCCGTCGCGCAGCAGCCCTTCGACATTGCTGACGATGTGCATGACGTGCGAATAGCGCTCGATCGCGAACGCGTCCGTCACCTTGACGCTGCCGGTACGGCTGATGCGGCCGACGTCGTTGCGCGCCAGGTCGATCAGCATCAGGTGCTCGGCACGCTCCTTCGGGTCGCCGAGCAATTCGCGCTCGTTGGCCGCGTCCTGCTCGGGCGTCGCGCCGCGCGGCCGCGTGCCTGCCAGCGGCCGGATGGTCACCTTGTCGCCGTCCGGCGTCTTCTCCTGCCGGACGAGGATCTCGGGCGACGAGCCGACCACCTGGTGATCGCCGAAGTCGTAGAAATACATGTAGGGCGACGGATTGAGCGCGCGCAGCGCCCGGTACAGGCTGAGCGGCGGCTGGGAATACGCCTTGCGCAGCCGCTGGCCGATCTGCACCTGCATGTAGTCGCCCGCGGCGATGTACTCCTTTGCCCGCGCGACGGCGTCGAGGTAGTCCGTCTTGTCGAACTCGCGCTCGATCGGCGTCACCACGCCCGGGGTCAGCGCCGGCGGATCGACCGGATTGCGCAATTGCGCCCGCAGCGCATCGAGCCGCTGCCGCGCCCGCGCATAGGCCTGAGGCTGCGCCGGGTCCGCGTAGACGATGAGATGCAGCCGGCCCGTCAGGTTGTCGATCACCGCCAGCTCCTCGGTGAGCAGCAGCAGGATGTCGGGCAGGTCGAGGGGATCCGGCCGCGGATGGGCCAGCGCCGAGCGCTCCAGCCGCGGCTCGATGTAGCGCGCCGCGTCGTAGCCGAAATATCCCGCGAGCCCGCCGCAGAACCGCGGCATGCCGGACGGCATCGCCACCTTGAAGCGCTTGAAATACGCGTCGATGAAGGTCAGCGGGTTGTCGCTCGACTCCTCGGCGACCACGCCGTCGCGCAGCAATTCGGCGCGGCCGGCCTTGACACGCAACAGCGTGCGCGCCGGCAGCCCGATGAAGGAATAGCGGCCGAAACGCTCGCCGCCGACGACGGATTCGAGCAGGAAGCTGTTGCGCCCCGCCGCGCCGCGCGGCACCAGCTTGAGATAGAGCGACAGCGGGGTTTCCAGGTCGGCCAGCGCCTGGGTGGTGAGGGCGATGCGATTGAAGCCCTGTCGGGCCAGTTGGTCGAACTCTTGTTCGGTCATGTCCGTCTCCGGGGGACGTCGCGACAGCGGCGCCCGATGCTGCGGAATTGCGGGCCTGCGCGCGGCCCGCCCCGAACCGACGAGACGGCGACCGACGCGCTAGGCAGCGGCGAAAGGCAAAGCGGGCCCGCACCGCCAGGGCCAAGCCCCCCGGTCTCCAGAACCCGATGCGTGACGCCGATGCACGAACATGGAAGCGATCGAAAACCTCTTCAGAGCGGTCAAATGTAGCAAATTCCCGCGACGCCGCAGGCGTCGCGCCGCCCGTGCCCTCCGCTCAGCGGCCGAAGTTCTCCGGCATCTGCACCGCGACGACCTCGCCGCGCGCGGTCGCCACGCCGTTGGCATACACCGTCGACTCGACGATCACCTTGCGGCCCTTGATCTCCTTGACCCGGCCGCGGATCTCCAGCTCCTGGCCCAGCGGCGTCGGCTTGAGGTAGTCGACGTGCAGCGATCCGGTGACGAAGCGCAGCGGCGGCTGCGTGTCCATGTCGCGCCCCTCGGCACGGTACGCGGCGGCGGCGGCCGTCCCGGTGCTGTGGCAGTCGACCAGCGACGCGATCAGCCCGCCGTAGACGAAACCCGGAACCGCGGTGTGGTAGGGCTGCGGAGTGAACCGCGTGACGGTTTCGTCGCCATCCCAGACGGTCTTGATCTGATGGCCGTGCGGGTTGTGGCTGCCGCAGCCGTAGCAATGCGACAGATTCTCCGGGTAGTAGTCCTGAAACGCCTTCATGCGACCCCCATCTGGACGAAAGTCTGCATCGTACCCAACGCGGCGCCCGCCACCGGCACCAACGACGTCTTGCCAAATCGCCCGCGCTATCTAAAAATGAACGACCGTTCGAAAACCAAGGAGACCCCCGATGCGCCAACCCGGTTCCCGTCGCCGCCGCGGCTTTGCCGCCGCTCCGTTCCTCGCCGCCGCGGCGCTGCTGGCCGCGTCCGTCGCGCCCGCCCGGGCGCTTGCCTTGCATGGGGTCGACGTCCCGGCGCAAGCCGAGGTCGCCGGCAAGACCCTGACGCTCAACGGCGCCGGCACGCGCTATTTCCTGTTCTTCAAGGTCTACGTCGCCGCGCTCTACCTGCCGCAGAAGGCCGCAAACCCGCAGGCGATCTATGCCATGCGCGGACCGAAGGAACTCAAGCTGACCATGCTGCGCGACGTCAGCGGCAAGGAACTGGCCGACAAGCTCAACGAAGGCATCAAGGACAACCTGAGCCCGCAGGAGTTCGCCAACTTCATCCCCAGCCTGGCACAGCTCGGCGGCATGTTCGGCCAGAAGAGCGAGATCAAGACCGGCGAGACCGTGACCATCCGCGAGGTTCCGGGAACCGGCGGGGTGATTGCGATCGACGGCGTCGACTCCGGCGGCACGTTCACCGATCCCCAGTTCTTCAACAACATGCTGCGCATCTGGCTGGGGCGCGATCCGGCCGAGCAGCGGCTGAAGAACGCCCTGCTCGGCCAGTCGGCCGACAGCAACTGACCGGCACAGCAGACCGCGCCGTGCCGGGCGTCCCGGCGTCGGCGCGAGGGCTTCGGTGAAAACCCGGGCACGCAGCGGGCAGCAGGCCACATAAGATTTCGCTGATATTCCGCAACCCGAGGAGTCCCGATGAAGAAGATCCTGGCCGCTTCGGCCGTCGCGCTCGGCGCCGCGCTCGGCGCGAACGCCCACGCCGCAATCAAGATCGACGGCATGCCGCTGATGCAGACCGCCCCCGCCAATGGCGTGCCGTTGCTGATCAACGGCGCCGGCCCGGTGGCGATGAGCGGCAAGCGCATGGCCGCCGCGGTCTACCTGGCGCAGAACTCGACTTCCGCCAGCAGCATCATGACCATGCCCGGCGCCAAGTCGATCCGCCTGACCGCGCTGGCGCCGATGTCCGGCGCCGAGGTCGCGAAGGCGCTCGACGCCGGCATCCGCAAGGGCGTGTCGTCGGCTGAATATGCCGGGTTCAAGCCGACGCTGGACGCCTTCGGCAAGCAGCTGGCGAAGGCCAAGATCGCCAAGGGGCAGACCGTGGAACTGCTGTTCGAACCGGCCAACGGCATCATCCTGATGGGCCCGGGCGATGCCATCCTTCCGGCGATGGGCAACGCCGACCTGTTCCGCGCCATGCTGCGGATGCTGCCGCCGGGCGTCGTCTCGAGCCCTGCGGTGCAGAAGCAGAATGTGAGCTGATCCCCGAGCCGGATCGCCGCGACAACCGCCTTCGGGCGGTTTTTTTGCGTCGCCGCGCCGCTCAGGCGGCGAGCAGATCGCCGATGCGGTCGGCGAACGCGTCGGCGTCGACCGCGCGCACCGGCTCGCCGTGGTTGTAGCCGTAGGTGACCAGCGCCACCGGACAGCCGGCGGCGCGCGCCGCCAGCGCGTCGTTCTGCGAATCGCCGATCATCATCACCTCTGCCGGCGGCAGGCCGAGTTGCCGGCAGGTCTCGACCAGCGGCATCGGATCGGGCTTCTTGCGCGCGAACGCGTCGCCGCCGTTGACCGCGACGAAATGGTCGCGCAGCCCCTTGAGTTCCAGCAGTTCGCGCGCGTAGGCGGTCGGCTTGTTGGTGATGCAGGCCAGCGTCAGCCCGGCATCGCGCAGCGCGGCCAGACCTTCGGGAACGCCGGGAAACGGATTGGAGAATCGGCCGTTGATCCGGCCGTAGTGCCGCTGGTAGGTGGCGATCGCCTCGGCAAAGCGGGCGTCGGCGGCGGCGGCGTCGAGGTGCAGCCGCAGGGTCTGCAGCACCAGATACTCGGAGCCCTTGCCGATACGGGTCTCGACCTGCTCGCGCGCGATCGACGGCAGCCCGAGCTCGCCCAGCATGCCGCCGAGCGCGGCGTGGAAGTCGCCCAGGGTGTCGATCAGCGTGCCGTCGAGGTCGACGATGGCGGCGCGGACATCGAAGCCGGCGAGGCGCGCCGGTGCCGCGGGAGTCGCGCGCGCGTCCATCAGGCGGCCGCCAGGTTGGCGCGCATCGCGTCGATGACCGCCTTGTAGTCGGGCTTGCCGAAGATGGCGCTGCCGGCGACGAAGGTGTCGGCCCCGGCCGCCGCAGCCGCCGCGATGTTGTCGGGCTTGATCCCGCCGTCGATCTCGAGCAGCACGTCGCGACCGGTCCTGGCCTTGTACGCGTCGAGCTTGGCGCGCACCCGTCGGGTCTTGTCGAGCGCGCCGTCGATGAAGCTCTGACCGCCGAACCCCGGGTTGACGCTCATGATCAGCACCATGTCAATCTTGTCGAGCTCGTAGTCGAGCACTTCGAGGCTCGATGCCGGGTTGAACACCAGCCCGGCCTTGCAGCCGGCGTCGCGGATCAGCTGCAGCGTGCGGTCGACGTGCCGGCTCGCCTCCGGGTGGAAGGTGATGATGTCGGCACCGGCCTTGGCGAACAGCGCGGCCAGCGCGTCGACCGGCTCGACCATCAGGTGGACGTCGAGCGTCACCGGCGTCCCGTCGGCGCGCTTGCAGTGCGGCTTGATCGCCTCCGCGACCAGCGGCCCGATCGTCAGGTTGGGCACGTAATGGTTGTCCATCACGTCGAAATGGATGAAATCGGCGCCGGCGGCGATGACGTCGCGCACCTCCTCGCCCAGGCGGGCGAAATCGGCCGACAGGATGCTGGGGGCGATGCGGTAGGTCTTCATGGCGGCGCATTCTATGGGCGCGCGGCGGTTCCCCGCAGCACTGCGGGGATACTCCCCCGCAGTGCCGCCGCACGGGCGTGCTGCCTAGAATCATCCGTCCATGAAGACCTACCAGTTCTCGGTCTCGGTGGCTCCGGAATACCTGGAGGACCGGTCCGACCCCGCCCGGGGCGTCTACGCCTACAGCTATACCGTCACCGTCGTCAACACGGGCGCGGTCGCCGCGCAACTCGTGTCGCGCCACTGGATCATCACCGACGCGACCGGCAAGGTCGAGGAAGTGCGCGGTCTCGGTGTCGTCGGCCAGCAGCCGCTCATCAAGCCCGGCGAAGCCTTCGAATACACCAGCTGGTCGCAACTGGACACGCCGACCGGAAGCATGCGCGGCAGCTATTTCTGCGTCGCCGAGGACGGGACGCAATTCGAGGCCGACATTCCCGAGTTCGCACTGGTCCAGCCGCGGAGCCTGCATTGACCGCAGCAGCGCCGGCTGCCCGGGCCAGCCGCGCAGGACACCAGCCGTGACGATGCGGACCATTGCCTGGCGGTCCGGCATCGTTGCCACGCTGCTGCTCCTGGCGTCATGCGCCGGGCCGCAAATGGCGCCGCCATCGGCGCCACCCGCCGTGCCGGCCTCCGGCCCGGCCGGAGGGCAACGCGCGCCGTCGCCGGCCGCATCCGCACCGACGGCCG
>JAKAIB010000174.1 GCA_021814605.1 Pseudomonadota bacterium | reverse complement strand
GCTGCAGGCGCCGGACCGGGATCGGCGCCAGGGTGCGGGGATGTGCGTCACGCGCCTGCAGGCCCGGGCACCATCGCCTAAAGTGTCGCGCGATGCGCCGCGGCGGCGCGGGGAGAACGGCATGGCAGAAACCAGACCCTGGGCATTGCTCGTCGGTGTCGGCGACGGGCTCAGCGCGTCGATCGCGCGGCTGCTGACGCACGAGGGCGGCCATGCGGTCGCGCTGGCGTCGCGCCATCCGGACCGGTTGGCCGGCCTCGCCGCCGAGATCGGCGGCGTCGCGCTGGCCTGCGACGTGCGCGACGCCGTGCAGGTCGCCGCGCTCTTCACCGAACTCGATGCGCACGGGCGCACGCCCGACGTGGTGGTGTACAACCCGAGCAGCCGGGTGCGCGGCCCGATCACCGATCTCGACCCGGACGCGGTGGCCGACGCGCTTGCCGTCACCGCCTATGGCGGCTTCCTGGTCGGTCAGCAGGCCGCACGCCGGATGCTGCCGCGCGGGCGCGGCACCATCCTGTTCACCGGCGCATCGGCCAGCGTCAAGGGCTATCCGCGCTCCGCCGCGTTCGCGATGGGCAAGTTCGCGCTGCGTGGCCTGGCGCAGAGCATGGCGCGCGAGCTCGCGCCGCAGGGCATCCACGTCGCGCACGTCGTGATCGACGGCGGCATCGCCCATCCGTCGCGCCCGGTTCCGGCCGGCGCCCCCGACTCGCTGCTCGACCCCGATGCCATCGCCCGCAGCTACCTCCACCTGATCGGCCAGCCGCGCAGCGCGTGGTCGTCGGAGCTGGAGCTGCGACCCTGGGTCGAGACGTTCTGACGCCGGCCGCCGACATCGGCCGCCAGGATCGCCCCCAGGCGGCCGTCGGCGGTTCGCCATGGGAAGTCCTCAGCCACCGAGCCCGTGTCGCTGGTGCCATTGCGCGAGCGACTCGTCCGGATACTGGTCGAACCGGCTGTCGCGCGGGCCTGCCTCCACCGGAACCCAGCTCGCCTTCGATCCCAGCATCATGTGGGTGTGTTCGGGCGCCACGGGCAGTTCGGTATCGATCGCCGAGGCATGCGGGTGCACCAGTTCCGGCCAGCGCGGATCCCACAGCCAGAGCGCACTGCCGCAATGCCCGCAGAAATAGCGGCGCGCGGGACTGCACTCCGTGCCGCCATCGGCCGATGGGCCGAGCCGCGCCCGATACTCGCGCAGATGCTCGCGGCCCTCCACTTCGAGGGTGGAATTGTCCGCGCCGAGGTTGATGGCATAACCTCCGCCGCCGGCCGTCTTGCGGCAGATCGAGCAGTAGCAGCGGTTGAACGGATAGGGCTGGCCGGACCGGACACGAAAGCAGACCCGCCGGCAATGACAGGATCCCTCGAGCAACATGGCGAACTCCTCGCAAGCGCGCTTCAATAGGCCCGATGATGCGCCCGCTTTGGGCGGCGCGAACATCGGTTGCCGGAGGGCCGCAGATGTCCGGACTCGTCCGCGGAATCGCCTGTCTGCTGGCCGCGACTTGCGCGGCAGCACCCGGGCCGCGTCCCGCGCTCGCCGCCGCGTCGGCCGGCGCCGCCTCCCGGATTGCGCTCGACGTCACGATCGCCAGCGTCCACGCCCGCCACTCGCTCAACGACTTCAACCCCGGCATCGGTCTCGAGATGCGCATCGCGCCCGGCCTGAGCCTGGCCGGCGGCATCTACCGCAACAGCTACCGGCGCACCAGCGGCTATGCCGTGGTGGGCTACACCCCCTGGCGCTTGCTGCAGCGGCACGGCTGGGCCGGGCGGCTGGGCGTCGCGGCCGGCCTGATCGGCGGCTACCGCACCAGCGAGGTCCGCACCCAGCCGCTGCTGGCGGGCCTGCTGTTCGAGCTGCGCGACCCTGCGGGGTGGGGCATCAACCTGCTCGGCGTTCCACCCGCCGGCCACGGCTCGGGCTTTGCGGGGCTGCAGCTGGTCGTGCCGCTGGGCGGGGGATGACCGCCCGGCTCATCGCCCGCCGCCCGGCGTCGGGTCGCGTCAGGCGGACCGATTGTTGGCGATCACGCGCTGCGCGATCGTGCCGAAAGGGGCGTTGCCGTGGACATCGAGGGCCGTCATGCGGATCGACTCGCCAAATCGCAGGAATTCGGTGATGGCCGCGCCCTGCTCCAGCATTTCGCGCATCCGCCGCTCGGCGATGCAGGCCGAACCTGCGGAGGGATCGGCATTGGATACCGTGCCCGAACCGATGACCGTCCCCGCCGCCAGCCGGCGCGTCCGCGCCGCGTGGGCGATCAGGTCGCCAAAGCCGAAGGCCATCTCTGCGCCGTGCGGATGACCGAGCCAGCTCCCGCGACAATCGACGTGCAGTCGCAGATGCACGCGGCCGTCGCGCCACGCCGGACCCAGCGCGTCGGGCGTGACGGCCACCGGCGCGAAGGCCGTCGACGGTTTCGCCTGGAGGAAGCCGAAGCCCGCCCGCATTTCGCGCGGCCCGAAGCGGCGCAGGCTCCAGTCGTTGATCTGCACGAGCAGCCGCACCCGCGTCAGCGCCTGCGCCGCGGTCGTCCCCATCGGCACGTCGCCGACGACCACGCCGAACTCGCCCTCGACGTCGATGCCGTCGGCCTCGTCGGGCAGCGGCACGTCGTCGCACGCTCCGAGGAAGTCGTCGCTTGCGCCCTGGTACATCAGCGGGACCGAGTCGATGTCGGGAATCGGCGGCGTGCCAAAGGCGCGCTCCATCAGCCGGCCATGCTCGAGGAAGGCGGAGCCGTCCAGCCATTGCGGCGCACGGGGCAGCGGTGCCGCGCAGCGCGCCGGATCGAAGCGGACGGCATCGGCCACCGTGCCGGTGTTCAACGCGTCATAGAGCAGCTGCAACTGCGGTCCCACCGCATCCCATCGCTCCAGCGCCGTACGCAAGTCAGGCGCGACGGCCGTGGCATCGACGGCGCGATCGAGATCGCGCGACACGACCAGCAGGCTGCCGTCCGGCCGGCCGCTGCGCAATGTGGCAAGCTTCATCGCGTATCCGTCAGTCGAAGATCGCCACGGCGCGCGTCCAGCCGGCCGAGGCGCCCCGGATCTTGTGGGGAAAGCAGCAGACGGTGAAGCCGACTGGCGGCAGCACCTCGAGGTTGTGGAGCTTCTCGAGATGGCAGTAGCCGATGTCGCGTCCGGCCTTGTGCCCACCCCAGATGTCGCGGTGGTCGCCGGTTTCGGCGATGCGGCGCGCGGTCTGCGAGAACGGCGCATCCCAGCTCCACGCATCGGTGCCGGTGACCCGCACGCCGCGCTCCAGCAGGTACATGGTGGCCTCGTATCCCATGCCGCAGCCGCAGTCGACGTAGTCCGCCTGGCCGTAGCGCATGCCGGCGCGGGTATTGACCAGCACGATGTCCAGCGGACGCAGGTCGTGACCGATCCGCGCGAGTTCCGCCTCGATCTCCGCGGCGCCGACGACGTGGCCGTCCGGAAGATGGCGGAAGTCCAGCTTCACGCCCGACTGGAAGCACCAGTGCAGCGGGATTTCGTCGATGGTCGCCGACGGCTGGCTCGCGCCGAGCGCGGCGTCCATGGTGGAGTGGAAGTGCCAGGGCGCGTCGAGATGGGTGCCGCTGTGGGTGGTCAGCGTCACCCATTCGACGGCCGCCGCCTGCTGGTCGGGAAAGTCCTCGGCGCGTGCGCCCGGAAGCAGGTGCAGGAATTCCGGCAAGGTCTGGGCGTGGTCCTGGTAGGTGATCTTCGGCGCCAGCGGCGGCGGATCGGACAGCACGTCGTTCTCGAGGTAGATCGACAGGTCGACGAATCGGCGGTTCATGGTCTCAGGCACGGATGTGGGGATTCGGGTCAATGTGCGGCGGCCTGGGCAACGGCGTCGAGGCGCGGCTGGCGACTCGGCAGGGTTTCGCGCAGCAGCAGGCCGGCAACGCAGGTGAGCACGGCGCCGCCGGCGGCGATGAACAGCGGCATCTGCAGCCCGTGGGCCTTGGCCAGGGCTCCGGCAACCGCCGGCGCCACCACCGAGCCGACGATCTCGCCGACCAGGGTGCTGAAGCCGATGGCCGACGCCGCCAGTTCGCGCGGCACGCTCTCGGTCGGGATGAGCACCATCGCCAGCGACGCCATCGCCTGCCCGCCCTGGGTGCAGGCGAGGATCAGCGCCAGCAGCCAGAGGTGCGCATAGAGCGGCAGATACCACAGCGCCAGCGGCAGGGCGATCGACATGGCCGCCGCCAGCACCAGCACGGGCTTGCGGCCGATCCGGTCCGACAACATGGGGAACGCCAGACCGACGACGAAACTGCCCAGGCCGGCAGCGCCGAGCAGGAAGCCGGCCGTCGTCGGCGCCTGGTGCGCCACTTCGGTGATGTACAGCGGTCCGAAGGCGTTCTGCAGGATCAGCCAGGTGACGAACCCGGCGTTGGCCAGCGCGCTCAGCCACAGGTTGCGATAGCCGAACAGCCGGCCGACGCCGCGCAGCGTGGTCTTGTGGCCGCGCACGCCGCCACCCGCCGGCTCCGCGTGGGCGGCCGGCTCCCGGATGTACTTCCAGATCAGCAGGCCCATGACCAGGCCGGGCAGCCCAGCCACGAAGAATGCCGTGCGCCAGCCCAGCCGCGCGGCCACCTGCGTCGTGAGCACCGGCGCCAGGGCCAGGCCGATGGCCGCCGCGGCGCTCACCACGATCCCGACGTTGCGGCCACGCCGGGACGGATGCGAGGATTGCTCGACCACCGCGTTCATCACCGTCCAGCACGGCCCCTCGGCCACGCCCATGAGTCCACGCACCAGGAACATCTGTCCGGCGCTGCGGACCAGCCCGGTGACTCCGGACAGCAGCGAGAACGCGAACACCATGGGGATCAGCACCGGCCGGCGGCCGATGCGATCGGACACCGCACCGAAGACGAAGGACGACAGCGCCCATGCCAGGGCCAGTCCCGAGGCCAGCAGGCCGATCTGTTCCGGACCGAGGTGGAGGTCGGCTGCGAAGAACGGCGCCAGGTAGAGCTGGGCCATGCGGTCGAGGAACACGGTGCCCCAGGTGAGGAACATGATGGCCACCATCCCTCGCTCGTAACGTCGGGAAAACTGCATCGCTGGTCTCCTTGATATTGTACGACTGTACAAACATTGTTGTTGTACGATCGTACAAATCTGCAGAGGGTTTTCCCGAAGTGAGGAAGACCGATGAAAACCCGTCAGAATTGCGCTCCATGGACCCGATCGATCCGGACACGACCACCGTCGCCGCCACCCGCCGTCGCCGCAGCGGGCCGACGGGAGACGCGACGGCGTCGGCGCGGCGGAACGGCATCCTGCAAGCGGCGGAGCGGCTGTTCGCCGAGCACGGCTACCACGGCGTCTCGATCCGCGACATCGCGGTGGCGGCGGGGGTTCCTCTCGCCCTCGTGGGGTACTACTTCGGCCCCAAGGCCCAGCTCTACCAGACGATCTTTCGCGAGCGCGCGGGCTACATCGCCGAGCGGCTGCGCATCCTGGCCGAAGCCCGGCGGAACGCGCCGCCCGAGCGGCTGCTGGAGGAGATCGCCAAGGCCTTCGTTCTGCCCGTGCTCGACCTCGCCGCAACGCCGGACGGCAAGGTGTTCCTCCGCCTGCTGGCGCGGGGAATGAACGAGCAGCTCGCGGAAGACCAGCCGGTGATTCGCGAATTGTTCGACCCGCTGGCGAACGCCTTCATCGACGCGATCGCCGCAGCCCAGCCCGGCGTGCGGCGCGAGACGGCGGCGTGGAGCTACCAGTTCGCGCTCGGTGCGCTCCTGCTCCACGTGACCGACGAACGCATCCCCCGCCTGTCCCCCGGTGCGGCACGCCAGCGCAATCGGGCCAGGGACCTGCTGGTCCGCTTCACCGCCGAAGGGATCCGGGGCGCCTGCCGGCAGTCGTGACGGCACGCGAGGGCCCGGTCACGCCCACGACGCCGCACGGCGATGCGGCAATGCGGGCGATCGGCGCCGGGGTGCCTCACGATCCTTGAAACCGACGAAATCGTCGCATTTCTCCATCAGCCGGGGCAACCCGAGCCACCCCCGCCAGGACCGGACGGCGCATCGGCTCAGGGCTTCGACGCGCCGCCCTCGAGAAGCAGCCGGCTCGCCAGTGCGAACGCGCAGACCTTGAGGTTTTCGATCTGACGACCGCCATCCGACGCGCCCTTCGTGATGGCTTCGTTGAGCAGTTCGTGCCCGATGATCGCGATGGTCCGCGCCGTGCTCAACGCCTGCTCCTGCGTGGCTCCGGGCGCGAAGTGGGCCAGCGCGCTTGCCGTGGTGTTGACGCTGCGATCGTCGTGCGCCCGCAGGGCTTCGACCAGTTCCGGATCGGAGGCGATCGCCGTCAGCAGGGCACTCAGGCCCGGCTGGCTGGCGTAGATGGCGGCCATCTCGTCGATCTGCTTCGAGAGATAGCCCAGCAGGTCCTGGCTGCCGCCACGCAAGGGATGGAGCCGGTCCAGCGTGTCGAACCCGCGCTTCAGCCAGTCGGATACGAGGGCGTAGACGATGGCCTTCTTGTTCGGGAAGTACTCGTACAGCGCGCCGACGGACACACCCGCGGCGCTCGCGATGCGCTTGGTGGTCAGGCTGGCCAGCCCGGCGCGCTCGATCTCGGCGCCTGCGGCCCGAAGGATGGTCTCCCGCGTCTCCTTGCCTCGAGCCTGAAGCGGCAGGCGCCGGGGCGAAAGGTGGGCCGCCGCCCGGGAGGCGGTCTTGTGCGGCGGCTTCGGCCGCGGGTTTGCGTTCTTGACCAAGGGTGGTTCTCGCGAAAGAGGCGGCTGCAAGCCGCCGACTCCGGGGCAGTCTAGCCCCATCGGGGTCGGCGGGCGGATTCACGTCTGCGGGTATTCACCGATAAAAGCCGAACTTTTAGTCGGTTTACGATCCGTCCATCGCCAGTCAACCCGCGACTCCCCTCCAACCTCCGGCCCGCTCGCATGTCTTCTGACCCGATGTCCTCCCTGTCCACTGACCCCTGCTTTCTGAATGCGACGGAGGCCCTTCAGCTGTTTCGCCGCAAGGCGCTGTCCC
>JAKAIB010000173.1 GCA_021814605.1 Pseudomonadota bacterium | reverse complement strand
TCGCCGCTGCTGGGCAAGGGCGCCTCGCTCGCCACCTACTTCACCACCGACCTGGCCGGCGCGTCGTTCGCCTCAGGCTGGAACATCGGGGCGTTCTGATCTGTCGGGGCTGGGCGGCGGCGCCCGGCCCGCTCTCGTCGGAGCCAAATTGGGCTTCGCTCTCGCGCCCGGCCGGGGGCATCGGCCCGTCGGGTTCCGGCAATGAAAAGACAAACGCCCGCATTCGCGGGCGTTGCATTCTGTGCGGCGTCGCCGGCGCGACGCCAACTGCCGTGCTGCTCCGTTATTCGGTGATCTTCGCCTTGGCGCGCAGATCCGCCTGGTACTTCGCGATGGCTTCGCGTTGCAGCTCGGCCTGGATTTGGGGCTTGAGCTGATCGAGCGTCGGTGCCTTGGCCGGGCGGGTGGCATCGAGCTTGATGATGTGCCAGCCGAATTGGCTTTGCACCGGCGTTTCCGTGTACTGACCCGGCTTGAGCTTGGCCAGGGCCTCGGCAAACGGCTTGACGTAGTTGCTCGGCGTGGACCAGCCCAGATCACCACCGTGCGCCGCGCTGCCGGTGTCCTTCGAGTACTTCTTGGCGAGGTCGCCGAACTTCGCGCCCTTCTTCAACTGGGCAATGATGTCCATCGCCTCCTTTTCGCTCGGCACCAGGATGTGCTGGGCCTTGTACTCGGTCGTGCCATACGACTTGGCGAAGTCGTCGTACTTCGCCTTGATCTGCGCATCCGTCACGGGATGCTTCTGCAGATAACTGTTGAACAGGGCGCGAATCAGGATGTTCTGCTCGGCGATGTGGATCTCGTCGCGAACCTCGGGGGCCTTGTCGAGCCCGAGCTTGTCGGCTTCCTGAACCATCACTTCGCGGTTGATCAGCTCCTGCTTGACCATGTCCTTCAGCTTCGGCGTCACCTGCTCACCCTGCTGCTTGGCCATGCTGGCGGCAATGGCGTCTGCCATCGACTGCGGAATGGGTTTGCCGTTGACCGTGGCAATGTTCTGCGCCCGGGCGGCCGGCGCGGCGAGGGCGCAGGCCAAGGCGACTGCAGTCAGGAAGCGAGGCAGTTTGTACATGAAAAGGTCCTGAAAAGTGGAAGGCGGAAATCCGCGCCGCCAGCGCGCATGGGCCCGGCCGGGATCATTCCCCCGGAGCCCGCAGATCGAGCACCAGCGCGTGGATGTCGCGGTGCATCATCGAAGCGAGGGCATCATACACGAGGCGATGACGCTCCACGCGCGATCTGCCGGCGAAGCAGCCGCTGACCAGTCGCACGCGGAAATGGCTGCCGTCCGGATCGAATCCGCCATGACCGGCATGCGCCGCCGAATCGTCCAGGACGTCGATCGACTCAGGCTGCAGCGCAGCCTGCAACAGGGCGCGGATTCGGTCGGCGCGGCGCAACGGTCAGCCCTCGTCGAGCTTCATGTGCCGTGCGAGCAGCAGCGACTGCCCGAGGACGAAGGCCACGGTCAGGATCAGGCTGCCGAACAGCTTGAAGTCGACCCACAGGTTGGTCGAGAAGTGGTAGGCGATCACGATGTTGAGCACGCCCATCAGCGCGAAGAATCCGACCCAGGACCAGTTGACCTTGTCCCAGACCGGGTCGGGCAACTGCATCTGCTTGCCCATCAGCGCACGCATCAGGTTGCGCCCCTGCAACAGCCGGGCACCGGCCAGGACTGCGGCAAACATCCAGTACAGCACCGTCGGCTTCCACTTGATGAAGGTCTCGTCGTGGAACAGCAGGGTCGCACCGCCGAACACGACCACGACGCCCAGGCTCATCCATAGCGTCGGCTCGACCTTGCGGTGCCGGAACCAGACCCAGCCGATCTGCGCAAACGTCGCGGCGATGGTGACCGCGGTGGCGGTGTAGATGCCCCAGAACTTGAACGCGACGAAGAACAGGACGATCGGAAGGAAATCGAACAGGAATTTCATGCACGCAATTATCGGTCCGACGCCGGCGGGGCCCCGATGTCATCCCCGGCTGCCGTGTCGCGGTCGGCAAAATCGAGTGCCGCCGAGTTGATGCAATAACGCAGTCCAGTTGGCTGGGGGCCGTCCGGAAAGACGTGGCCCAGATGCGCGCCGCAGTGCGCGCATTGCACCTCGATGCGGGTCATGCCGTGGCTGTCGTCACGACTTTCGCGGATGACGGCGTGGCTGGTCGGCTGCCAGAAGCTCGGCCAGCCGCTGCCCGATTCGTACTTTGCCGCCGAATCGAACAGCGGCGTGCCGCAGCAGACGCATCGATAGACGCCGTCGCCGTGGTGATCCCAGTAGAGCCCGGTGAACGGTGGCTCGGTCGCGCTGCACCGGGTCACGCGGTATTGTTCTTCGGTGAGATTGCGGCGCCATTCGGCATCGCGGGAATCGTCGGTCTTCATGATTGGTCTCGAAGTGGACGTGCGATCAGGACGAGCACGACAGTGCCGCCGGGGGGGAGTCCTGCGGCGGCGGCAGGGCATCGGCGGCACGCTCGGGGGCGGCATAGGGGCGGCGCAACACCTCCAGCAGTCGGCGCACTTCGGAGTAATCGCCGTCCTCCGCGCGGAGGATCGCCTGCTGCGCAAGATGGTGTCGCAGGACCACCGCGGGGTTGACCGCGTCCATCGCCTGCGCCCGCTCGGCGTCGCTGCGGCGCTCCTCCAGCAGCCGAGCCCGGTAACGGTCGACCCACGCAGCGAACGACTCCGGCTGCTCTTGGAATTGTGCGGCCAGGGCCGGCGGAAGCGGAGCCGTTGGCGCGGCTGGCAGTTCGGCGAGTTCGCGGAAGGTCCGCGTCCAATCGCTGCGGTTGGCCGCCATGCTGTCGAGCAGCTGCTGGAACAACTCGCCGTCGCCGGGTTCGACGCGCTCGAGGCCGATCTTCGCGGCCAGCCGGCGCTGCATGGCGCGCACGTAGTGCGGGCGGAACGTCTCGACCACCTCGAGAGCCGATTCCGGCCGATCGATCAGCGGCAGCAGGGCCTGCGCCAGTGCCAGCAGGTTCCAGTGGGCGACCGCCGGCTGGCGCGCGAAGGCGTAGCGGCCACCGCTGTCGGTCGTATTGGGGGTATGCAGCGGGTCGTAGGCATCGAGGAAGGCGAACGGTCCGTAGTCGATGGTCAGCCCCAGGATCGACATGTTGTCGGTATTCATGACCCCGTGGATGAATCCGACGGCCTGCCAATGCGCGATCAGTTCAGCGGTCCGCGCGACCGCCCAGCGCAGCAGCTCGAGCGCTGGCTGCGGCTCCTGCGCGCAATGCGGCGCGTGGCGCTCGATCACCCACTGCACCATCCGAGGCAGCAACTCGGTCCGGCCGCCGTAGCTGAAGTGTTCGAAATGCCCGAAGCGGATGAAACTGGGCGACAACCGGGTGACCATGGCGGCAGTCTCGATGCGCTCGCGCCGCACCGGCCGGCTGGACGCGACCAGACACAGCGCGCGGGTGGTCGGGACGCCGAGGGCGGCCATGGCCTCGGAGCAGAGGAACTCCCGGATCGATGAACGCAGCACCGCCCAGCCGTCGCCCATGCGCGAGAACGGCGTCGGGCCACTTCCCTTGAGCTGCACTTCCCACGTGCTGCCGCCAACTTCGGCATCGGGCCATTCGCCAAGCAGCAGGGCGCGGCCATCGCCGAGGCGGCCGGCCCAGTTGCCGAACTGATGTCCGGCATAGACGGTGGCGCGGCTGGCCGCCGTCAGCGGTCCGGGATGGCCGCCGAAGGCAAGTGCCCAGGCCTGTTCCTCCCGCGCGTTCCGCGGCCCGGTGAGGCCCACCAGTCCGGCGGCGTCCTCACTCCACGCGACCAGTGCCGGATCGGGAAGCGGCGAGGGCGCCACCGGCAGGCTGAATTCGGCGCCCAGATCGGCGAACGGCTGCGCGAGCGGCGGCCACGCTGGCTCCCCGCGCGGGCCGGATACGGGCGACTGATACAGAGCGGATGCTGCCGACATGGGCGGATTGTCCGGCGCTTCCGGTGCCCGTGCCCTCGTCGGGGTATCCTGCGAATTGCCCGGAACCGGGCGCTCCAACCCATGCTGCCGCCATGCCCGATTCCCGCCTCCGCGTTCCGCCCGCCGATGTCGACATCGCGGTGATCGCGCTGCCGTTCGGACGGATGGAATTGCGCTGCGAAGCCGCACTGGTGCGGTACCTCGCCTACGTCGCGCCGGACACGCCGCTCGCCGCACCCGCAACGCCGCTGGGTCGAGAGCTGGAGGCGCAATTGCGCGCCTACTGTGCCGATCCGCGGCACCGCTTCGACCTGCCGCTGGCCGGTGCCGGGACTGCATTCCAGAACCGGGTGTGGCGGCTGCTGCGCGGGATTCCCCTCGGACGCACGCTCACCTACGGCGCCGCTGCGCAGGCGCTCGGCAGTGCCGCGCGTGCCGTCGGCCAGGCTTGCGCGGCCAACCCGTTCGCACCGATCGTTCCGTGCCATCGCATCGTCGCCCGGAACGGTCTCGGCGGTTTCGCTCATTCGACCCGCGAGGATGGCTACCTGCTGCAGGCCAAGCGCTGGCTGTTGCGGCACGAAGGAGCCGGGGATGCGCGGTGATGTCGGGGCGTCGGCATCGTGGCCGGCGCCGCGCCCGGGCTGCGGCGCGGCCATCGACCGCTTCTGCGACGCACTGTGGCTGGAGGACGGTCTGGCGCCCAACACCCTGTCGGCCTATCGTCGCGACCTGACCGCCTTCGCCCGATGGCTGGCGTACCGCGGCGGGCCCGAGCTGGCCGCCGCGCAGGACGGTGACGTCCAGGGCTACATCGCCGCGCGTTTTGCCCAGAGCAAGGCCACGTCGTCCAACCGCCGGCTGGTGACCCTTCGGCGGTTCTATCGCTGGGCGCTGCGCGAGCGGCTGCGCACCGACGATCCGACGCTGCGTCTCGATACCGCACGCCAGCCGCCGCGCCGCCCTCGCACCCTGACCGAGGCGCAGGTCGAGGCCCTGCTGGCGGCACCCGACGCATCGACTCCACTGGGTCTGCGCGACCGCGCCATGCTCGAACTGCTCTACGCCAGCGGGTTGCGGGTGAGCGAGCTGGTCGCGCTGCCGATGGTGCGGCTGTCACTCGCCGAGGGCGTGGTGCAGATCTCGGGCAAGGGCGGCAAGGAGCGGCTGGTGCCGTTCGGCGAGGCGGCGCATGATTGGCTGGAGCGCTACCTGCGCGATGCCCGTCCCGCCCTGCTGGGTGGGCGCGACTGCGCGTTCGTGTTCGTTACCGCGCGCAGCGGCCAGCGCGCGCGCGAGGCGACGGGAATGACCCGGCAGATGTTCTGGACGCTGATCAAGGCGCACGCCCGCACGGCCGGGGTGGACGCACCGCTGTCGCCACACACCTTGCGCCACGCTTTCGCGACCCACCTGCTCAACCATGGTGCCGACCTGCGGGTGGTCCAGCTCCTCCTCGGACACGCCGACATCTCGACGACGCAGATCTACACCCATATCGCCCGCGAGCGCCTCAAGACGCTGCATGCGCGGCACCATCCCCGCGGCTGACCTGGATTCCCATGACCCTCGCTCACGACGACTTCTGGTCCGCCTTCGTCCTGCTGGTGCTGATCCTCGATCCCTTCGGCAGCCTGCCGGTGTTCACCGGGCTGATGCGTGCGCTGCCGGAACGGCGGCGGTTCGCGGTGACGTTGCGCGAACTGCTGATCGCGTATGTCGTGCTGCTGCTGTTCATGTGGGGAGGGCAGGGCTTCCTGCGCATCATGGGACTGAGCCAGCCGGCGCTGGAGGTGGCTGGCGGCGTCATCCTGCTGATGGTGGCGGTCAAGATGATCTTCGGCACGTCGGCCGACATCTTCGGTGGAGCGCAGGCGGGACGCGAGCCGCTGATCTTCCCGATCGCAGTCCCGTTGCTGGCCGGTCCGTCGGCGCTGGCGACGGTGCTGCTGCTGGCGTCGCGTCGCCCCGGTGATTTCCTCACCTGGGCCGGAGCGTTGACCGCCGCGATCGCGGCAACCGGCAGCGTGCTGTTGCTGGCGGAACCGCTGCTGCGGCGGCTGGGGGATTCGGTGATGCAGGCAGCCGAAAAGCTGATGGGGCTGATCCTGACTGCCGTCGCGGTGCAGATGCTGCTGTCGGGAATCCACGCCTATTTCGGCTTGTAGCCGATCGGCCGCGATGCGGCACGCGGCCCCATGGGCAACGCCGCAGGCTGTCGATAAGATAGATTGCACGCAGCGCGCAGGCCCCACGAGCGCGTCCGATCCCTCCCGACACCGACATCATGGAACGTCTGCCCATCACCACCGAAGACCGCGAAGCCCTTGGCCGTTTCCTCGGAAATCTGGTCGATACCAGCATCCTCACCCGGCGCGAGATCTACGATTTCCTCGACTACTGCGACCTGATGTCCCCGAAGAAGGGGGAGATCATCGCCGACATCGGACAGGTGGGCGAATCGCTGTTCTTCGTGCTCGACGGACAGGGCTGCCTGATGGCGCAACTGCCCGAGAGCGAGATGGAGATCGGCAAGATCCTCCCCGGCGAAATGCTCGGCGAGATGAGCTTCTTCGACCGCAAGCCGCGGGACATCCGCTTGCGTGCCGGCGAGGATACGCGGCTGCTGCGCATCAGTCGCCGTATGTACGACCGGCTGCGCCTCGAACGGCCGCTGCTCGCGGTGCTGCTGCTCGAAGTGGCGCTGATCAGCCTGGACCACTTGTACCGTCGCACCTCGGCCGACGTGGCGCAACTCAATCGCTACGTTCACCGGACCGGGCGCTGATCCGGGGGGTGTCCGCCCCGGAAGGTGGCGGCTCAGGGAAACGGGCAATCGCCCGACAGATCACGGGACTCCGCGCGGACCCGGCCCGACCGGGACAGAATCAGGTCGACGGCGTTGGGCTGGATGGCGTCGCGGACGCAGATCCGCAGCGTCCCGGCTGCGAATGCGCCGCTGGCCTGTTCGGCCTGTCCCTGCGGCATGAACACGATCGGTTGCCGCATGGGGCGGTTGCCGAGGATTGCGATGTGCCGCGCGTCCGCCACGGCGCCGGACTGCAGCACCGGTTCGCCGGTATCGAGTCGGCCGTCGTGATCGCGGTCG
>JAKAIB010000172.1 GCA_021814605.1 Pseudomonadota bacterium | reverse complement strand
GTCTGCGTCCTGGTTGTCAGCAGCACCCTGTCCAACCTGGGGCCGCTGCAGAGCATGGCACATACCGGTCGGGACATCGCGGTGCAGGTCATGGTGCTGTCGCTGTCGAGCACCATCCTGATCGCCGGACTGCTGGCGAGCGAACGCGACCGCGCGCTCAAGCAGCTGCGCGACACCAACGTCAACCTCGAAAAGAAGGTCAGCCGCCGCACCGCCGCTCTGCAGGTCAGCCAGGCGACGACGCAGACGCAGCTGCGATTCCAGGAGTCGCTGCTGAATGCACTGCCCAACCCGGTCGCCTTCTGCGATCCCTACGGGCGCTTCACCCGGGTCAACACCGCGTTCAACCTGCTGGTCGGACTCGGCGGTCCGGAGATCCACGGCCGTACCGGCGCGCAGATCCTCGGGCCGACCCTGGGGCGAATCTGGGAGGAGATGGACACGCAACTGCTGTCCGGTGCCTCGTCGTTGTCGCGCGAGGCGCCGTTGCTGCTGGCAGACCACGAGCCCACGGTCTGGATCCTCAACAAGGCGCTGGTGCGCGACGCGGTCAGTCGCCAGGTGGTCGGCGTCGTCACCAGCATGCAGGACATCACACCGCTGAAGCGGCTGCAGGCGCAGCTCTCCGAAGACGAGCGTCGCTTCCGCTTCCTGGCGGAGGAATCGCCCGTGCCGCTGGTCATCAACCGGCTGAGCGATTCGGTGCTGCTCTATGCGAACAAGGCGGCCGAGGAGATGTTCCGCGGCAGCTATGCCGAGCGCGGCGGGCAGTCGATGCTCTGGCTCTGGCCAGACGCCGCGGAACACGACCGCCTGGTCGAGCGCCTGTACCGAGAGGGCACCATCCGTGGCGTCGAGCAGATGCTGCGGCGCTTCGACGGCAGTACCGTCTGGCTGCTGATCTCGGTCACGCGGGCACGCTACCGCGACGACGACGCGCTGATCTTCGCGTTCAAGGACATCACCGAGGCGAAGGAGCGCGAGACCGCGCTGCGCACCCTGGCCTACACCGACGCGCTCACCGGGATCCCGAACCGTCGCCACTTCCTGGAGCGCGCCGCGCTCGACCTGGCCGACGCGCGGCGCGAGGGTCAACCGGTCAGCGTCATCGTGCTCGATATCGACCGGTTCAAGCAGGTCAACGACACGCTCGGCCACCATGGCGGCGACATGGTGATCCGCTGCTTCGCGCGGACCTGCATGGCGCAACTGCGCGGCAACGACATCTGCGGCCGGCTCGGCGGCGACGAGTTCGCCATCCTGCTGCCGCAGACCAACAGCAAGGTCGCGGTCGAGGTCGCGGCGCGGCTGCTGCGGGCGATCCGGGAGGCGCGCTGCATGGCCAGCCTGGCCGGCGACCGGCTGTCGGTGACGACCAGCATCGGCGTGGCCGAGCACCTTCCGCTGGACGGGAACATCACCATCGATGAACTGCTCGACCGCGCCGACCAGGCGCTCTACCGCGCCAAGGAGGGCGGCCGCGACCGCGTCGAGCTGTGGACCGCAAACGGCACGGTCTCGGGCTGAGCATCCGCGGCGGGCGCTCCACGGGCCGCCCGCGCTGTGGCCTCAGCCGGTCGCCGGCTTGTGGTCGAGCAGCCAGCGGTAGAGCAGATCGCGCGGAACGCCGGTGAGGTCCGCGGCGACCGCGGCAGCGCGCGACGCCGGAAGTTCGCGCGCGAGACGGCGCAGCAGCGCCGCGGCGCGTGCGTCGACGGTGGATGCCGCCTTCGCCGCGGGTTGCAGGACCAGCACGAATTCGCCCTGCAGCCGCCGGGGATCGGCCAGCAGCCAGTCGAGCGCCGACTGCGGCGTACCGTCGAGCAGCGCCTCGAACTGCTTGCTGAGTTCCTTCGCGACGACCAGCCGGCAGTCGGGCGCCAGCGCATGCAGCAATTCGATGCAGTCCTGCAGGCGGTGTGGCGCTTCGAAGAACACAGTGGGTCGGGCGGCATCGAGCGCCGCCTGCAGGAAGTTGCCCAGGGCTGCGGCGGTGGCCGGGGCGAATCCGGCGAAGCAGTAGCCCGATTCGAGGTCCAGTCCGCAGGCGCTCAGGGTCGCGATCACCGCACTGGCTCCGGGGATCGGCACCACGCGCAGCCCGGCCTGCCGCACCGCGGCCGCGAGCCGGCTGCCCGGATCGCTGATCCCCGGGGAGCCGGCGTCGCTCACGAACGCGACACGCTCGCCGGCCGCAACTGCGGCGACGACCTGCTGCGCGGCCTGCGCCTCGCGGTGCCGGTCGCATCGCAGCAGTGCCGGTCGCGGCAGTCCGTAGGCGTCGAGCAGTCGCTGGGCCACCCGGGTGTCTTCGGCGGCAACGCGATCGGCGCGCTGCAGCAGTGCGAGCGCGCGCAGGCTGACATCGGCCAGGTTGCCGATCGGCGTGGCCACCATGTAGAGCGCGGGAGGAAAATCCTGCTGCGCGCAGAAGTCGCGCGCGGCCTGAAGGATGGAGGGCGGCGTGGTCATCAGTTCGTTGTGGCGCAAGGACGCGGCGCGCAGGCTGGGGCAATCGGCCGAAGATCGGGCGAATGCGCATCTGCAGGCGCAGGGGCTGCGCCTCGTTGCGCGCAATTATCGGGTGCGCGGCGGCGAGATCGACCTGATCATGCGCGCCGCCGATGCGACGCTGGTGTTCGTCGAGGTCCGTGCCCGCAGCGACCGCAGCCGCGGCGGCGCCGCAGCGAGCATCGATGCACGCAAGCGGGCGCGCCTCGTGCTCGCGGCACGGCATTACCTGTCGCGGCTGGCGGTCGAGCCGGGGTGCCGGTTCGACGTCGTCGCGGTCGACGGCGGTGAACTCGAATGGCTGCAGGGCGCGTTCGCGATCGACGATTGAAGCGGGCGCCGCCGACATTGCCGCGTACGGGACGGCATGGAACCTCGCGCGGCATGAACAGGTCCTAGAATTCCGCAATTTCCGCCGACCCCCGCCCATGCTCGAACAGCGCATCCAGCAGCAGTTCTTCGACAGTGCCGACTTGAAATACCAGGCTGCGGAATCTCTGGCCGGTCCGATCGCGCGCGGCGTCGATCTGCTGTGCACGGCGATCTCCGGCGGCAACAAGGTGCTGATCTGCGGCAACGGCGGCTCGGCCGCGGACAGCCAGCATTTCGCCGCAGAACTGATCGGTCGCTTCGAACGCGAGCGGCCGGAACTGGCGGCCATCGCGCTCACCACCGACACCTCGATCCTGACGGCGCTGGCCAACGACTATGGCTACGACCACGTATTCGCCAAGCAGGTGCGTGCTCTGGGCCTGCCGGGCGACGTCCTCGTGGCGTTCAGCACCAGTGGCAATTCCGCCAGCATCGTCGAGGCGGTGCGCGCGGCGCAGGCGCGAGACCTCACCGTGCTCGCGCTCACCGGTCGCAGCGGTGGCCGCGTCGCGACGCTGCTGCGCGAGCAGGACGTGCACATCGCGGTGCCGCACGACCGCACCGCGCGCATCCAGGAGGTCCACCTGCTGGCGCTGCACTGTCTTTGCGATGGCTTAGACTGGTCGCTGATGGGTGAACCGGAGTCAACCGAATGATGGAACGTACCGAAAACCGCCCGGCCGCGACGCGGCGGGGCGCATGGCGACTGGCCGGCCTGCTGGCCGGCGTGCTCGCGGTGACGCAACTGCAGGGCTGCTTCGTGCTCGGCGCCGCCGCGGTCGGGACCACGGCCTACGTCGCCACCGACCGGCGCACCGCGGGTTCGATCGTCGAGGACAACACCATCGGCCTGAAGGCCGACAACCAGATCGCGTCGGCGCTCGGCCCGGACGCCAACGTCCGCGCAGTCAGCTACAACCAGCAGGTCCTGCTGGTCGGCCAGGTGCCGAACGACGCCGACAAGCAGCGTGCCGAGCAGATCGTGCGCGGCATTCCCAATGTCAAGGCCGTGCTCAACGAGATCGACATCGGACCGTTGGCCGACCTCAACCGCAGCGCGACCGACACGCTGATCACGACGAAGGTGCGCGCCCGGCTGATCGACGCGCACGACATCTTCGGCAACGCCTTCAAGGTCACGACGTCGAACAGCGTGGTCTACCTGATGGGCATCGTGACCCAGCGAGAGGCTGACCGCGCGGTCCAGATCGCGCGCGACACCACCGGCGTGTCCAAGGTCGTGACCATGTTCAACATCATCTCCGAGCAGCAACTGCAGGAGATGGGCAACCCGCAGGTCCAGAACGCGCCGCCGAACGAGCCGCGCGGCAACAACCCGGCCTGATTGCCTGCGGGGCGCGCCCGTACTGATTTCTGTCCATCCTTGAGGAAGCCTTCATGAGTCTGCTCAACGTTCCCGCAGGCAAGAGCCTGCCCGACGATTTCAACGTGGTCATCGAGATCCCGGCGCATGCCCCGCCGGTGAAGTACGAGGTCGACAAGGCCAGCGGCGCGCTGTTCGTCGATCGCTTCATGGCCACGGCGATGCACTATCCGTGCAACTATGGCTACATCCCGCAGACCCTGTCGGAAGACGGCGATCCGGTCGACGTGCTGGTGGTGACCCCCATCCCGCTGGTGCACGGCTGCGTCGTGCGCTGCCGCCCGGTGGGCATGCTGCAGATGACCGACGAGGCCGGGGTCGACGCCAAGCTCATCGCCGTGCCGGTGGAGAAGCTGCTGCCGCAGTACCGCAACATCAAGGAGCCGGGCGACCTGCCGGCCGAACTGCTCAAGCAGATCGAGCATTTCTTCAACCACTACAAGGATCTCGAAGCCGGCAAATGGGTCAAGACCGGCGGCTGGGCCGGTGCCGATGCCGCCCGTGCCGAGATCGACGCCAGCGCCAAGCGCTACAGCATGGTCTGATCGGCCGCACCGAGCCCGATCGACCGAAGGCCGCCGCGTGCGGCCTTCGTCGTTCCAGGGGGCGTCAGGGCGCCGTCCGGTCGCGCAGCCGGACGATCAGCGACGACGTGTCGAAGCGGCCGCCGCCCAGCGCCTGGACGTCGGCGTAGAACTGGTCGACCAGCGCCAGCACCGGCAGGCGCGCGCCGTTGCGCCGGGCCTCGGCCAGGCAGAGGCCCAGGTCCTTGCGCATCAGATCGACGGCGAAGCCGAAGTCGAAGCGTCCGTCGACCATGGTCGGCCCGCGGTTATCCATCTGCCAGCTCTGCGCCGCCCCCTTGCCGATGACCTGCAGCACGGCATGCATGTCGAGTCCGGCACGCTCGCCGAAGGCGATCGCCTCGGACAGCCCCTGGATCAGCCCGGCCAGGGTGATCTGGTTGACCATCTTGCACAACTGGCCGGCACCGCTGTCGCCCAGCCGCGTGACGGCGCGGGCAAACGCGGCAATGGCCGGCTGGACGCGATCGAACGCCGCGGCATCGCCGCCGCACATCACGGTGAGCACGCCGTTCTGCGCGCCGGCCTGGCCGCCGGACACCGGGGCGTCGATGAACCACAGCCCGCGTTCGCGCGCCGCCGCGGCGAGTTCGCGCGCGACGTCGGCCGAGGTCGTGGAATGGTCGACCATCACCGCGCCGGGCTTCATTCCGGCGAAGGCACCGTCGGGGCCGAGCGCCACGGCGCGCAGGTCGTCGTCGTTGCCGACGCAGGAGAACACGATGTCGGCGCCGCCACCGGCATGCGCCGCCTCGCGCGGCGTCGGCGCAGCGGCGCCGCCGTTCCTCCGCACCCAGTCGTGCGCCCTGCTGGTCGTGCGGTTGTACACGGTGACTCGGTGGCCGGCGCGGACCAGATGGCCGGCCATCGGGTCGCCCATGACGCCCAGGCCGATGAACGCGACGGTGTACTGCGGGGATTCGGGGGAGTTCGGGTTGCGCATGGTCGGATCTCGCGGGAAATGACGGAGGTCGATTAGACCAGCCGGAAGCACGCCATCGCGACGAGGGTTGGCGCGATGGCGGCGAGCAGCAGTCCGAGGGGACGGACCGCGCCATCGTCGAATCCGCCGCGCAGGATGGCGATCCCGGCGGGGTTGGGCGCGTTGGCGATGACGGTCAATCCGCCGCCGCTGACGGCGCCGGCGACCAGCGCATACTTGAATTCCGGGCTCAGTCCCTGGACCAGCGAGCCGAGGTAGGTCAGCGCGGCGTTGTCGGTGATCGCGGTCAGCGCCGTCGCGCCGAAGAACACCGCGGCGGCATCCATGCGGCCGAGCAAGGGCTGCAGCCACCACTGCTGCAGTCCGCCGAGCGTGACCAGCCCGGCGAGGAAGAACGCGACCAGCAGCCCTTCCTTGACCATCAGCGTGTCCTGGTAGCGGTCGTACGCCGTGGCGAAACCGAGGAAGAACAGCAGCAGCCCCATGAACACCGGCGGATGGTGCGAGAACACCACGATGCCGGCAAGGAACAGCAGGTGCACCGCGACCACGCCGAGCGGCGCGCGCGGCCGCGCGTCCTGGCCGGAATCCGCTGGCGTCGCGGGAAGGGCAGCGAGTTCCCTGTAGAACAGCAGCGCGGCACCGAGAGCGTTGACGACGACCGCGAGCGCCGCCTTGCGGCCGAACTGGGCGAGCATGAATCCCAGATCCCAATGCCAGGTCGACGCGACCATCAGCACTGGCGGCGCGGCGAAGTGGGTCAGCGTCCCGCCGATCGACACGTTGACGAACAGCACGCCGAGCGTGGCGTATTTCAGCCGCGCCGAGGTTGCGGGAACGAAGATCCGGTCGCGCAGCAGCAGCGCGGCCAGGGTCATCGCCGCCGGCTCGGTGATGAACGAGCCGAGCAGGGGTGCGACCACCAGCACCACGATGTAGAACCGTAGCGCCCCCGCCAACGGCAGCGCGCGCGACAGCAGGGCGACCAGATCGGCGGCCGCCTGGAGGACCGGACGGGTGCCGGCCACCACCATGATCGCGAACACGAACAGCGGTTCGGTGAAGTCGCGCCCGTCGAGATAGCGCACGGCGGGGTCGCGCCCCAGGGCCAGGAACGCGAACACCATGAACACCATCGACCAGAAGCCGAACACCACCTCGACCTCGCCGAGCAGGTGCCACAGTCCGGAATGCGCCGGGTAGCGATGCGCCAGCCCGTGCAGGTAACGGGTTGAAAAAGTGTGGATCACGGCGACGGCGAACAGCGCCGCGCCGACGAACTGGACGAATGGAGGCATCGGCAACTTCGAAT
>JAKAIB010000005.1 GCA_021814605.1 Pseudomonadota bacterium | reverse complement strand
CCGGTTGATCTACGAACTGCAGTCGGTCAACCGGTTGCGCGGCTGAGCCGGGGCCGGGTGCACGGCGCGTCCTGCCGGCGTCGAACATTCGACCGCAGCATCGCGGTAGATGCTGGCGGACATTGCGTGGGATCCCGCTGCGGCAGCATGATTGCAACACTGCGGCCGTCGAACGTTGCGCCCCGCCGGCACAGCCGATAGGCTTGCGGCAGACCCGAGTCGGTCCGCGCGGCCCGGGTTCCGTGCCGGGCTGCCGGTGCGGCTGCTACAACAACTCGCCGCGCGAACGATGCGGGCGCGGCAGCGAATGGGGGATTCCGATGTCGCTTGCTTCGAAAACGAGGCTGCCGGTCGTGGCGTTCGCCTGGCTCGCCTTTGCGGGTCCGGCGCTGGCGGCGCTGGGGCAGGGCGCGCAGTCGATCAGCGCTGATGGACAGTTGCTCGGCGCGCCGCAGCGTCTGGCGCTGGTGCAGGGCAGCGCGGCGAGCGCGGCATCTGCCGCGGCGACGGTCACCACCCAGGTGGTGCGGACTCCCCAGGGGGTCACCGTCACCGAGTATCTGGACGCGTCCGGGACGGTCTTCGGGCTGGCCTGGCATGGTCCGGTCAAACCGGACCTTCGCCAACTCCTCGGCGGCTATTTCTCCCGCTATCTCGCGTCGGCGGCGGCCGGCAGCGGCGGGCTGGCCTCGGCGCAGACCGTCGGCAACGACCTGGTCGTGCGCAGCGCGGGCAGCATGCAGGGATTCGTCGGCACGGCCTACGTGCCGAGCCTCGTGCCCGCCGGGTTTTCCGTCGCGCAGCTTCGGCCCTGACGTCGCCACGGGCTCCAGTCATGTCCGCCCGGTCCGTCGCCCTGCCGAACGACGCCGCGAACGTTCCCGGCGCGCCGTGATCGGGGTCGCGCGGTGAATCGCCCGGCCGTCTTCGAACACAACCATACCGTCCACGCCATGCGCTCACGCATCCAGCTCCTCCTCATCGTCGCCGCCGCGTCCCTGCTCGCCACTGCCTGCGGCGGAGGTGGCAGCGCGCCTGTGGCAACTGCCAGCACGCCCGTCGCCCTGGTCGCGAATCAGGTTCCCGTCACGGTCGAGCAGTACAGCAGGACCATGGCGTATCCGAACGCGCCGTTCGTCACGGTGACGGTCTGCGATGCGTCGGGCAACTGTCAGGCCATCGATCATGTGCTCCTCGACACCGGATCGTCGGGATTGCGGCTGATGCCCGGCGTGCTCAACCTGAACCTGCCGGCGCAAACGACGTCGTCCGGGGCGCAGGTCGCCGAGTGTGCGCAGTACGGTTCGGGCTACGTCTGGGGCGCGCAGCGGCTGGCGACGGTGAAGATGGCGGGCGAGGTGGCCAGCGGCGTTCCCGTCACTGTCGCCGGCGATGCCGCGGTCCCGGCGTCGGCGCCGGCGGGTTGCGCTGCGACCGGACCGAGCGTGGCGCAGAATTTCGGCGGCGCGTTCAACGGCATCCTCGGGATCGGCGTGACGCCGCAGGACTGCGGCACCTATTGCGCGCAAACCGCAGCGGGCGATGTCTATTTCGCCTGCACCGGCGGCACCTCGGGCAGTTGCACCGCGACGACACTTGCGGTGGCCGACCAGACGCCCAACCCGGTGATCCGCTTCGCGTCGGACAACAACGGCACGGTCCTCGACTTTCCGGCGGTTTCGGGCGCCGAGCAGAGCCTCACGGCGACGCTGACGTTCGGCATCGGCACGCAACCGGACAACCAGCTGGGGGCGCGGCAGGTGTATCCGATGCTGATGAACGTGGGTTTCCTGCCAGCCATATCGGCCGACATCGCCGGGACGTCGACCTTCGCCTTCCTCGACAGCGGTACCAACCAGCTGTCGATCACCTTGCCGGGAACGCCGCCACTGATCGGGACGCTGGGGCCGGAGACGCTCCCGCTGGGGTCGGCCGCATCGGCCTGCGGTGTCTCGGTCTATTGCCCGTCGTCGCCGGTCGACCTGACCACGATTCTCGCCGCGCCGGCCAGCGGCAATCCGCACATCACGACGACTCTCACGGTGTCCGATCCGACGGCGGCGCTGCAGCAGCAGCTCGCGGTGATCCCCGGGTTCGCGACGCCGCCGGTCAGTTCGGACTACAGCATCCTCGGCCTGCCGTTCTTCTACGGGCGAACGGTCATGACGGCGATCGACGGCGTGGCCACGCCGTACGGCAGCGGGCCGTTCTGGGCGTTCTAGAGCGGCTCCTGGTGTCCGTGCGCCCTGCACCGGACACCAGGGTCACCGGCGGTCGGCTGGCCGGAATTGCCGCAGGCGACGGCGAAATTCCGCAACGGCTTGATCTCGATCACGCGGGTTCGCAGTAACCCCGGGAACATGTGGCGGTGCGGCGGGACAAAATCGCCGCTGACGGCGTTCCGCCAGCGGCGAAACGACCCTACGAGGAATTCCACATGGATCGAGAACACCGCACCTGCAGCGATTGCGTCCTGCGGGGGCGCTGCGGGCTGCTTGAACTGGCCGGGGAGCATGGGGCGCAGGACGCGATCGAGATCGAGGACATCCGTGCCGACGCGCCGGTCGTCCTCCAGCCCGGCCGGCTGACCGCGGTGCGGTCGGGCGCGGTGAAGAGCCTCTGCACCGCGGGGACCGGCCTCGGCGGCATCATCGACCTGCGCTTCCCGGGGGATGTCATCGGGCTGGAATCGGTGGCCGAGCCGGGATCGGACGCGGTCGAGTTCCGGGCGGCGGTGCCGCTGACCTCGGTGTGCCGCATTCCGTTCGACGCCGACGCCGCCAGGCGTTCCTCGCGGCGCTTCTGCGACGAGCTCAGCGCCGAACTGGCCGAGCGCATCCGTTCGACCTACCGCTACCGGCAGATGATCCGTGCCGGGGCGCGTCCGCGCGTCGCCCACTATCTGGCCAAGGTGATGCGGACGATGCCCGCCAATGGCAGCCGCGGGCCGCAGCGCCTGCCCGCCGTATCCCGGACCGACATCGCCGGGTACCTTCACATGCGCGCCGAGACGGTGAGCCGGGTGCTGTCGGACTTTCGCCGCAGCGGCTGGATCCGCGGCCCGGTCGACCGCATCGAAGTCCTCGACCGCGCGGCGATCGAGGGCCTGGCGGGCGGCTGACCCGGCCGCCGCGGACGCACGCCATCGCACGACGGCCGGGAATGCATGATGCCCCATGGGGCATTGTCGCTGCGGCAAAATGCGCGGCATGGACAATGCGGCTCCCGTACGGAAAGATCCGGGCGACGGTTCGCCTCCCGGCGGGGGCGAACCGTCCGACGTGCCCGCCGGCGCCGTGGTCTGGCGCTTCAACCGCAACTGCTCGATCAGCCCGCGCCAGCTGCTCCACTTCTATATCGCGCTGGCGCTGTTCTCGCTGCTCGTCGGCCTGTACTGCTGGATGGTCGGCGCGACGCTGGTGATGCCGTTCTCCGGGCTGGAGGTGCTGGCCGTCGGTGCCGCGCTGCTGGTCTACGCGCGCCACGCCGCGGACCGCGAGCGCATCAGCCTGGCGCCCGGCGCGATGGTGATCGAATGGGAGAGTGCCGGCCGGCTCGAGCGCGCCGAATTCAACCCGCGGTGGGTGCGGATCAGCGTGCCCGACGATCGCGGCCTGGTCGAGGTGTCCGAATCCGGGCGGCGCGCCTTCGTCGGCCGCTATGTCCGGCCCGAAGCCCGCGAGCGGCTGGCGCGCGACCTGCGGCGCGCCATCCTGGTGAACTGCTGACCGACCCGACCCCCGCAACCGGCTCGACGGCTGGCGCGAGGCCGGCTGCGCCGCGACGACAGCGAATGCTTCCCGCCGATCCCGATTCCGCCGGCAGCCCCGAATTCCACTGGCTGGGGGCCGTCGACTACGTTCCCGCCTGGGAGGCGATGCGGGCGTTCACCGAGAGCCGCACCGCGGCGACCGCAGACGCCCTCTGGGGCGTCGAGCACCCGCCGGTGTTCACTTTCGGGCAGGCGGGAAAGCCCGAGCACCTCCTCGCCCCGCACGACGTGCCGGTGGTGCGGACCGACCGGGGCGGCCAGGTGACCTATCACGGGCCGGGGCAGGCGGTGGTGTACCTGCTGCTCGACATCCGCCGCCACCGCTGGATGGTGCGCGAGACGGTGCATCGCATCGAGGAGGCGGTGATCCGCACCCTGGCGCGCTGGGCCATCGTCGGCGAACGCCGGCCGGGCGCGCCCGGCATCTACCTCGGCGCGGCGGCAGCGCCGGCCGGCGCCGCCCACCCCGCCGCCGGACCGTCCCAAGGCGAGGTGAGCCCCCTCGGGGGGCAGCGCAGCGTGGGGGCCGCCCACCCCGCCGCCGAGCCGTCCCAAGGCGGGGTGAGCCCCCTCGGGGGGCTGCGCAGCGTGGGGGCCCACCCTCCGGCCGGCGCCAAGATCTCCGCCCTCGGCCTGAAGGTGCGCAACGGCTGCACATACCACGGCGTTGCGATCAACGTGGACATGGACCTGCAGCCGTTCGACTGGATCAACCCCTGCGGTTATCCGGGACTGCGCACCGCCGACATGGCGAGCCTGGGCGTGCACGAGCGCGTGGAGGTGGTCGCCCGGGCGTTCGCCGAGGAATTCGCGGCGCTTTGGCGGGACGATGCCGCGGCGCCTAACATGCTGCTGGCGCCCGGCGCAGGGCGCACACCGACTCCGTTCACATGACCAACACCCAACCCCCGGCGGCCGATCCGACCGTCAAGCAGAAAGGGCAGGCCAAGACCGCCCGGATTCCGATCAAGATCGTCGCGGAGCACGCCCCGCTGCGCAAGCCGGACTGGATCCGGGTCAAGGCGGCGGCGCCGACCTCGCGTTTCTACGACATCAAGAACCTGCTGCGCGAGCATCACCTGGCGACGGTGTGCGAGGAGGCGTCCTGCCCCAACATCGGCGAATGCTTCGGCAAGGGCACCGCGACGTTCATGATCATGGGCGACAAGTGCACCCGGCGCTGCCCGTTCTGCGACGTCGGCCACGGCCGCCCCGATCCGCTCGACGCCGAGGAGCCGCGCAACCTCGCGCGGGCGATCGCGGCGATGAAGCTGCGCTATGTCGTCATCACCAGCGTCGACCGTGACGATCTGCGCGACGGCGGTGCGCAGCACTTCGTCGACTGCATCGAGGCGGTGCGCGAGCTGTCGCCCGGCACGCGCATCGAGGTGCTCGTGCCCGACTTCCGCGGCCGGCTCGACAAGGCGCTCGACCTCTTCGGCGCCGGCCTGCCCGACGTGATGAACCACAACCTCGAGACCGTCCCCCGCCTCTACAAGCAGGCCCGCCCGGGTGCCGACTACGCGCATTCGCTCAAGCTGCTCGCCGACTTCAAGGCGCGCCATCCCGACATCCCGACCAAGAGCGGGCTGATGGTCGGTCTGGGCGAGACCGACGACGAGATCCTCGACGTGATGCGCGACATGCGCGCCCACGGCATCGACATGCTGACCATCGGCCAGTACCTCGCCCCCACCGGCCACCATCTGCCGGTCACGCGCTACGTCCATCCCGACACCTTCGCGATGTTCGAGCGCGAAGCCGCGGCGATGGGCTTCTCGCACGCCGCCGTCGGTGCGCTGGTCCGATCGAGCTACCACGCCGACCAGCAGGCGCACGCGGCGGGGGTTGCTGTCGATGAAGCGTAATTAGTGCGAAATTATCGCTATTGATGCGAAATTAGCGATCAACCCACGAACCACACCAGGGTTTCCGCCGACCTGAACCGCATGGCCGCAAGCGCGCGTGACCTTCAGATCGGCGCTTTCCCTCCTGGTGAGGACCTCTGGCGCATCGACTGGTTCGGCGGCGTGGCCTTCCCGGACCGCCTGCTCCGGCGCACGCAGCCGTCGGTTTTCGTTCACCTCTCCAAGATCATCGACCCGCAGGTCATCGCGGATCCGATGCGGCCTGTCGCTCCGAGCTCCACCCTGCCGGTCGCGCGCCAGGCCAAGCGCTGGGTCTCGGTCGGATCGACGACCCTGCTGAGCGTCGGCGATGTCTGGTCTGGAAAGCGCTTCGTTTGCTCGCCCGATCACGAGGTCGAGACCTTCGAGAACCTGCAGATCAATCGCAGCACGACGCAACTGCTCAAGGCCGGCCACAGCGACGAGCAGGGCCGCTTCCTGCTGCCGATTTCGGAGCATCCCTGGCACCTGGGCAATACCCATTCGTACTGCGTGCGAGTCGCGCTGCCGGACGGCCGCAGCCTAGTGGTGCCGTGCATGGAACTGGCGTTGTTCTACTTCGGTTCATCCAGCGAGTTGCTGTCTCGGCTGTTCGGACCGTTCGACGTCGCGAAGCTCTATTCCAAGGCCACGTTGGACCTGTTCGGCGAACATATCGACCTCGACCTCGCAGACGGCATGCGCAAAGAGTCGGCGCACGACGTCGCGAGAATCGCGACCAGCGACCGCGCGCGACAGGCTGCCGGTGCGATAGGCACCTCGCTGCTCAAACAGCGGCAGGAAGGCGTCGACCCCTACCCGCAGTGCTTCTTCCCGTTCGACGGCGAGACGACTTTGATCGCGTCGGGGAAGTGGCTGCCGCTCGGCACGGAGCCGCGCGCGACGTTTCTGGTCTATCGCGTGCGGTCGTGCGCGCATCCGTTCCCGTTCAATACCCTGCGTGTTCGAGAATCGGGGGTGACGCGACGTGCCAAGGTGACTCCGCACGCCGAATCTGCACTCAATTCGCAGCGACCGCGCCGCGGCGCGCGGGATGCCCGGGACGCGACGGTGCGCGAGCGCGATGGATCGGGCAAGCTGGCGCCCAGGGCGCGAAGCTTCTTCCGCGAGTACCGCTTTCCGGATTTGCTGAAAAAGCGGATATGGAGCGAGGCCAAGCTCGAGCCCCAGGCGGCGTCGGCGAGCTTGGGCGCGGCACCACCCGTCGCCGATGTGGCGGTAGGTACCCCTGGTTCGACTGATCGCGTGCGTCCTATCGCGCTCGTCGAGGCCATGAGGCAGTCTTTTGCCGTGCCGGAGTTCTTGCTTTCCGTCATTGAGCGCCTTGCGCGCGCGAAGCGTGTCACGGCGACGCTGCTCACCGCGAGCGTCGAGGATGGCTGGACCGTGCCGATGCCGTTCCAGCCTGATGAGAATGGCGAGATCTCGCATGACCTTTTTGTTGGTGCCGGGACGGACCAACGGATCCGCCGCCTTGCCATCTTTGCCTTGGTCGCAGGTTCCCGTGAGGCAACGATCGCTGTGATCGAGTTCGCATTGGACAGACCAGAAATCCTTCGGTTGAGGGGCTCGCAGAGTGTCAACGACGTCCTGAAGGTGATTGGTGGTGATACCGCCAGTCGCTAACCTTGGGGCGCATCGCTGCTTTCGATGGCGTGGCATCGACGGCCATGCAAACGGATGCCGGTTGGCCAATGTGTGCTGGTCGGCCTTTGCAGTCATTGGGCGGACCGAGCCCGGGGTCTGCATTGCAGCGATGGCGGCCGTTTGCGCTCGCACACCGAACGGCCAGTCACGGGCAGTTTTCTGCCGCTCAGGTTGCCGATCAGTGGCACGCCAGTGGGGCAGTTCACGTTCTCCTATCTTTGACGAACGACGCGTGCTAGGCTTGATTTTGTCACGAAATCATGCGCGCCGAAACTACCAAACCTCGCCACGGAGGCACTCGACAGGGTGCTGGGCGCAAGCCCGCCTACGGGGAGCCCACCAAGACGCTCAGGGTGCCGCAGAGTGCCGTCCCCGTGGTGGTTTGCTATCTGGACGAGTTGAAGCGCTCGTCACAAGTGCTTGGTGATGTCACCGTCCTGAGGCCAATCTCGGTGCGGCGTGCGCCGACCTCCGTGCCAGCCCTCGGCCGTAGCGTCCGCGCTGGCAAACCCACTTCAGGCGACGACTTCCAAGAGGACGCGGTCGATCTCGGCAAGCACTTGGTTCGCGATCCAAGCTGCACCTTCGTCATGAAGGTGGCTGGCTGGTCCATGCGCGACGCCGGCATCTACGATGGCGATGAGCTGGTCGTCGATCGGGGCGTGGCGCCCGACGACGGTCGCATCGTTGTCGCCGATATCGACGGCGAACTGACCGTCAAGCGCTTGAAGCGCACTGCCTCCGGCTGGCTGCTGCAGGCCGCGAACCCGGACTTCGCCGACATCCCTGTGGGCGACAAGAGCGAATTGAACATCTGGGGCGTCGTGACGCGCGTGCTCCGCGCCGTCTAGACGCCTGCACTGACTTTGAAGGACTAGGAGGGCCTCATCATGTCTCAAGCAAGCCGAATCGAATGGACCGAGGCGACTTGGAATCCGACCGTGGGTTGCACCAAGATTTCACCGGGGTGCAAGCACTGCTACGCCGAGACGATGGCCAAGCGACTACAGGCCATGGGCACGCCTGGCTACGAGAACGGTTTCAAGTTGACGATCCTTTCTGATCGCCTCGCAGAGCCACTCGCGCGCAAGAAGCCCACGGTCTACTTCGTCAACTCAATGTCCGATCTCTTCCACAAAGGGGTGGATGACGGCTACATCGCGCAGGTCTTCGACGTGATCCGCCGTTGCCCGCAACACACGTTCCAGGTTCTGACGAAGCGCGCGGATCGCATGGCCTCGTTCTTCAGGAACCGCGAGGTGCCGGATAACGCTTGGCTCGGCGTGTCCGTGGAAGATCGTCGCTATGGAGTCCCTCGAATCTCCGCACTCCGCCGGGTCGATGCTCGCATTCGCTTCCTATCAGTCGAGCCGCTGCTTTCCGACGTTGGCGTTCTCGACCTAACGGATATTCATTGGGTGATCGTTGGCGGAGAATCTGGACCCAAGGCCCGTCCGATGCAGCTCGATTGGGTCGAGAATGTCCGTCAGCAATGCGAGGACCAGGGAGTGCAGTTCTTCTTCAAGCAGTGGGGCGGCTGGGGAGCCGACGGCAAGCGCCGCTCCAAGAAGGCCAACGGCCGGCTGCTTCAAGGGCGCACCTGGGACGACATGCCGGCACTGTCTGCCCACGTCTGAAGGAACGCATGACGCTGAAGCAATACAACTGGAAGGACGGAGCTGACTTCATCCAGCAGCACAGCGTTGCCAAACACCGCATCCTTCGGGCCTACCTCGCCGCCTACTTCCGAACCCTCGTTAGCTCGCCCAATCGCGACACCCTCAAGCTGACCCTCGTAGACGGGTTCGCGGGCGGTGGCCTCTACGTCCACCAGGACACTCGCGAGTTGGTCAAGGGATCGCCCTTCATTTTTCTAGAAGCGACCCGCGAGGCCGAGTACCTGATCAACAAGGACCGGCACAAGCCGGTCCAACTGCTCGTCGATTACTTCTTCACCGAGGCCGACTCGTACGCCCACAAGCACCTCGATATGGTGCTGCGCGAGGCCGGTTACGGCGACCGCATTGGAAACGGCATCTATCTGGAACACGCGAGATTCCAGGACAAGGCTGACGCCATCATCGACTTCATCAAAAAGAAGAGCCCGAGGAACGGCCGATCGATTTTCGCGCTGGACCAGTACGGCTACAAAGAGGTGCCGACGCACCTTATGCGCAAGATTTTCGAGGCGCTGCCCAGCGCGGAGGTGATCCTCACCTTCGGTGTCGACTCGTTCATGAATTTCGCCAACGATGGCGACCAGGTCAAGGACCTGTTAGACGGGCTCGGACTGCCCGACATCTTCGCGGGCAGGTCCATCGAAGAGATCAAGACCTCAGACCGCGATTGGCGGCTATTCCTTCAAAGTACGCTGTACCGCCGGCTGGTGGAGAACTGCGGTGCCCGGCATTTCACGCCGTTCTTCATCCGCAATAGCGGCGGCCACGGCGACTACTGGCTCATCCACATGTCGCAGCACCATCGCGCTCGTGACGTGATGACCGAAGTGCACTGGGCCAACAACAACTACTTCATCCACTACGGCGGCGCCGGCCTCGACATGTTCCAGATGGTCGGATACGACCCGGCGCACGACGCGCAGTACCGCAAGCAGTCGGCTCTGGGCTTCGAGTTCGACGACGTGGCTAAGAACGCGAGCATCGCGGCCCTCAACGAGCACATCCCGCGCCGGGTATACGCCGACGACACCGGCATCAGCTTCGGCGAGTTGTTCGCCACCACTTGCAACAGTTCTCCGGCTTCGGCGCAAATCTACCGAGAATCTGTGGGCCAGCTCATCGCCGAACGCGTCATCGAGGTCGTACCCGCTGATGGAGGCACCCGCAGGTCGGCAGCCCAGATCAAAGCCACGGACCAATTGATGGCACCGCGGCAGCGCGCTATCCAGTTTGTCTAGACAACCAATATGCCTGCACAAGAACTCATCGACAAATGGCGTGCCGAAGGCCCGGCCTACACGATCAACGAGCGTGCAGGGGCTCAAACTCGCCCAGCTAGCCGGGTGGAAATTTAGATGGCCGTCGTATCGACAGCACACCGTTGAGGAGGCATCTGTGTCGAACCAAGTGCCAGATGTGTACGAGGGCCGCATGCCGGCGATGGTCAAGCACGCGCTCCTGAAGAGCTACCTGGAAAAGCTCGTCCTCATCATCGGCATGAACGGCCGCTCGAAAGGCAATGCCGAGATTTGCTACGTGGACTGCTTCGCTGGCCCTTGGGGGTCAGATGATGAGAAGCTGGAAGGCACGTCGATATCCCTGTCCCTGAAGACACTTGCGGCTTGCAAGGAGAAGTTGGCATCGTTGGGCGTCGATGCTCGTATGCGCGCGCTTTTCATCGAACAAGAGCCAGATGCGTATGAGAGGCTCACGACGTACCTACGCAACGATGCGCCGAAGTCAGTTGAAGCCCGCTCCATGAAGGGAGACTTCGTTGCACTGCGGTCGGAGATTCTGGATTGGACTGGGAAGGATGCTTTCACCTTCTTCTTTATCGATCCGAAAGGGTGGTCTCCGATCATGATTGACGTGCTGACGCCGCTTTTGAAGCGACGACGATCCGAGTTCCTGATCAACTTCATCTACGAATTCATCAACCGAACGGCATCGATGTCCCAGTTCAGGGATGCCATGCGACGGTTGCTTGGCAAGGAAGTCGCTGTCGAAGGAAAGACACCCGAAGAACGCGAACTTGCCTTGGTTGGCGCCTATCGGGAAACGCTCAAGACGGTGGTTCCATCAGGAGGAAAGCCCTTCAACGCAAGAACAGCCTACGTGACGGTGATGCATCCTGAGAAGCAGCGGACGAAGTACCACCTCGTCTACCTCTCATGTCATCCAAAGGGCATCGTCGAGTTCATGAAAATTTCGCAGGAAGTCGACATCGTCCAGGCGCGAGTCCGGCTGGCTTCACAGCTTGCGGAGCAGGCCGCGAAGTCTGGGACGATGGACATGTTTATCGACCACGCCCTGGCTGAAGCCGATGGCTCGCGCAGCTCTCCTGAAGAGGTTGACAGCTTCTGGATCAGTTACCTCAGCAAGGGTGAACGAAAGGTCGATCAGGCCGCGTTTGCCGACATCCTTGAGGCGACCAACTGGCTTCCCCGTGAGCTTCAGGCGTCGCTTGCTCGCCTGATCCAGCGTGGCGCCGTAGTCAACCTCGACGCCGTCGGCAAAAAACGCACCGCCAGACCATTGCACTTCGAAGGTTCTGGTGAAACCCTCCGCATGGTTCCGATCTCTGGCGATGGATCAAGCTGAGGCACACGATCTCCTGTGCACGAATTACCTAGCGGACTAGAAGTCCAGACGCCGGAGGAATCGCTTCTTCGCCAGTTCCGAAACCACTTCAGCGAACTGCTCAACCGCTCGGCTCAGGGTCTCGATCTCCAAGTTCGTCACATCAATTTCCTCGCCATCCTTGGTGCGACCGCTTCGATGCACGATGTCATGTCGCTTGACGAGGGCATCGTCGAACACTTTCACGCTCGGAAGGGTGATCCCGAGACCGCTCTTGTAGATCGCGCCCACCTTGTCCCATCGGTGCCAGACCGAATTCTGCAGATGCCCCTTGACGTGTGCGCGAATGCTCGCGTGACGTTCGAAGACATCGCCCAGTTTGATCTGTTCATCACGGATTGCAGGAAGCTTCGTCACGCAGCCTTCCAGGGCTTCGTCACTCGATTCGATCCAGTGTTGGGACAACTCCCAGAGGAATGATTCGAGGATTCCGATCACGGCGCCAAAGACGAGGCGGCGTGCAAGGGTCACAGCCTCTGCTCTGCCCTGAAGGTCAAGAACCTGTCGGCACTCGACCAAGCGCTTGCGAACTCTTCGAAGTGGTTCATCGGCATCGACAAGCTCAAGATCGAATCGCTCGTCATAGTCGTCCAGGTAGTCGCGCCTGATTGGCGCCCACTGATCTCCGACCTCGTCGAACATCTCTTCAGCGACCTGCTCGATCAGGGCGTCTTCAACGATGCTGCCGAATCGCTCATGCAACTCCTCGGATGGGCTGTAGGGCCCGCCGTGGATGAACAGGTAACCACCCTCACGACCGTTGTACGGGGTCTCATTCGCCGGGTCGCAGTATCGAGCGTGGAACCACGCCCGCATGGCGATCAACTGATGCTCTTCCTCCGCAGTTCGAAGCCAGTGATCGTTGGGGTCAAACGGGCCCTCCACGTCGAAGATATTCCCGGTCGCCTCCGGCGGCAAGTTCGAGATGTCATCGCCATCGTCCATGTCGTCATTCCAGCCCACTTGCTTCTCCCAAAGATCCTCTGACCTTGTTCGCTCTTTCTATCACTGCTACTTCGATTTAATGGCTAGCCAGTACGCTCTCCCGTCCTGCTCCCACTTTAGACCCTCCGCTGCAACCGCCGCTGGCAGGATGCCTTGCATGCGTTCCTTGTCCACTTACCAGCCCTCCACCAGCGTTCGGCTGTAACACTGCGCGAAGGCCAGCGACTGGCCGGGAACAGCTCTGCGCGCGTCTTCGCGACGTAGGCGCGCGTCGTCTCGAACATTTCCATTCCCCTAGCCATTGCCTCGCGTTGCTCAGGGAACTCTGTCTACAAGCGGCGCAGCGAGTCGCCATGGATGTCGATGTAATTCCAGTGCGTCTTCATCGCCCGCCCAGTGTCCCCTCGAGTGACCGCTCTCGCAGGAAGCAGCCATTGGTCTGCCGAAGCTAGCCGTCCGCAATCAGTCTGAACCGGTCCTTCGGCAGCTAGGTTGGAGCGACGGCTTCGGCCGAGATGCTGTCCCTTACCCACGCTCCAATCGTCTTGGGCAGAAAAATATCCAACATGGCGAAATTGACTAGATTGCCATCGTCCTTTTAGACTTTGCCGCAGATCGATGGCGATGGAGTTCGCCATAACTGCCGTCGGCACCGCGCCTGCGGCTGATGACTCCTACCCGGTGCCGCCGCGCGCGGCGTGCTTGTGCCATGGGGGGGTCGATGGAAGGTCATGTTGTCCTTCAGCAAATCGCGCAGGTTCTGACCATCGCGCTGTTTGCGCCGTTGCTGCACGGGGTGATCGCAACCCTCGAGGAGCGTGTCCAGCGCGGCACCGGCCCGTCTATCTGGCAGCCGTACCGCGACCTGTACAAACTCGCCGGCAAGGAAATCGTTGTTCCGGCGACCGCGTCCTGGGTGTTCTGGATGGCACCGGTGGTAGCTTGCACAGCCATGCTGACCGTGCCCATTCTGATCCCGGTGCTCACAGACTACCCGCTGCCGCTGTCGGACATGGGAGATATTCTCGGCGGCGGGCTGATCCTGACCCTTGGCGGCTTCGCCATCCTGCTCGCCGGGCTGGACAGCGGCCATCCCTACGGCGGCCTGGGTTCGAGCCGCGAGGCGATGCTCGCCATCCTCGCCGAGCCGACGCTGATCATGGTGTTCGTCGGCATCACGCTCCTGGCGCAGGCCATGCTTCCATTTGTCGTCAACCACCTGCTGGTCGCCCAGCCGGCGGTGTTCTGGAGCCCGGCGCACCTGTTCCTCGTTGCTGCATTCTTCATCCTGCTGACCGTCGAGACCGAGCGCCTGCCGATCCATTCCTCGATCCATTACGAGATCTACATGATCGGCGAGGCGCGCATCCTCGAGTACTCTGGGCCGCTGCTGGCGCTGCTGAAGTGGGCCTCGTGGATGAAGCAGGCCATCCTCTACACCATCTTCCTCAACGTGCTGACCCTGCCGTGGGGGCTGTCGCACCTGGGTAGCGCGATCGGTATCGTCGGGGCGCTGGTCGCGCTGCTGGCGAAGTGGCTGGTGTTGGGCCTGGTGATGGTCGTCGTCGACACGGCGCAGTCGCGGCTGCGCTTCTACCGCTACCAGGAGCCGCTGGCGCTGTCATTCCTGATGGCCATCCTTGCCGTGATCGCACGCCAGATCTGAACGGGCCCGGCCATGCTCATCTTCCATCTCGATCCGATCGCGCAGGCACTGTTCAGCTTGCTGGTCATCGTGGCGCTGATCCTGTCGTTCGTGATGCTCGGTTCGCACTGGATCAAGAACCACATCTATGCCTTCGCCGCGGAATCGTGGGCGATCGCAGCCTTGTCCGCGGCTGTGGGCATCTACGGCCATTATCCGGAGCTGGTGTTCATCGCTGCCCTCACCGTGCTGTTCCGTGGCACGCTGCTGCCCTACCTGCTGATCCGTATCGTGAACGACCTGAAGCAGAACCGCGAGTTCACGCCGTTGCTGCAGCCCTCGAGCAGCATGGTGCTTGGCGCCATGCTGGTGGTTTTTTCCTACGCTCTGGCGCATCGGCTGGGTTTGCGCATGCAACTGGCGGACAACATCGCGGTGCTGGCGCTGACGGCCATGTTCGCGCTCAAACTCATCGGCTTCCTGATGCTGGTTCTGCGCGCCGAGGCGGTGAGTTCCATCCTGGGGCTGCTGGTCATCGAGAACGGCATCTTCCTCGGATCGCAGATCCTGGTGCCCGGCATGCCGCTGCTGCTGGAGATGGTGATCCTGTTCGATCTACTGATCATTGTCTCGACCTTCGGCATGCTGATTCGCTTCCTGCACAAGGAGGTCGGCACGACCAGCAGCCGCGAACTGACGCGCCTGGTGGGATGAGACGATGATCTGGACCGTGCTCTACGCGATCTGGGTGGTCACCTTCATGGCGCTGGCCGGGTCGTGGGTGTCGCGCCGCGCGCGTGTGGCCGAGGCGTTGAACCTCGTCGCGGCGGCGGTCGACTTCGTGCTGGTCTGCGTGCTGCTCGCCGCAACGCCGGCCCAAGGTACGACCGCACTGCAGGGCTACCTGCTGCTCGACGGCTTCGGCGTATGGGTGATGTTCTGCCTGGCGATCGTCTATCTGCTGGCGTCGATCTACGCCATCGGCTACATGCGCTGGATGCATGGCGAGCAGGCGCGCCTGCACCGCTTCTACGCGCTGTTTGCAGCGTTTGCGCTGACCATGTTCCTCGCTCCGGCGCAGAACAATCCGGGGCTGTACTGGATCGCAATCGACCTCACGACCATCGTCAGTGCTTTCCTGGTCGGTTTCCAGCGCGCCCCCGAGAGCATCGAGGCGGCGTGGAAATACATCGTCATCGTCTCGGCAGGGCTCGGGCTCGCGCTGCTCGGCACGGTGCTGTTCTACTGGGCCGGCACCTTCATTCTCGGTCCGGTATACGACATGACCTGGGCCAGCTTCGGCGCGATCACCCCCAAGGCCGAACCGGTGCTGCTGCTGCTCAGCTTTCTGCTGGTGCTGGTCGGGTACGGCACCAAGGTGGGGCTGGCACCGATGCACACCTGGCTACCCGACGCCCACAGCGAAGGTCCGGCACCTGTGTCGGCGATGCTTTCGGGTGCGCTGCTCAATTGCGCAATGCTGGGCATCGTGCGCTACCTCGTGGTGCTGCGCAGCACGACGATCGAGGCCACTGCCTCCACCGCGCTGGTCGTGCTCGGCGCCTTCTCGTTGCTGGTGGCGGCGCTGTTCATCACGCGGCAGACCATCGTCAAGCGGCTGGCGGCGTATTCCAGCGTCGAACATATGGGAGTCATCGCACTCGGCTTCGGATTCGGCGGGCCGCTGGGGGTGATCGGCGCGCTTTACCACATGCTCAACCACTCGCTCACCAAATCCCTGGTGTTCTTCGGTGCCGGCAACATGATGCATGCCTTCGAGAGCAAGGACATGGACCGCATTCGCCGCGTGCTGCGCTTCTTCCCACGCTCGGGTGCGATCTGGCTGGCCGGCGCGATCGCCATCACCGGGGCGCCGCCGTTCGGGCTGTTCCTGTCTGAGTTGACGATCCTGCGCGGCGGCATGGCGAGCCGCAATGCCTGGGCGGTCTGGTGGATGGGGGCCCTGCTGATCATCATCTTCATCGGATTTCTCTCGAAGTTCCGCGCCATGTTCTTCGGGCCGAGACCCGACCATCCGCCGCACTTGCGGCTGCGCACATTCCATGTGTTGCCGATGGGCTTGGCGCTTGCGGCGATCCTGCTCCTCGGGCTGTGGTGGCTGCCGCCAATCTGGCAGCATCTCGCCGGCATTGCAGCGCAGCTGGGAGGCGTGTGAGATGCGCCACTGCCTGACCCGCGAACTGGCCGCCGCCGAGCTTCCCGGCGCAGCCGATGCGCTCCTGACCGCATTGGGCGAGCAGTCCAGCGCCCACGGGCGCATGCAGTTCGCATATGCATGCCACGGTGCGCGTGGGGATCTCGAAGTGCGCTACGTCCTCAGCCAGGGCGCGAGTCAGCCCTATGCGCTCTGGCGTGTCAAGCCGCAAGGCGGCGCGCTGCCCAGCCTCGCCGGCAAACTGCCACTGCTGGGCTGGTACGAACGCGAGATCAACGACCTCTACGGCATCCGTTTCGACGGACATCCCGAGTCCCATCCGCTTGTGCTGCACGAAGGGCTGGCGCCGGCGCAGCCCCCGCTGCGTCACGACTTCGATCGTGCCGCCGTGCCGCGCAGCGGCGAGGCCATGCCGCCGGCGGTGCCCAAGGTGATCGGGCCCGACATCCAGCGATTGCCTTTCGGGCCGGTCCGGGCCGACATCGTCGAGTCCGCGCAGTTCCTGTTCTTCTACATCGGCGAAGGCATCCTGCACTACCACCCGCGGCTGTTCTACAAACACCGCGGCATGGAGGCGCGCTTCGAGGGCGTCGACCTGCGCGCCGGCAGCGTATTGGCCGAGCGGGTGTCCGGAATCGATTCTGTTGCACATGCGCTGGCCTATGCGCAGGCGGTCGAGGCGGCGCTGGGCTGGCGCGCACCGCCACGGGCACGATACCTCCGCGTGATCCTCGCCGAACTCGAACGACTGTACAACCACCTGCACTACCTCGGTCATCTGTCGAAGACGACCACCCTCAAGGTCGGCGAGGCGCAGGGGCTGTGGCTGGAGGAACGGGTCAAGCAGGTCAATGCCAGACTGACGGGAAGCCGCCTTCTGCGCGGCCTCATCGTCCCCGGCGGACTGCGCCGAGACCTCGACACCGGCCAGCTCGACGCCTTCGATCACGATATCGACGACTATCTTCAACGTCTCGAAGCCACACGGAGTCACCTTGACCGGCTGATGACCACCGGCCTGCTGCCGCGCCAGGTGGCATTCGACCAGGGCGCCACCGGCCCGATCGAGCGAGCCAGCAACCTCGACCGCGATCTGCGTCGCGACCACCCGTACGCCAACTACGGGAAGGTGCGGTTTTCCGTGCCGGTCGAGGCCGCCGGCGATGCCCACGCGCGAAGCCGGGTACGGATGGAGGAGATCCGCGAATCGCTCGCCATCGTTCGCCAGACCCTGGGGCGCATCAAACCCGGCCCCGTGCTGCGCAGGGACGTGCTCGAGGACGTCGACACAGCCGGCGAAGGACTGGGTTGGGCCGAGGGCGTGCGCGGCGGGCTGCTTTACGCCGTGCACCTCGAAGTCTCGCGCGAGCGGCTGCTGCGGGTGAAGATCAAGGATCCGTCGTTTTCCAACTGGCGCGTCTTCCCGTTCACGGTGCAGGACAGCAACATGATGGATTACGCGATCAACGAAGCGAGCTTCGGCCTGTCCGTCGCCGGGGCGGACCGCTGACGAGGAGATCGACGATGCCGGTATGGACCTGGTTCGGATTGCGCGAAGGCCGCGGTACGACGCCCTGGCCGCAACGTCCCGGCCCTGACGGGCAGGATGACGTGCGCGGCCTGCCGCGGCTGGACGCGGCGCGCTGCGTCGGCACGACGGGCAGCTGCACCGATTGCGCCGCGGCGTGCCCGGCCGAGGCGATCGCCGTCCGAGGAGGCCGTCCGCTGCTCGACTATTCGCGCTGCGTCGGCTGTCAGATCTGCACCGAAGTCTGTCCGCAGGGCGCGTTCACCGTCAGCGGCGACTGGGCGTTCGGCGTGCGTGACAGAGCCGATCTGTTGGCAGACGGACTGACGCACAATAGCGTGGCGCCGACGCAGCCCGGCGGTGCCGCAGCCGACGAGGCCGAGCTCGCCGCACAGATGAAAGCCTTCGGCCGGAGTCTGCACATCCGCCATGTCGATGCCGGTTCGTGCAACGGCTGCGAAAGCGAACTGCAAGCCCTGCTCAATCCGTTCTACAACCTGCACCGGCTGGGCATCTTCTTCACCCCGTCACCGCGCTTCGCCGATCTGCTGCTGGTCACCGGTCCGGTGACCGAGGCCATGCGCGAGCCCCTGCTGCGCACCTGGGAAGCGATGCCGCAGCCGCGCTGGGTGATGGCGCTGGGCACCTGCGCCACCGGCGGCGGAACCAACGGCGGCGGCTACGCCTGCCATCAAGGACTGGACGGACTCCTGCCCGTCGACCTGTGGCTGCCAGGCTGTCCGCCCAACCCGGCTGCGATCATCGACGGTTTGCTGGTGCTGCTGCGCCGCCGGCCGCAGCGGGTCCAGGGAGGTCAACATGCCGGCTGACACCATCGGCCTGGGCGCGTTCGCGCTCGCCGCGCTGGCCTGGCTGCTGGCGCTGGCGATCGATCTGTTCACCGGGTCGCATCTGCCTCGGCTGCTGCTGGCGCTCGGCTGCGCGCTGGCGGCGCTCGGCGCGTTGTGGGGTTTGCCCGACGGTACGGCACAGGTGGCGGTACTGCAGTTCGGCAACTGGCCGGTCCAGTTCCACGCGGATGCGGCAGCGCTCTGGCTGATGCTTCCCGCGCTGCTGCCGGCGCTCTTCGCCGTGCTGATCGGCGGTGCCGGGCGGCCACGTGGCTGGGCCGCGGGCGCGGCGCTATCGCTCCTCGGTGCACTGGGGGTGTACGGTCTGCAGGACGGGGCGAGCTTCCTGATCGCCTGGGAGCTGATGGGATTCGGCGGGGCCGTCATGCTGCTGTCCGAGCATCGCAATACCCAGTCCGGACACGACAACCTGTTCATGCTCGCGCTGCTCGAAGTGGGCGGCGTGGCGCTGCTGCTGGCGGTGATCATGCTGGGCCAGAGTCTGGACTTTGGCTCCTATGCATTGCAATGGAGCGGGTACGGCACGGCTGCCGCGTTCTTCCTCGGCCTGCTCTGGCTGGCGGGATTCGGCGCCAAGCTCGGCCTGCTGCCGTTCTACGAGTGGTATCCCGGCGCCTATGGCAGCGGCAGCGGAGCGAGCGGTGCGCTGATGTCGGGGATCGTGATGAATGCCGCCTATTTCGCGCTGGGTCGCGCGCTGCTGCAATGGCTGGGAACGCCACCCTGGCTGGCCGGGATCGGCGTGGTCGTGCTCGCGGCGGGTGTATTCACCGCGATCCTCGCCATCCTCTACGCCTTTCAGCAGAACGACTGGCGGCGGCTGCTGGCGTTCTCTTCGGCGGAGAATGCCGCCGTCGCAGTCACCGCGCTGGGCGCGGCGATGGTGTTCCGCGCCGGCGGCTTGGACGCACTGGCGGCGATGGCGTGGATCGTCGGGCTGCTGCACCTGATGGGGCATAGCCTGGCCAAGGGCACGCTGTTCTTCACGGCCGACGCCGCTGCGGCGCTACAGGGCAGCCATCATCTGCGCCAGAATGCCATCCTGCGCCACGCTCCGTTCACACTGGGCCTGGGCGCGGTGTTCGGCGCGATGAGTCTCGCTGCGATGCCGCCGACCGCGGGCTTCGTCAGCGAGTGGTACCTGTTCCAGAGCCTGTTCCATGACTTCAGGCTCGCTGGCGACGGCTCGCGTATCGCGCTCGCGCTGGCGGGCGCGGGACTCGCGCTCACCGCCGCAGCCGCGCTGGCGACCATGGTCAAGCTGTTCGGCGTGGGCCTCCTGGGACAGAACGAGCCGCACGGCGCGCATCATCAGAAGCATGCCACCCACCTCGGAGGACTGCCCCGCGTGGCGATCCTGGTGACGGGGCTGGCGGTCCCGGTGATGGCCGTCAGCATGGTGGCCTGGCTGCCACTCATGCACGCGGCCGCCTGGCCGCAACCTGGCGTACCGGCAACCATGATCCATGATTGGCTGTTGGTGCCGCTGTCGGCCGGGTTTGCGTTCATCTCGCCGGCCAAACTGGTGATCGCTACGCCGCTGCTGGCGGTCATCCCCGTCGTCCTGCTCTGGGCGCGACGCAGGCTCCCGGTGCGCCGAGCGCCGATCTGGTGCGGCGGCGAAGACTATGCCGCGCATTCCGGGGCGACCACCGCGCTGGCCTTCTCCAACGCGCTGCGCGTGTTCTACAGCTTCGTGTACCGGCCGCGCAACGCAGTGGCACGCCAGTTCGAGGGCAAGCCCTACTTCCTCAAGGAACTGCAGTTCGACTACACGCAGGCGCCGGTGTTCGGTCCCCTGGTGTTCGAGCCGGCGGTGCGCACGGTGCGCTGGTTGAGCGAACGCCTGCGGTTCCTGCAGAACGGTCTGATGAACGCCTACCTGGCCTATGTCGGCGTACTGCTGCTGATCATTTTCGCCGTGGCGCTGGCTTGGACGCCGCCGTCCTGAGCGTCGGCGTCATCCTGGAGCGAGGAGACAAGAACAACAAGGACTTTGCATGCGGCTTGGGGCTGCCCGCGAGGCGCAGCCCGTTTTCATTCATCCGGAATTTCCGAACCATGACCTACGTCTACATCGCGATCTTCGCCATCGTCGGCGCCTTCGCCCGATACGGGCAGACCCTCGCAGTCCAGGGCTTCCTGGGGCGCGACTTTCCCTTTGCAACGCTGTCCATCAACATCCTGGGATCGTTCTTGATGGGCTTCCTGTTTTTCGAAACTCTCGAACGCATCAATCTCAGCCCCGAGTTGCGGACCGGATTGCTCACTGGCGGACTCGGGGCCTACACCACGTTCTCGACGTTCTCACTGGAATCGCTCAATCTCATCGAAGGCGGCGAATTGACCAAGGCAGCCCTCTACGTGGCTGCGTCCGTCGTGCTGTCGATCGCGGCGGCGATCTTCGGTGCATTCCTGTCACGCAACCTGGGAGTCTCAGCATGAAAACCGTGACGATCGCCCGCATCTACATCAAGGAAGGTGACAAGGTGCAGGGCCACAACCTGATGCAGGAAATCTTCCGGCTGCTGCACAGCGAGCAGAAGGTCCACGGCGTGACCGTTTTCCGCGGCGTCGCCGGTTTCGGCAGCAAGGGCGAAGTGCATGCCGACGACCTGCTGCGGCTCAATGTGCACCTGCCGCTGGTCATCGAGTTCTACGACGACCCCGAAGTCGTCGAGGCCGTCCTGCCGCGCATCGGGCAGATGGTCCCGGGGGGGCACATCGTTTCCTGGCAGGCGCAGTGCGGCTCCTGAGACGGACCGGGGAGACATCGAATGCACATCGTCCTGACACGGCACGGCCAGGTGGAGGGTATCGATCCTCCGCGCTTTCGCGGCCGCATGGAACTGGCGCTCACCGACACCGGGCGGCGGCAGGCAAAGGCACTTGCGGCGGCGGTCGCGCGTCGGTTCAAGGTGGACGCGGTGCTGACCAGCCCGATGCAGCGCTGCCGCGACACCGGCGCCGCCATTGCCGAAGCTTGCGGTGTCACCGGTACGGTGCTTCCGGGCATCGACGACTTCGACTACGGCCAATGGCAATGGAAGACCCATGCCGAGGCGCTGGCCGAGTTCCCCAGGGAATTCGCGCTCTGGAAGAGCGCGCCGCAATGGATGCGCTTCCCGGGCGGCGAATCTCTGCAGGACGTGGCTTCGCGCACCGCCGACGCGCTGCGCGGCCTGCGGGACCAGCACCGCGGCGAAACCATCGTGCTCGTCGCGCATGACAGCGTCAATCGGATCGTCCTGCTGCAGGCGCTGGACATGCCGCTGTCGGCCTACTGGCGCATCGAGCAGGAGCCATGCTGCATCAACGAGCTGTTCATCGGCGACGATGGCGCCGTGAAGGTGCTGAGCGTCAACGATATCGCGCACCTGCGCTGACCGGCGTGACCGAATCCACCCAGATCAAGCGCCGCGCACTGGCCTTCATCCTCACCATCGGCGCACTCAGCTTTTTCGCCGATTTCACCTACGAAGGATCGCGCAGCGTCCTCGGCCCATGGCTCGGCGTGCTCGGCGCTTCGGCATTCGCGATCAGCGCCACGACCGGCGCCGGCGAGCTGGCAGGCTACGCGCTGCGCCTCCTGTCAGGGCCGGCCGCGGACCGTACCGGCGCGTTCTGGCCGATCATCATTACCGGCTACGTCATCCAGATGCTGTCGGTGCCGGCGATGGCGCTGGTGCACACCTGGCCGCAGGCGGCCGCGCTGCTGGTTGCCGAACGGGTCGGCAAGGCATTGCGCAACCCACCGCGCGACGCCCTGCTGGCGCATGCGGGGCGCCGGTTGGGTGGCTACGGCTGGGCGTTCGGATTGCACGAGGCGCTCGACCAGACCGGCGCGCTGTTCGGTCCACTGCTGGTGGCCGCCGTGCTGGCATCCAAGGGCGACTACCGCATGGCATACGCCGCGCTGGGCGTGCCCGCGGCGCTCAACCTGACGCTGGTGCTCGTGGCGCGACTGACCTACCCGCGGCCGCAGGAGCTCGAGGGCGAACCCGTCGATCTTGCCGGCCGTGGTCTGCGTTCGGATTTCTGGATCTACCTCGCCGGTGCCGCGCTGGTCGCGGCCGGCTTCGCCGACTACCCGCTGATCGCCTTCCACTGGCACCGCGACGGCGCGGTTGGAGTCGAATGGGTTCCGATCCTCTATGCCATCGCGATGGCCGTATCGGGAACCGGATCGGTCGTGTTCGGGCGGCTGTATGACCGCCACGGCCTGAAGGTGCTCATTCCCCTCACGCTGGCCAGCGCCCTGTTCGCGCCCCTGGTGTTCTACGGCAGCTTCGGCGTTGCGCTGGCCGGCGCCGCCGTCTGGGGTCTGGGAATGGGCGTGCACGAATCGGTGATCCCCGCTGCACTGGCACACCGCGTGCCAGCGACGCGCCGGGCCTCGGCCTATGGCCTGTTCACTGCCGGTTACGGCATTGCCTGGTTCGCCGGCAGCGTGGTGATTGGCGCACTCTACCAGTGGTCGATCCTGGCGATGGTGGCGTTCTGCATGCTCTGCCAGCTCGCCGCGCTGCCGCTGTTTTCCCGGGTGGCGCGCGCAGAAGGGACTTCCGCGTGAACGTCGATCAGCAGCACCGTCTGCTGTCCGCGCTGGAACGAATCGATGCGCTGCTGACCGAAGCGATCGACAGACTGGGGCCGGACGCGAGGGAGCGACTGTTCCCCTCCTGCGCCGCCGACGCGGCGCCGATCCAGGCACGCCAGGCTGCGGATGCAGTCCGGGATCTGCGCGCCACCATGCGGACGTCGCTGGACCGACTGGGAGTCTCCGTTGCGCCAGCCACGGTCAGTGCGATCTTGTCTGCCCGCCGGAGGTTGACTGCGGCGCAACTCGCGGTGGCGGACATCGATCCCGCGCGTCACGACGACGTGAGCGTCGAGGAAGCACGCGAACTGCGCGCGTTGAGCAGCGATCTGTCGGCGTGCCTGGACCGACTGGATGCCTACCTTGCACAGGGCGCCAACTCCTTCCTTGCCGCGCGGCCGCTGCCGGTCGGCCCCGTCGGCGATACGCCGGGCCGGCTGGCCGAGATCCGGCGCATCGTCGAGGCTCATGATCTGGCCGGACTGCGCGGCATGACCGATGTGCTGCAAGCACGGCTGGCCGATCCCCGGCTGGAAGTCGCCGTGTTCGGGCGCGTCAATGCCGGCAAGTCGTCGCTGCTCAACCGAATGCTCGACGGAACGCCTCTTCCCGCCGGGATCACGCCCGTCACGGAGGTGCCCATCCGCATCGTCCACGGCGCGGCGCCGCTCGGTCGGGTCGAGTTCGTCGACGCCATCGCCGAGGTGTTCGATCTCGGACGACTGGCCGAATTCGTCAGCGCCCAGCAGAACCCCGGCAATGCGCGCCACGTGCGCAATCTGGAGATCCGGCTGCCTGCGGATCTGCTCGCCGAGGGCATCGCGCTGGTGGATACGCCCGGCCTCGGCCTGGACGATGCCGCCACCGCATCCGAAACCTGGGCATGCATTGCGCGGTGCGACGTCGGGCTGATGCTGATCGACGCGGCCGCGACGTTGACCGACGCCGACATCGCCGCGATCGATGCGCTGCTGCATACCGGCGCCAAAGTCCAGGTGCTGCTTGCCAAGGCCGATCTGCTGGATGAGGCCGATCGGGCGCACGCGCTCGAGTTCATCCGGCGCCGCCTGGTGGATCGGCTCGGTCTGGATCTTCCCGTCCATCCAGTGAGCAGCCGTCCAGCAGGCAGCGAGTGGACCGGACGGTGGATGGACCGGGAACTGCGCCCTCTGCTGTCCAGCGCGGCGAAGGTGGGGGAGGAATCGCTGGCACGCAAGGTTGCGCTGCTGCGCGACGCGGTGCGGGCGGCGTTGCTCCGCCGGTTGGCGGCCTCGGAAGGGGAGTCGGCGACCGTCGAGCCACGCCGCATCGAAGCGGCACGTCGGTCGGCCGAAGTGTCGGCCCGGCTGGAGCAGGCGCGACAGGCGTCGCCGGCCGAACTCGCCGAGCTGCCGGACATGGCGGACGTCGCGCTCGAGGAATCCGCCCGCAATGCGGCCGTGATCTGGAACGAGAACCGTGCGCACGAGTTCGACGCCACGACCCTGGTCGAGGCCTCGGTCCGGTCGCGTGCCGGAGTGGCTGTCGTCGCCGCGACGCGCCAACTCGGCGATCTGCGCGCAATGGTCCGGGCAGCGTTGGCGGACATTGGCGGAACGATACCGGATGATCTGCCGCTGCCGTCGGCCGCCCCGGTGATCGACACGTCCGGCACAGTGCCGCCGTTCCGGATGCACCGTCCGCTTGTCGCGTTCGCGGGCAATGGCGCGCTGGCTCGCTCCATGCGGCACGAGATGCGCGAGCGCGGACTGGACCAACGCGTCGCACGGCTGCTGCGCGACTACGAACGTCGGCTGGACGCATGGCGGCAGGCGGCGCTGCAGGCGCTTGGTGCCGCGTTCGTCGCGAGACGACATGCGATCGCCGCAGGCGGGCTGTGCCCGGCCGACTCCGTATCCCGCATCGCCGCGGACATCCGCAGGCTCGACAGCGTCTGAGGCAACCCGAGGGACGTCGCTTCGAGCAGGATTGCGTCACCTCCGAACCGATGCGGTTCATCTGCCGACGCACCATCCGATCGATATGGTAAATTAAATATAACGGACGCACACAAATCGCCGCGGCATTCGGCAGATCCGCATCGGGACAATCGAGGACATGCGATGGAGACCGGGAGTCAACGCGTAGCCGGTCAGGCCACACAGCCGGCCAGGGATCTTTGTCGCATCCGCGGTGCAAGCGCCGGAGCGCTGATCGGCGCCGTCGGCGGACTGGTCGGCCTGGGCGGAGCGGAATTCCGCCTGCCCGTGTTGGTGGGAGTCTTCGGCCTCCCGACCCTCGATGCCGTGGTCCTCAACAAGGCGATGAGTCTGACCGTGGTCATGGCCGCCCTGGTGTTTCGCACCAAGTCCATTCCCATCACGCAACTCGCGGTCCACTGGGATGTCGCGGCGAATCTTCTGGCGGGCAGCTTGCTGGGTGCCTGGTGGGGGGCAGGTCACGCCATCAAGATGCCGCGTGTCTGGCTGGACCGCATCATCATGACCCTGCTGGTCCTATTGTCGCTGCTGATCGTCTGCGATGCGATCATCGGCGTCCATGGCGCGCGTGCAGCAATCCTGGGCGCCGGGGCGACGCGCGTGGCAGTCGGAGTGATCGCCGGATTCGCGATCGGCATCGTTGCCGCGCTGCTCGGCGTCGCCGGAGGTGAATTGCTGATCCCGACGATCGTCTTGCTCTACGGCCCGGACGTGAAGATCGCCGGAAGCCTCTCGCTGGCAATCAGCCTGCCCACCATGATCGTGGGCTTTGCGCGCTACAGCCGATCCAGCGCGTTTGCGGTGCTGCGCCGAGAATCGTGTCTGCTCCGATGGATGGCCGTGGGCTCCGTCGTCGGGGCAGCCCTCGGCGGATTGCTGGTCGGCCTGCTGCCCACGCAGTGGCTCATGGGGCTTCTCGGATTGATCCTGCTGGTGTCCGCGATCAAGATCTTCCAGCATGCTCGCTGAGGACGCGCGGTATTGCCCGGCCACGGCCGGGCACCCTGCAGCGGCGCGACGCCCGACATGGGCTCAGGCGTTCGCGGTCAACTCCAGAACAATGTCGATGGCCGCGGCGGTCCGCTCGATGTCGGGCAGCGCGCCCGGCGCGTTGGCGAACCCGCCGCTGTCGGACTGGCAGTCGAGAATGAAACGCAGCGCATCACCGCGATGACGAAGCGGGAGACCGAGCAACGCGCAGCTCGCGACACCGCTGGCGATCAGGTCAAGCCGTCCCATGCGCGACGTGAGCGTGGACGTGAACGCCAGCACCGGCACCTGGAGGGCGTCGACGAACTGACGGATGTCGTCGCGCCGCAGCGGGCGACCGCAGCAGTCGGCGATCTCGAGCGCCGTACGGGTGTCGATCAGATTCGGCGGCGTTCCGAAGCCGCCGCCGTGCAGCAGTCGCTCCAGGTCGGCCAGGAGCCGTTCGCCATCGCACGCGACGCCAACTCGCCGCCGCAGGTCGACAAACAGCCGGACGCGCCGCAGCCACACGTCGACCGGCCCACCGTCGACCTGCGGAGAGGCTGGCGGACTCAGCGCCGCGACGACGCCGCACAGGGCCGCGTCCGCCGCCGGGTTGCGACCCAGCGCGCGGTCGATCCCGACGAGGTGCAGCAGCGCGTCGGGCTGGGCGGAACCGCGGAATCGATCGGCGAACGCGGCCACGCGGTCGGCGTTCGGCACCGGCAAATCCAGGCGCTGCAGCGCGCTCAGCGCGTGGTCGGTGTCGGCCAGGTTCGGCTCCTCGATGCCGCCCCAGCGGTAGAAGCAGAACCCCCCGGAGGGCGTCTGACGGGCGACGAGGTAGTCCGCCGCCCGCTGCAGGGCGGCGACGACGATGCCGGACTCTGGAAAGCGGTCCATGATCAATCCTGTTCCAGTGTGTCGGCGCCGAACACGTCGGCATAAAGGTCGGCGCCGAAGCTCGTCTGCAGCGGTTCTCCGGTCTCCAGCCGGAAGGTGCGTGCACCGTCCTCGGCGCGCGGCGCGCGCAGGAACAGCGCGTCGTCGCGCCGCGTCGCGGCCAAGCGGTGCGCGGCATCGAACAGATGGGTCACCATCCAGACGCTGATGCCGCGCTCGCCCAGCGCCTCGACGACATCGAGCAGCAGCTGTGACCCCTCGCGCTCGTTGGTCGACGAGAACGACTCGTTCGACAGCCAGACGGCCCCCGGGCGGATGTGGTCGGCGATGGCGCTCATCCGCACCAGTTCCTCGTCCAGCTTCCCGCCCTGCATGGCGGCATCCTCCTCGCGCTTGTAATGCGTGAACACCCCGGTGGACAGGGTGCCGACGTAGGTGGTCGCCGCAACGAACATCCCGGCCTGCAACATGATCTGCGCCAGCCCGAGCGAGCGCAGGAAAGTCGACTTGCCGCCCTGATTGGCGCCGGTGACGACGAGCAGCCGATGATGTCTGGCGTCGAAGTCGTTGGCGGCGGGCGTCCGCCCGAGGGTCAGCGCCAATGTCGGATCGCGCAGCGCCGTAGCACGCAGGCGCGGCACGTTCGAGGCCGAGAATTCGGGCAGGCAAACCGCCACCCCGAGCGCCTGGAGCCGATCGCGCAGGCGCACGCAGCCAAGATGGAACGCCAGTTCGGTCCGCAGTGCTTCGAGGAAGGCGAACACATGCTCGGCAGCCTGCGCGACCGAATTGGCCACCTCGTTGATGGCGCGGTCGCTCAGTTCCGACAGCGCACGGGCGCCTGCCTCGTCGCGCGGGTGCAGCCGGAACGAATACTCGGACGGCGCCTTGTGCAACAGCCGCGCCAGCCAGCCGGAACGGTCGCCGCCGCCGGCGTACAGGACTTGTCGCACCGGGCTGTTGCCCGGCCCGAGTTCGGCACCGAACACCATGCCGTTGCGAAACCGCAGCGTCGCCAAGTGGCTCTGTGCTTCGGCCAGCCAGTCCTCGGCCAGTTCGGTCCGCAGCTGCGCGAACAGATCGCGGAACGCCTCGGAGGCGAACGCCGGTTCGACCTCTGCCGCGCGGTCGCGCAAGCGCCGCAGATGGGTCATCAGCGCCTGCAGGATCTCGATGGCGGCACGCAGCGTCCAGCTGGCATACCGGCCGAGCATGTCCAAGCCGAAGAAGTGCTGCTTGCGGGTTTCGATGGCCTCGACGACGAGTCCGTACAGGTCGTGCAGTTCCTGCGGATGCGCCAGCGCGTCGCGCAGCGCCGCCTGCCGATAGGCGACGATGGTTGCGTCGCCGGCGCCGGCGGCGGGTGGTATGACGCGTGCGACGACCGCGCGCACGTAGTCGTCGCCTCCGGCCATGGCATCGAACAAGGTGTCGAGTTCCAGATCGCTCGACACCTCGGCCCATTGCGCCGGCGCGGTCGATTCACCGTGGTCGGCCGGGGCGAGCAGGTGCGGCTTCATGCGTCGATCCTCCGCGCCAGCCATGACCGCGTCACCCGGTATTTCTCGGCCAGGGCCTGCGCGTAGGCCTTGCCGTCGGCGGCCTTGCGGGCGACCTTGTACGTGCGGATCGTGGGGTCGGCGGGGTCCACCAGCGCGACCATGCTCACGGTGTTCGCATCGAAGGTCGCCAGCTCGTCCAGAAAGGTCACGAAGAGGCAGGCGCAGCCCACCGCCCTGAGTTTCTCCATCATCCGCCGACCGAGCCAGAGCGCATCGTCGAGCGACGTCGACGAAAACACTTCGTTCATCACGACGACGCTGCGCGCGCTCGCCGCATCCAGGATGCGATGCATCCGGACCAGGTCGTCCTGCAGCTTTCCGCGCTGGGTCGTGATGTCCTCGGCACGCTCGAAGTGGGTGAGGATGCGGTCGGGCAGGAGCAGTTGTGCCCGCGCCGCGGCAACGGGGAGGCCGAGACTGCCGACGTAGTGGATCTGTCCGAAGACGCGCGCCAGCGTCGTCTTGCCCCCGTGATTCGGTCCGGTGACGACGATCATGCGCTCGGCGCCGCGCAGCGCGAAGTCGTTGGCCACCACCGTCTGCGAAGCCCGCGCGGACTGTTCGGCCAGAGCCAGGTCGACGGCATCGGCAACATCGATGGAGCCGCCTTCGGCGACGAGGTCGGGAAGACAGCATTGCACACCGGCAGACGCGAGGCGTCGCAGAGAATCCCACCATGACAGGTAGAACGGCAGCTCGCGATCGAGCCGCAGCCACCGCGCATCGGCAAATTCCGCATCCTGCCGGCCGAACTGGTCGAGCCTGGCAAACAGCTCGGGATACAGCAGCGCAACGCGGTCGACGATCTGCGCCTCGATGTGGTTCATCGACGTCTTGCTCGGGAACTGGACACGGTAGTCGCGGACCTCGCCCTGGCGGAAGCGGGAAAAGGTGCGGGCGACGGTGGCGCTGTAGTCCTCTGCGGCCGGATCGTGCAGCACCGTGACCTGGTCACCTTCGATGCGCACGGCATACCGCACCAGAGCGAGATCGCGCTGCAATTCGGCGACCCGCTGCCGCAACGCCTGGTGCGCCGGGCCGGCGCGATCGGCGGCGAGATCGGCGCGCAGCATGCGCAGGATGTCCGATTGCGGCGCCGCCGCGTCGAGTCCCGCCTGCAGTTTCTCCAGCGCATCGCAGTAGATTCGCGCCGCGCCGAGCAGCCAGCCCTGCCCCTCGATCGGGCCGGAAGCCCGCTTGACACGGCGCAGGTTCTCGCGCATCGCGGCCATCTCGGTCTGGAAATCGCGCAGGGGGCGCGCGACCTCCTCGCGTCGGAGGTCGCGCGCTACCGCCTGGCGCTGGCGCGCGAGTTCCGCGTCGGCCGCCGGCATGGCGAAGAATTCCCGCATCTTGGCCCAGACCTCGTCGCGCCAGTCGGCGTCGGCGTCCTGCCGGCCGTAGTCGAAAGGCGAGCGTTTGCGCGGCGCCAGCGCACCGTATGCCGCATCGAAAACCCGGTCGAGGAACAGATCGTGGAACAGCTCGCTCGTGTCAGGACGCTGCTGGGCCGCTTCGATCGCGGGCGAGGTGAACAGGACGCTGTGGAAGCGTCCCGGGACGGGGCTGGACGGTCGATCCGCTTCCATGTCGCCGGTCACCGGTAAGGATTGACAAATTCGGCCGCGTCGCCGAGCTCCCGTTCGATCTCGAGAAGACGGTTGTACTTCGCCAGTCGCTCGCTGCGCGACAAGGCCCCGGACTTGATCTGCCCGGCGGCGACCCCGACCGCAAAGTCTGCGATGAACGCATCCTCCGTTTCGCCGCTGCGGTGCGACACGACGGTCCGCCATCCGGCGCTTTGACACAGCCGCACCGCGTCGATCGTTTCGGTGACCGTGCCGATCTGGTTCAGCTTGATCAGCGCCGCGTTCGCGCTCTTCTGGTCGATGCCGCGCTGGATGAGGCTCGGATTGGTCACGAAATTGTCATCGCCGACGATCTGGATGCGATCGCCGAGCCTGCGCGTCATGGCGGCAAAGCCGTCCCAATCGTCCTCGGCCAGTCCGTCTTCAATCGACACGATGGGGAATCGCTGAATCCAGCGCTCGAACAGTTCGATCATGCCGGCGGTATCGAGCAGGCGATCGCCACTGCGGTGCAGCCGATAGTGGCCGTCCACCCTGAAGCCCGATGCAGCCGGGTCGAGCGCGATAGCCAGATCGACCCCCGGACGATAGCCTGCCTTCTCGATGGCACGGACGATCGTTTCGCAGGCCGCTTCGTTCCCACCCATCATCCGCGGCGCAAATCCGCCTTCGTCGCCGACGGCTGTCGAGTGTCCCAGGGCGGCGAGCAGATTGCCCAACGCCTGGAACGTCTCCGCAGCGTAGCGCAACGCCTCGGCGAAATTCGGGGCTCCGACCGGCACCAGCATGAATTCCTGGAAATCGAATGCACTGCTGCGCGCATGCAGCCCGCCGTTGAGCACGTTGAACATGGGCATGGGAATGATGCGCCGGCTGCTGCTCGCCAGATTGCGGTACAGGGGCACGCCGGACTCCACTGCGGCCGCGCGTGCGACCGCCATGCTGACACCGAGAATGGCGTTGGCGCCAAGCCTCGACTTGTCCGGCGTGCCGTCGAGTTCGATGAGGCGCTGGTCGATCGCCGGCTGCTCCCGAGCATCGCGCCCGATCAGATCGACGGCGATCTCGTTGCGCACATGGTCGACTGCCTTGAGTACGCCTTGACCAAGGTAGCGCTTCAGATCGCCATCGCGCAGTTCGTGAGCCTCGAGCCTGCCCCGGGACGCACCGCTGGGCACCGCGGCCGAGCCTGTCACGCCGGAATCCAGCATGACGTTGACCCGGATCGTGGGCCTGCCTCTGGAGTCGAGGATCTCCATGGCATCGATAAACGCTATCGAACGACGTGAAGCCGAAGTCATCATCGAGTTCCCCCACGCAAGGCAATTGACTGTGAAGCCAGAAGAATCAGCCGCCGGAATCCGGTGAGCTGCGATCCGGATACATATAGCGGCGGTTGAACGGATAGGTGCTCTGCCGGGCACGCAGCGCGGCGTGGGCGTCGAACCGGTCCTCGACCACACCGTCGGGGCGCGACCCCAGGATCTGGAACAGCGAGATCCATCCCTGCTCGAACCCCATCGCCGATCCGGCCAGATACAGCCGGTAGGCGCGGATGGTCTTGTCGGCCCGATCGCCGAGCACGCGCCGCGCCGCCTCGACGTTGG
>JAKAIB010000171.1 GCA_021814605.1 Pseudomonadota bacterium | reverse complement strand
CTTCCAGCTCGGCTGGAATGCCGATCCTGAAGCCGAGAAGCGTCCCGAGCACGTGATCCCGCGGATCCGCGCGATGCTCGACCACCAGGGCTACCAAGACGTCGACTTCTCGCTCGAATGGGTCAGCGTCTACACCTTCCAGTGCCGCCGCATGCCGCATTTCCGCCACGGCCGGGTGCTCTTCGCCGGCGATGCGGCGCACCAGGTGTCGCCGTTCGGCGCCCGCGGTGCGAACTCGGGCATCCAGGACGTCGACAACCTGATCTGGAAGCTCGACCTGGTGATGCGCGGCAAGGCGCCGCCGGCACTGCTCGACAGCTACGACGCCGAGCGCACCGCGGCGGCGGACGAGAACATCCTCAATTCGACCCGGTCGACCGATTTCATCACCCCCAAGTCACCGGTGGCGCTGCGCTACCGCGACGCGACGCTGCAGCTCGCCTCGCGCCACGCCTTCGCCCGCGCGCTGGTCAACTCGGGTCGCCTGTCGACACCGACGCATCACTGGGACTCGGCGCTGTGCTCGCCCGACCACGACCGATTCGACTGCCTGCTGCGACCCGGCTCGCCCCTCGACGACGCGCCGATCGAGCGCGACGGCCAGCCCGGCTGGCTGCTCCAGCAACTCGCCGACGGCTTCACCCTGCTGCTGTTCACCGACCGTCCAGAGTCGCTCGGGTCCACGCTCGCGGAGCTGGCGCCGCTGGGCGATGGCGCGGTGCCGGTGCGGTGCGTCGTCGTTTCGGAACAGCCGGGAACCCTGCCCGGCGTCGTGGTGCTCCACGACGCCCAGCACTTCGCCGCCGAGCGCTATGACGCGCAGGAAGGAACCACCTACCTCGTCCGACCGGACCAGCACATCGCCGCGCGCTGGCGCAGAGCCGACGTCGCCGCGGTGCGCGCCGCCCTCACCCGCGCCTGCGGACATTGAGCCGAACCACCGCCATGGAACTGATCCTGGACCCCCATTTCGTCGATCCCGCACGCCCCAGCCCGTATGGCCACCTCGCCGCGGACGCGTTCTACGCCGAGCTGCTGCAGGCGCACGACGGACTGAGCCCGGAGCAGAGCGCCATGCTCGACGCCAAACTCGTCCTGCTGCTCGCCAATCACGTCGGCGACCTCGACGTGCTGCGTGCGGCGCTGCGTGCCGGCCGAGAAGACCTGGATCCGGAGCGAATGGCGCAATGCCGGATTCCGGATCTTGCCGGATCACGGGGCACATGACCCCGGATGGCGGCACGGCGCCTGCCGCTCAAGGCGCCGCACCGCGGAAGTCGTTTGCATCCACAACATCAGAGAGGAGACGCATCATGCAATATTCCAGAATCGTCCTGGCGACGGCCATCGCGCTGGCCGGCACATCGACGGCCTGGGCCGACATCAAGGTCGGCGTCGTGCTGTCGGAAACCGGCCCTGCGGCCTCGCTCGGCATTCCCGAGAAGAAGACCGTCGAACTGTTCCCGAAGGAGATCGCCGGCCAGAAGATCGAATACATCTTCATGAACGACGGCTCGGACCCCACCGCCGCGGTCAAGGCGACCAAGAAGCTGATCGACGAAGACAAGGTCGACGTGGTCATCGGCTCGTCGATCACGCCGAATTCGCTCGCGATGGTCGACGTGGTCGGCGGCGCCAAGGTGCCCAACATCTCGCTCGCCGCCGGCCGGCCGATCGTGTTTCCGGTCGAAGGCAACAAGAAGTGGGTGTTCAACACGCCGCAGACCACCGGACTGATGGCGCGCGCCGTGGTCCGGAACATGGTGCAGAACAAGATCAAGTCGGTTGCCTACATCGGATTCAGCGACGCCTACGGCGAGGACTGGTACAACAACTTCGCCGCCGAGTGCAAGGCCGCGGGAATCGACGTCGTCGCCAACGAGCGCTACAGCCGCACGGCAACCTCGGTCACCGGTCAGGCGCTGCACATCCTGACCGCCAAGCCCCAGGCGGTCCTGATCGGCGCATCGGGCACGCCGGCCGCGCTGCCCGAGCGCGCGCTCAAGCAGGTCGGCTTCAAGGGCCAGATCTACCAGACCCACGGCGTGGCCAACCCGGACTTCCTGCGCGTCTGCGGCGTCGACTGCAACGGCACCGTCCTGCCGGTCTCCCCGGGGGTGGTTGCCGCGCAGCTGCCGGCGGACAGCCCGATCAAGCAATCGGCGATGAAGTACGCGCAGGCCTACGACACTGCCTACGGCAAGAACCAGCTGTCGCAATTCAGCGCCAATGCCTGGGACGCGGGCACGCTGCTCGAGCACGCCATCCCGGTGGCCCTGAAGTCGGCGCAGCCCGACAACCTGGTCGCGTTCCGTGGCGCGCTGCGCGACGCGCTCGAAGGGCTGAAGAACATCGCCGGCGCCGACGGCATCTACAACATGAGTCCGACCGACCACAACGGCCTCGACGACCGCGCCGTCGCGATGGTCCGGATCGAGAACGGCACCTGGAAGATGCTGAAGTGATCGCCTGCCGGGGCGACGCCCCGGCAGCCTCCAATGGCAGGCGCGACCCGGCGCAGCCGCCCCGGCGACCGGGCGGCTGCCGTCGCGGACATCCGGGGTGGCGGATGGAAGCGCATCAAGGATCCGAACTGAGCCCATGACCTTCGACATCGCGCTGTACCTCGGGCAGAACGGGGTGACGCTGGCGGCGATCTATGCGCTGCTGGCCTTCGCGCTGGTGCTGGTCTTCGCCGTGACGCGGGTGATCTTCATCCCGCAGGGCGAGATCATGACCTTCGCCGCACTCAGCCTGGTGGCCATGCGCAGCGGCCATCCGCCGCTGCTTGCCTGGCTGCTGGTCGGTCTCGGCATCGTCGCCTGGCTGCAGGATGGATCGGCCCTGCTGCGCGCGGGTCAGGCGCACCGGCTGGTCCGGGCGGGCGTGGTCAACCTGCTGCCTGCGGCACTGCTGCTCGCCGCCGTCTACACCCTGCCGCTGGCGACGCTGGCCTACCCCGTGCAGATCGCGATCACGCTGGCGATGTGCGCGGTCTTCGGCCCGCTGCTCTACCGCGTGGTGTATGCGCCAGCGGCGCAGGCCTCGGTCCTGACCCTGCTGCTGCTGTCAGTGGCGCTGCATATCGCGCTCAACAGCCTCGGCCTGCTGCTGTTCGGCCCCGAAGGCTCGCAGCTTCCGGCGTTCACCGATGGCAGCTTCCAGCTCGGCGGCATGCCGGTGGACCTGCAGACGCTGTGGATCCTCGGCTCCAGCGTGGTCCTGCTCGCCGCGCTGTTCCTGTTCTTCCGCTTCTCGCTGTATGGCAAGGCGCTGCGCGCCACGGCGGTGAACCGCACCGGCGCCCAGCTGATGGGCATCTCGCCTGCCTTCGCCGGCCGGGCAGCCTTCCTGCTGGCCGGCGTGGTGGGGGCATGGTCCGGCATCCTGGTCGCCACGACCACCGTGATCGACTACGAGGCCGGTTTCGTCATCGGCCTGAAGGGATTCGTTGCCGCGATCATCGGCGGGCTGGCGAGCTACCCGGCGGCCGCGGCGGGCGCGCTGCTGGTGGGGCTGACCGAATCGTTCGCATCGTTCTGGGCCAGCGCCTACAAGGACGTGATCGTGTTCCTGCTCATCATCCCGGTGCTGCTATGGCGTTCGATGGCCAGCGGCCAGCACGACGAGGAGGAGTCATGATGCCGCGCCGGCTGCCGCTGTTCCTCTTCGTTGCCGCACTGTGCATCGCCCCGCTGGTGCTGCGCGGCTATCCGCTGCTGATGCTCAACTACGTCGGCCTGAGCGTCATCGTGGTGCTCGGGCTGGTGCTGCTCACTGGCGTCGGCGGGCTCACCAGCTTCGGCCAGGCAGCCTTCGTCGGCATGGGCGCATACGCCGCCGCGTGGCTGACCACGGCGATGAGCTGGAATCCCTGGCTCAGCCTGATCGCCGGGCTGCTGCTCACCACCGCCGCAGCGCTGCTGCTCGGCTGGGTGACGCTGCGCATGAGCGGGCACTACCTGCCGCTGAGCACCCTGGCCTGGGGCATCGCCATCTACCTGCTGTTCGGCAACAGCCAGACGCTGGGCGGACAGACCGGCATCACCGGCATCCCGCCGCTGAGCCTGTTCGGCTGGCAGCTCACCGAGTCGTGGCAGTTCCACATCCTGATCTGGGGCGTGGTGCTGTCCATCGTCTGGACCGTGCACAACATGCTCGACTCGCGCGAAGGCCGGGCGATGCGGGCCCTCAAGGGCGGCGTGCTGATGGCCGAGGCGATGGGCGTGAACACCACGCGCTTCAAGATCATCCTGTTCGTGCTGGCCGCGCAGTACGCCTGCGTCGCCGGCTGGATCTACGCCTACATGCAGCGCTTCGTCAACCCGACGCCGTTCTCGCTTGGTCAGGGCATCGAATACCTGTTCATGGGCGTCGTTGGCGGCATCGGCGACCTGTGGGGCGGTGTCGCCGGCAGCTTCCTCTATGCGCTGCCGCGGGAATGGCTGCACAGCCACCTGTCGGCGCTGCTCGGTCGCAGCGGCAGCTTCGAGGGCATCGTGTTCGGCGTCCTGATGATCGTGATCCTGCAGCGCGCGCCGGAAGGTCTTTGGCCTCATCTGCGCCGCCTCTGGCCGCTGCGCGAGCCGGCGCCGGTGACCGCCTCCACCGCCGGAGCCACGCCCCTGGATGTCCGTCCCAAGCCGGCCAAGGGCGACACCATCCTGCGGCTCGACGCGGTGACCAAGCGCTTCGGCGGACTGGTGGCCAACAACGCCATTTCCTTCGAGGTGCGCGCCGGCGAGGTGCTGGCGCTCATCGGCCCCAACGGGGCAGGCAAGAGCACCCTGTTCAACTGCATCTCGGCGGTGAATCCGCCCAGTTCCGGCAGCATCCGCTTCCTCGGCAAACCGGTGGAACACTGCGATTCCCGTCGGGTCGCCCGGATGGGCATGAGCCGCACCTTCCAGCACGTGCGGCTGCTGCCGCGCATGAGCGTGCTGGACAACGTGGCGCTCGGGGCCCACCTGCGCGGCCGGCACAGCTTCGTCGCCTCGGCCTGGCGGCTGGACCGCGCCCAGGAACTGCGCATCCAGGCCACCGCCCGCGACGCGCTGGAACGCTGCGGCCTGTGCGCGAAGGCACACCTGCCCGCGGGCAGCCTGCCGCTGGGATCGCAGCGGGTGGTCGAGATCGCCCGCGCGCTGGCGGCGGACCCCAGCCTGCTGCTGCTCGATGAACCGGCCGCCGGCCTGCGCTACCTGGAAAAGCGCGAACTCGCCAAGCTGCTCGAACGCCTGCGCGACGAGGGCCTGGCGATCCTGCTGGTCGAGCACGACCTGGACTTCGTGATGGAACTTGCCGACCGCGTGGTGGTGATGGATTTCGGCGAGAAGCTCGCCGAAGGAATGCCGCAGGAGATCCGCCGCCATCCCGCGGTGATCGAGGCCTACCTCGGCGGCGTGGGAGACTCGACATGAACGGCGCTGCACGGCTGCCCTTGGGCGGCACGCCCTCCTCCGTCGCCGAAATGCCCGCGGATCGGCCGGCGGGCGCTCCGGTCGTCGCCCCGCTGCTCGAGATCGACCGGTTGAGCGTGAGCTACGGCAAGGTGCAGGCGGTGCGCGAGGTCAGCATGCGGGTGCCGGCGGGGTCCATCGTCACCGTCATCGGCCCCAATGGCGCTGGCAAGACCACGCTGCTGATGGCGTTGATGGGGCTGCTGCCGAGCCAGGGCCGCATCCGGTTCGACGGCCACGACTGCCGCGGCGCCGACCCGCAACAGCGCGTCGAGATGGGGATGGGTCTGGTGACGGAGAAGCGCGACCTGTTCGGTTCGATGACCGTCGAGGACAACCTGACGCTGGGCGCGTTTCGCAACCGGCGCGAGGGCAAGGCGGCGCGGCGGAGCGAACTCGATCGCGTCTACGCGCTGTTTCCCCGCCTCAAGGAGCGCAGCACGCAATTGGCGCAGACGCTGTCGGGCGGCGAGCGCCAGATGCTCGCGCTCGGCCGCGCGCTGATGGCCCGGCCGCGGCTGCTGCTGCTCGACGAGCCCAGCCTGGGGCTGGCGCCGCGCATCGTGCGCGAGGTGTTGCACGCCGTCTCGCAACTGCGCGACGCCGGTTTGAGCGTGCTGCTGGTCGAACAGAATGCCCGCGCCGCGCTGCAGACGGCGGACGAAGGCTATGTGCTCGAACTCGGCGAGGTGGCGCTGCACGGCCCCAGCGCGCAACTGCTGCACGATCCCAAGGTCGAATCCACCTACCTGGGGATGCTGCACGAAGACTGAATCCGCGGAATGCCGGCCTCGCGCGGCATCCCGCACCGACGACGCTGCTTCGGCAACCGTCCGAGAATCGAACGCGAGACGATGCAAGGAGACCCATCATGCCGATCAGGAAGATTCACCACGTGGCCTACCGCTGCCGCGACGCGCTGGAAACCGCGCGCTGGTATGAGCGGCACCTGGGCATGAAGCTGGTGCTGTCGATCGCCGAGGACGAGGTGCCGTCGACCAAGGAAGCCGACCCCTACATGCACATCTTCCTCGATGCCGGCAACGGCAACGTGCTGGCGTTCTTCGAGCTGCCGACGCGGCCGGCGATGGGCCGCGACCCGAACACCCCGGCCTGGACGCAGCATCTCGCGCTTGAGGTCGGCTCGATGGACGAGCTGCTCGCCGCGAAGAGCCGGCTCGAGGCGGGCGGGATCGACGTGATCGGCCCGACCGACCACGCGCTGTTCACGTCGATCTACTTCTTCGACCCCAACGGCCACCGGCTCGAGCTCGCCGTCAACACCCCCCGCGCCGGGATGCAGGAGGCGCTCGACGCGGTGAAATGGGACATGCTCGAGGAGTGGTCGCGGACGAAGAAGGCGCCGAAGCACGCCGCCTGGCTGCACGACGGCCGCTACAAGGAGATGTTCCGTTGAAGCTGGCCACCCTCAAGTCCGGAGGACGCGACGGCACGCTGGTCGTCGTCAGCCGCGACCTCACCCGCTGCCAGCCGGTCGCCGACATCGCCCGAACCCTGCAGGCCGCGCTCGACGATTGGGACGCCTGCGCGCCGCGGCTGCGCGAGGTGGCGGAAGCACTCGACGGCGGCCATGCCCGACACGCCGTCGCGTTCGACCCGGCGGCCTGCCATTCGCCGCTGCCGCGCGCC
>JAKAIB010000170.1 GCA_021814605.1 Pseudomonadota bacterium | reverse complement strand
CTTGCGCACGGCCCCCTGGGTCACCTGCGCGAACACCATTTCGCGCAGTTCGGTGAACAGCGACACGCTCACCCGGAGCGCGCCGTACGCGACCAGCAGCGCCACCGGCACGACCAGCACGGCGCGCGGATCACCGGGACGGAGGTCGAGCGCGTTGACGATGTCCTTGAGCACAATGGGCACGCCGACGTTCGCCACCTTGGCCGCCACCAGCATCAGCAGCGCCGTGCCGACGCGCCAGCGGTAGTCCCAGAGGTAGGGCCAGAGCGACGTCAGTGCCGCCCAGCGCGACTGCGGCAAGGCGGCGGAAACGCCCGAACCGGCTTCGGGGGAGTAGGAAGTCGAACGACGAGAATGCATGATGGATGGATCGATCCGGACGGCTGCGCCCCCTCGCGCGCGGTGCCGCAGACGGGGCGGTGGCGGCTACACTGGGTCCGCGCCGATTATCCGCGCCGCTTCCGCCGCGCACATGGAGACCGCGACATGTCCGTCAGTTCCGAACTCCCGACCCACCAGCCGACGTTGCGCATCCAGACGCGCCCGGACGACGTCAACATGCACGGCGACATCTTCGGCGGCTGGATCATGGCACAGGTCGACATCGCCGGCGGCATCACCGCGGCGTGGCGGGCCAAGGGCCGGGTGGCGACGGTCGCCGTCAACGAGTTCGTGTTCAAGCATCCGGTGCTGGTCGGCGACGTGCTGTCGTTCTTCACCGAGATCACGCGCGTCGGGACCACGTCGATCGGCGTGCGAGTCGAGGTCTATGCGCAGCGCAAACCGGTCGACACCGAAGTCATCAAGGTCACCGAGGCAACGCTGACCTACGTGGCCGTCGGCCCCGATCGCAAGCCGCGCCCGGTCGACGCGCCATAGCCTGCTTCCGGATCGGCGCCCACCGGAAACGCGCAGGCCGCCCATCAAGGCGGCCTGCGGGACACCGGCGCTGGCGAAGGTCGCCAGCCGGAGGCGATTACTTGGCTTCTTCTGCGGCGGCAGCCTCGCCACCTTCCTCGCCGACGCCACCCGCAGGCGGGCTGACGGTCACCACGGCGGGATTGTCCACGCCGTGCGTCACCACCGACACGCCCTTCGGCAGCTTCAGATCACCGACGTGCACGCTCTGGTGCAGCGTCAGCTCGCCCAGATCGACGACGATGAACTCCGGCAGATCGGCAGGCAGGCATGACACCGCGACCTCGTTCATCACATGGTTGACCAGCCCGTGGCTCGTCTTGACCGCGGGCGAGTTCTCGGCGTTGACGAAGTGCAGCGGCACCTTCATCGTGATCTTGTGCGCGGCATCGACGCGCTGGAAGTCGATGTGCAGCACCAGCTGCTTGTACGGGTGCATCTGGTAGTCGCGCAGCAGGACCTGCGAGGTCTTGCCGGACACTTCCATGTCGAGCACCGACGAATGGAACTGTTCCTTCTTGAGGGCATGGAACAGCGCGTTGTGATCGAGTTCGATCATTTGCGGCGCGGCACTGCCCCCGTAGATGATGCCGGGCACCTTGCCCGCGCGGCGCAGGCGGCGGCTCGCACCGGTTCCCTGCAGATTGCGTTCGAATGCGACGACTTTCATGTCGACTCCTGATGATGGGGCTGTGCCCCGTTGCAAACGGCGCCTGCGACCAGCGCCGGAAAAACTAGAACAGCGTTTCCTGATCGTTGAACAGCTGCAGCACCGACCCGCCATAGGCGATGCGCTGCATGGTCTGGGCGATCAGCGAAGCTGCCGAAAGCTGGCGGATCTTGCCGCAGGCGCGCGCGTCGTCGCGCAGCGGAATGGTGTTGGTGACGACCAGTTCGTCGATTGCACTGCTCTGGATGCGCTGGATCGCCGGCCCGGACAGGACCGGGTGGGTGCAATACGCCATCACCCGTCTGGCACCGCGCGCCTTGAGCACCTCGGCCGCCTTGGTCAGCGTTCCGGCGGTGTCGACCATGTCATCCATGATGATGCAGTTGCGGCCGTCGATGTCGCCGATGACGTTCATCACCTCGGAGACGTTGGGCTTCGGCCGGCGCTTGTCGATGATCGCCAGATCGCAGTCCATCAACTTGGCCAGCGCCCGCGCCCGGACCACCCCGCCGATGTCGGGGGAAACGACGATGAGGTCGCTGTAGTTCTTGTCACGCAGGTCCGACAGCAGGATCGGCGACGCGTAGATGTTGTCGACCGGGATGTCGAAGAAGCCCTGCACCTGATCGGCATGCAGGTCCATCGTGACCACGCGCGCGACGCCCGCCGCCTGCAGCATGTTGGCCACCACCTTGGCCGTGATCGGCACCCGCGCCGAACGCGGCCGCCGATCCTGGCGGGCGTAGCCGAAGTACGGGATCACCGCCGAGATCCGCTCGGCCGAGGCACGCTTGAGCGCATCGACCAGGATCAGCAGTTCCATCAGGTTGTCGTTGGTCGGCGCGCAGGTCGACTGGATGATGAACACCTCGCGGGCACGGACGTTCTGCTGGATTTCGACCGTGACTTCGCCGTCGGAGAACCGGCCGATGTAGGCCTGCCCGAGGCTGATGCCCAATTGCTCTGCGACTTCCTGGGCAAGCGCCGGGTTGGCATTGCCGGTGAACAGGATGAAGTCCGCCGGATTGGGTGTCATGATGGGATGCCTGCGCAATGAATGCCGGACGACTTGTCCGATCCGGCAAAGCCCGTGGTGTCGAGCGCCGCAGGCGAAACGCTGTCGTGAAAATGGTGGCTGGGGAGGAAGGATTCGAACCCTCGTATGCCGGAATCAAAATCCGGTGCCTTAACCAACTTGGCGACTCCCCAACACCGCCCGCTTATCGCGGACGAAAACCCGTCCTGCTGAAAGTCCGGCCCACCTGCAGCGGCCGAAGGCTCGCATTATGCGTCAATCCAGTGCCGCAGCGGGTGTCCGCTCAAGCCCCGGCATAGCCGCCCCTGCCAGCCTGCCGGCAGGTCGTGCAGAACCGCATCGCCAGCGCCGTCGACCCAGGCAAACACTGCGCTGCCCGAGCCGCTCATGCGCACCGCGAAACGCTGCACCGCGCCGGCTGCCCCGATGCGTGCCTGCAGCCAACTCGCTGCATGCGCGACCTTCGGCTCGATTGCCATCGCCGCTTGCTGCAGGGCGTTGACGCCCCAGAGTTCGTCGAACGGCGAATCGCCGCTCCCCGCCTCCTGCCGCAGCTTGCCGCCGGCATTCGATCCAAGCCATTCAGCAAAGCCCAACATTGTTTTTCGGCAGACGTGATTTGTCAAGTCGAAGGCGGCAAACACGTCGCGCGTCGACAGTCCCTGCTGCGGATGCACCACCGCCCAGGTCGGGGTCGGCAGATCGATCGGTTGCAACTGCTCCCCGACCCCTCCAGCCCAGGCGCTGCGTCCGAAGACGAACACCGGGACGTCGGCGCCGAGCTGCAGCGCCAGCTGCATCAGCCGTTCGCGCGACAGACCGAGCCGCCACAGCCGGTCGAGGCCGATGAGCACGGTCGCCGCATCGGAACTCCCGCCGCCCAGCCCCGCCTGTTGCGGAATGGACTTGCGCAGCACGATGTCGACGCCGAGACGGCAGCCGGTCGCCTGCTGCAGCAGGGTTGCCGCGCGGACGCAGAGATCCTGGTCCGGCAGGTCGCCACCGGACCGGCGAACCGCGCCGTCGTCGCGCACGGCCAGGTCGATGCTGTCACACCAGTCGATGAACTGGAATGCCGTCTCCAGCGTGTGATAGCCGTCGTCCCGCCGCCCGGTGACGTGCAGAAACCAGTTGATCTTGGCCGGCGCCGGCAGATCGAACAGTGCACGCATCGGTCAGCGTCCCGCTGGAGCCGATGCGGCAGCGCCGACGCTGCCGGCGTCGCCGTTTTCCGAGTCGACGACCATGCGCAGTTCCGCCGGCTGCCCGCCGGTCCGGCGCGCGACGAGCCGGGCCAGCCGTCCGGCCTGCCAGGTCGGACGGACCTCCCAGCCGAGCTGGTCGAATCCACCATCGGGAAGCGATTGCGCCGGAATGCCTGCGGCCGGCCGGCCGCGGATCCAGTCGTCCAGTGCGGCCTGCGGCAGCGCAACGCCGAGAGCGGCTTCGGTCATGTCCTCGAACGACGGATATTGCTGCTGCTGCCTGCCGTCGTCGAGGACCGCCATTCCCCCGCCCCAACTGGCGCGCGCCAGCATCTGCCCGAGCGGCGAAAACACCTCGAACCGGCCGCCCGATCCCTGCAGAACCAGGCGAAATCCGCCGTACAGCGCCTTTTGCGCGTCGGCGGTTCCGCTGACCAGCGACAGCCGGCCGGCCAGCGTCACGGCATTGGCCGCGATTGCAGCCGGAGCCCGCGGTGCCGCGCATCCCGGCAGCAGGACGGCCGCCGCGCAAGCGGCGATCGCCGCCCCGGCCAGCCGCCCCGACCAGAATCGTGCCGGCCGCATCAGAACGTGACGCCGAACCTGCGCAGCACCGACCGGACCATCTCGTCGTCCGGCGCCCGCTGCTGTGCTGCCTTCCACACCGCGCGCGCCTTGTCGTGCTGGCCAAGCTGCCACAGCACCTCGCCCAGATGGGCGCCGATTTCCGGGTCGGGCCGGGCGTCGTACGCCTGCTGCAGCAGGTCGAGCGCGCGGTCGGCATGGCCGAGCTTGTATTCGGCCCACCCCATGCTGTCGAGGACGAAAGGATTGCCCGGGGACAGCTCCAGCGCGTGCGCGATCAGCTTGCGCGCTTCGGGCAGGTTCTGGCCGCGCTCCACCATGGTGTAGCCGAGGGCGTTGTACGCCGGTTGCGATCCCGGATCCGCGGCGATCGTCCGGCGCAGCAGCCGCTCTGCCGCCTTGAAGTTGCCGCTCTTTTCGGCCATCATCGCGGCCTCGTACAACAGGTCGGCGTCGGTCGGCGCCTGACGGATTCCGGCGATCAGCACCTGGTACGCAGCTCCATAGCGCCGCGCCTCGCGCAGCACCTGCGCATGCGCCAGGAGCCTGTCCTTGCGCTGATCGGCACTGGCCGCGGGCAGCGCTGCGACCTGGTCGAGCGCGGCGTCGACCTTGCCCTGCTTGACCAGGACGGCGGCCCGGCTCGTCGCCAGCGCGACGCGGTTGCTCGCATCGGGCGTGATCCGGTCGAGCCAATTGCCGGCCTGCTGCGCATCGCCCAGCTTCAGCGACGCCTCGGCCAGCGCAAGGTAGGCCGGGGTGAGCACCGGCGGCTCGGGCTCGGCGCGAACCAGCCGCAGATACGTTTGCAGCGAGACGATGGCGTTTGCCGGATCGCCGAACTCCGTCTGCAGATGGCCAAGCAGCAGCCACGGCGGGGCCAGATCGGGGGCATCCTTGGTCAACTGCTGCAGTTGCGCCAGCGCAATGCCGTCGCGCTGCTGCTCCAGCGCCGCCTGCACCCAAGCCAGCCGCAGCCCGGTGTCCGTCGGACGGGCGGCGGCGAATGCCCGCATTGCCGCATCGGCCGCCTCCGGGTTGACCGGGTACAGCTGCAGCAGCAGCGCCGCGGCCGGCGCCAGACCGGGATCGGCCGAAAGCGCGCGCCGGGCATCCTCGAAACCCCCCTTGCGGTCACCGGAACGCGCCCGCAGCAGGCCCATGACGACGTCGGTCTGGGCGAACCGGCCCTGATCGGCGAGCGCCGTGCGCATCATCGCCAAGGTGGCCACCGGATCGGACGCCTGCGCCGCCAGCGGAAGCAGGGCGGTGATCGCCTGCCCCCGCTGCGCCTCCGGGGTTCGTGCCAGATCGTGCGCGATGCTCGCACCGGCGTCGGACAGCCGCCCGGTCGCCAGCTGCAGTTGCACCACCCAGGTCCGTGCCTCGCGTGAATCCGGCATCGCCTTGCGCCAGGCCAGTGCCGCCGAAAGCGCCTTGTCGGGCACCCCGGCGCGCAGCGCGATCTCGGCCGCACGGCGATACAGATCGGCGGAATCGAGCTCCTGCGCCGCCTTGAGCAGCTCGGTGTAGGCGACCGCCGGATGGCCGGTGTTCGCGGCAATCTCCCCGGTCAGCACGGCAAAGACGTGACGCGCGAGGTCCTGCGCGTCGGGCCGGGGAGCGGTTGCCGCTGGCGCCTCGGCCGCCGCGGTCTGCGCCTGCGCGGCGCCCGCCGTCATGACAAACGCGGGAAACACCAGGGCCGAGGCGAAGGCGGCAGCGCGCATGGAAATTCCTGAAAGTTGCGGGGAAACGCGGCGCCGACCGAAGCGGCACGGCAGCGCGCCGGCGTCGATTCTAGGAGGCCGGAAATGGCAGCGAGGTTCACGCACAATCGTGCCATGCCCGAACTTCCCGAAGTCGAAGTCACCCGCCGCGCGCTCGAGCCCGTGCTGGAAGGCGCGCGCATCACGGAACTGCATCTGGGCAAGCCGCTGCGCTGGCCGTTGCGCGCCGCGCCGGAGGACCTGTCCGGCCTGCGCATCGACGCCGTGCGCCGGCGTGGCAAGTACCTGCTGCTGCACACCGGGCGCGGCTGCCTCATCGTTCATCTCGGCATGTCGGGCGCGCTGCTGTGGACACCGGCGTCGCAATCCCCGCCGCCGCGAGGTCCGCACGAACACGCCGAACTTCTGACCGATCGCGGCGTCCTGCGGTTGCGCGACCCGCGCCGCTTCGGCGCCGTCGTCTGGCATGCCGGCGCGGGGGTCGACGCCCATCCGCTGCTGCGCGTCCTCGGCCCCGAACCGCTCGATGCCGGCTTCGACGGCGCCGCGCTGCAGCGCATGCTGAGCGGGCGGACCACCGCGATCAAGCTGGCGCTGCTGGCCCAGCATCTGGTTGCGGGCGTCGGCAACATCTACGCGTCCGAAGCGCTGTTCCGCGCCGGCATCGACCCGCGCACCCCCGCATTGCGGCTCGGTCGCGCGCACTGCGACCGTCTCGGGCGCGCGGTCCGCGAGACGCTGGACCGCGCGGTCGCGCTAGGTGGCAGCACCCTGCGCGACTTCGCCCACAGCGATGGCGAGGCCGGCTGCTTCCAGTTCGAGGCCCAGGTCTACGGGCGCGCGGGCGAGCCCTGCCGGGTGTGCGGCACGCCGATCCGGCAGATCCGGCAAGGCCAGCGCAGTACGTTTTTCTGCCCGAACTGCCAAAAATTGCTCAAACCGCGGCGACGGCCGGACAATGGCTGATCGAGATCCT
>JAKAIB010000169.1 GCA_021814605.1 Pseudomonadota bacterium | reverse complement strand
GGTCAGGCTCGAGCACAGCACCACGTCGCCCGCCCCGACGCCCAGCAGTCGGAGTCCCAGGTGGAGGGCCGCGGTGCCCGAGCTGGTCGCGGCGGCATGGGCCACGCCCACTTGCGCCGCCAGCTCCCGCTCGAAGGCGTCGACGTGCGGCCCGAGCGGCGCAATCCAGTTGCTGGTGAACGCCTCCTGGACCAGAGCCACTTCGTCCTCGCCCAGGTGTGGCGACGACAGGTAGACGCGCTGCGACAGCTCGCGCCGGGTGACGAGGTCGACGGGGCGGCCGGTGCCGTCGACCACCGGGACATGGTCGATGCGTCGGGCGTCCATCAGCGCCAGCACGTCGCGCTGGCTTGCCTGCAGGCCCACGGTGTGCGGCGGATGTGCCGGCAGGGCGGACAGCGGCGCGCCGGCATCGACGCCGGCCAGCGCGGCGCGGCGCAGGTCGCCGTCGGTCAGCGTGCGCAGCAGCCGGCCGTCGGCGCCGGTGACCAGCAGGACGCCCTGCGCCGTGGCGTCCAGCCGCGCCAGCGCGTCGTGCAGCGTCGCGTCGGGCGCGATGCAAAGAGCGGCGAAGGATGCAGGGGTCATGCGCGGGCTCCTTTGAGTGGGTGGGCTGGAATGCCGCCCCAGGTCTGGCCGTCGGGCAGATCCTCGAGCAGCACCGCCCCGGCGCCGAGGACGGCGTCGCGGCCGATGCGCAGGTTGCGCAGCACCGTGCTGCCGGCGCCGACCAGCGCCGCATCGTCGACCCGGACCGCTCCGCCGAGCCTCACGCCCGGGGCGATGTGCGCCCATGCGGCGACGCGGCAGTCGTGGTCGACCACTGCGCCGTGGTTGACGATGGCCCCGATGCCCAGTTCGGCCATCGGGCCGATCACGCATTGCGCGGTGATCAGGCAGCCCGGCGCGATGCGGGCAGTGTCGGCGACGCTGGCATGGGGGTGGATGATGGTCGCCAGCGCGGCATGCGGCAGTTCGGCGCCGAGCGCCTGCGCCTGTGCCTTCCGCACGGCGTTGCCGCCGATCGCGACGTGCAGCGCCAGCTGCCCGGGCAGGGCTGCCAGCGCGTCGGCGGCGAGCACCGGGACCCCTGGCAGCAGCTCGGTCTCCCACGCCGCGGGATTGCGGTCGCCGGCGACCACGCCGCGGAATGCGCCGCTGCGCAGAGCGGCATCGGCGGCGACGCGGCCGTGGCCGCCGGCGCCGAACACGATCAACAGGGGCTTGTCGGTCGATGCGGACATGGGGGTTTCAGTAGCGATTCACCTTGTGCAGCAGTTCGCCGGACAAGGGCAGGGTGGCGAGCAGATGGGCGATGCGCGCCGCGGTCTGGCCGTCGCCGTACACGTTGCGGACGGTCCAGGGGCCATGTTCCAGCGCGGCACGCACGGCAGCGGTGATCGCCGGTGCGTCGGGCGCCGCGTCCGCGGTGTTGGCGTTGCGTTCCCGCAGGTTCTGCCGGGTCCCGACGTTGACCACCGGCGTCCCGAAGCTGGCCGCCTCGATGATCCCGGAGGAGGAGTTCCCCACCAGCACCGCGGCGTGGCGCAGCGCGGCCAGGTAGCGGTCGCGCGGCAGATGGGTGATGCGACGCCAGCCGTGCGCCGCCTGGCCGCGCAGTACCGCTTCGACGCCGGCGGAGCCCGCGTCGGCATTGGGCGAGAGCCACACGACGTCGAACGCCGCGCCGGCACCCGCCGCGAGGAGCGCCGCGACCAGCGCCTCGGTCTGCCCCGCGGCCAGTTCGGCCTCCTGGACCACCGGATGGAACAGGACCAGCGCGTAGGGGCGGTCGGCAGGCAGACCGAGCAGCGTTCGGGCGGCGTCGGCAGGGACGTCGAGCGCCGTGCCGAGGTCGTCGAGCCCGGGCGCGCCGACCACATGGATGCGCTCCGGATCCTCGCCCATCGCGACGAGCCGTTCGCGCGACTGCGCGGTGGCGCAGAAATGCAGCGTGGCCAGCTTGCTGATGGCGTGGCGGACGGGTTCGTCGACCGTGCCCGAGCGCTCGCCGCCGTGGACATGGATCGTCGGCACGCCCAGATGCAGCGCGGCGATCGCCCCCGCGAGCATCTCGCCGCGGTCGCCCAGCAGCAGCAGCGCGTCGGGACGTTCCTCCTGCAGCACGTCGACCAGGCCGAGCAGGGTCTGCCCCACGCCCCGCGCCATTCCGGCGCGATCGCGCGACAGCACGTCGCTGGGGATCCGGGCGGCGATGCGCAGACCGCTGGCGACGATGTCGTCCAAGGTGTTGCCGTATTCGGCATGCAGGTGCATTCCGGTGGCGGCGACGGCAACGTCCAGCGCGGGTTGCGCCGCGGCCGCCAGCAGGCTGCGCCGCATCAGCCCGAAGTCGGCGCGGGTGCCGGACAGGTAGAGGATGCGGCGGGTCATTCCAGATCGGACCATTGCAGTGCGCGGCCCGCGGCCGTGTCGGCGCGCAGCACGCGGCCGACGACGGCGTCGAGGTCCGCCGCCGCGATGCCGCCGGCCGGGCGGCGCAGCTGCAGGTGGGCGCGGGTCAGCACGGTGCCGGCCGGAAGATCGCTGACCAGCACCGGGCTGCGGCGCGCGACGGCGCGCACTTCCAGCTCATCGTCGCGAGGGATCTTGACGCCGTCGCCGAGCATGTCCTGGACGCGCCGGATGTCGCGCGCCATCGCGGTGAACTCCGGCGGTTCGCTCGATGCGCGGTGGTCCGGCCCCGGCAGGCTGCGGTCGAGCGTGATGTGCTTCTCCACCACGCATGCGCCGAGTGCGACGGCGGCCAGGGGCGCGGCGTTCCCCAGGCTGTGGTCGGAGTAGCCGGCGGGCAGACCGGTCGCCTCGCGCAGCGTGGCGATCGCGCGCAGGTTCAGGGCGGCGTCCGGTGCCGGGTAGGCCGACGTGCATTGCAGCAGCACCAGCGGCCCCGGCAGAGGCGCCCAGGTCCGGGGCGCGCCATCGCGTGCCCATGCGTCGCGCACCCAGCCGACCGCCTGCCGGACTTCGTCGAGATCGGCCATGCCGGTGGACAGGATCAGCGGCAGCCCGGTGGACGCGGCCTTCTCGAGCAGTGGCCGGTTGACGATTTCGCCCGACGACAGCTTGAGCCGGCGCACGCCGAGCGCGACCAGCAGGTCGACCGCGTCTTCCGAGAACGGCGTCGACATGAACTCGATGCCCGTCCGCGCGCAGTGGTCGGCGATCGCCCGATGGTCCTCCGCGCCAAGTTCGAGCTTGCGCAGCATCGTGAACTGGTCGGTCTCGCCGGTGTTGCCCTGCTGGTAGGCCGCCGTGGCGGCGCCCGGCAGCGCGAGGTCCTCGGCGCGGAAGGTCTGGAACTTGACGGCGTCGGCGCCGGCGGCGCGGGCGGCGTCGACCAGTTGCAGGGCGAGGTCGAGCCGCCCGTTGTGGTTGACGCCGGCTTCGGCGATGAGAAAGACGCGATCAACTGGCATGGGAGGGTCAGGCGGACGTGTCCGCGCGGGCGCACTGCTCGCGCCACTCGGCCAGCGCGAAATCGTCGGCGGTGTCGATGTCCACCGACCGCGCCGCCGGCATGAGGTGGGCGGCGACCTTCACGCTCCACAGCCCGTGGCGGGCGGCGTGCGCCAGCGCGTCGCGCTGCCAGACGTAGATGGAGCCGTTGAGCGCCCAGACGGCCGGGGCGCTCTGCCGGCTGGCCAGACCACCGCCCTTGCTGATGAAGACGGTGCCGTCGGGCTGCCGTTCGACGAGGTTGAAGTAGGGATTGAATCCGCAGTCGAAGGCGGTCAGCACCAGGCCGGGAGCGTCCGGTGCATTCGCCAGGGCCAGGCAGCCGTCGAGGTCTTCGGGACGGCGCAGCGGCGATGTCGGCTGCAGATCGACGATGCGCGCGACCGATTCGCCGCGCGCCTCCAGGTGGGCCACGAGATGCTCGATGACCGGCAGCTTCGGCGTGTCGTCGCGCGCCAGTTCGGCCGGACGCAGATACGGCACGATCGCGCCGGCACCGCGCGCAACCTCGGCGATCGCGGCGTCGTCGGTCGACACGTACACCGCCCCGATCGCCGGATGGGCCAGCGCGAAGGCGATGCTGTGCACGATCAACGGCCTGCCAGCGAACGGCCGCAGGTTCTTGCCGGGCAGCCCTTTGCTGCCGCCGCGGGCGCAGATGGTCGCGATGGTGGTCACGAGGAATGCCGGATGCGGAGCAGGATGGACGTGCGGCCCCGGCCGCAATCCGCGGTAGTCAGCGCGATGCGGCCGTCTCGTGGGGCGGAGTCGGGCGGGGACGGCGGATGGTCACGGAGCGAAGTCGTCGAAACGCGGGTCATGCTTCGCCTCGAAACGCGGGTCCTTTGCGGGATCAAGGGCGAAATTATAGGGAGCGGGTCGCGTCCGGTTGCCTCGGCCGGGCGTCTGCCGCCATGGCGAGCAGCTCGAGCGCTTCGCCCGCCACCGCCTCGGCGGCGCGCATCGGGCGCGCCCAGGAGGTGGGTGCGGGCCGGCGGGCGAGGACGGTGTCGAGCGCCGCCGGCAGGTCGGGGACGTCGGCCACCCCCTGCGCGATGCCGAGGCGGGCCAGGTTGAACGCGCCGAGCGCGCCGGGCGAGCATTGCATCGACAGGACCGGAATGCCGACCGTTGCCGCCTGCAGCCCGACCGTGGTCGTCTGCACCACCACGCAGTCGGCGGCGAGGATCAGCGGATCGACCGGCTCCTCGCCGGGGACGCTGAAATGCACCTGCGCGTCGTCGGGTAGCCGCGGGTAGCGGTGCCAGTGGTTGGGATGGTGGCGGACGATCAGCGCCGCGCCCGGGCGGGCGTGCACCCAGTCGCGCAGCGCGGTTTCCATCGCCAGCGGCAGCGCGTCCCCGGCGGGCCAGTGCGTCGCCGGATGGCTGCTCGGCTCGGGATGCGCGGCAAGCAGCACGACCTTGCGGCCGGTCCAGCCGAGACGCTCGCGCAATTCGCCAGCCGCGGCGCGGGTGGCCGGCTCATGCAGCACGTCGAATGCCGGGTTGCCGGTGATCGCGATGCGGTCGTGCGCCCAGCCGGCCGCGACGAGGTTGTCGCGGACCACGTCCGCGAGCACGCAGACGCGGTCCGGATGACGCCTGCGCGCCGCGAAGGCGTCGCCCGGCAGCCCGAACAGATCGAGTATCGCCAGGCCCGGAATCCCGGCTTCGGCGGCGGCGTCGACCGCCGCCTGTTCGCTGCGCGGCGAGTTGGTCGCGATCACCAGGTCCGGCGACAGTGCGGCGATGACGCGGCGGAAGAAATGGATGGGATGGAAACCGTGCCGCCCGCGTTCGGCGATGCGTGCCTGTGCAGCGTCGATGCCGAGCTGCAGTTCGAGATCGACGGCGTTGATGCCGAGATAGGCGACGGTTTCGGCCGCGGCGATGTCGGGGTGCGCATTGCCGTCCTGCAGCTCTCGGCCGAGTTCGAGCGCGCGCGCCTGCTGGTCGGCGGGGAGCAGGTGCAGCAGGTCGGCGTAGCCGAGCGGCGATTCGCCGGCGTCGACCGCGGCACGGCGCGCCGTGGTCAGCGCCAGCAGGTCGACGTGCAGCCCGGGCAGCCGCCGGCGCAGCGCGCGCAGCACCGGAAGGACCATCGCGATGTGCCCGCCGCCGTAGGCGACGGCGAGGACGCGCGGGGCGTCGCGGCTCACGGCGCCGGAACCTCGGGCCGGAATCGCTGTGCCCAGAGCTCGAGCGCGGCCAGCGCGCGCAGCTCGCGGGTCCGGTTGGCGCGGCCCGCGACATGGTCGTCGAACAGCCGGCTGACCTGCGCCGGATCGAACAGCGTCGCGCCGATCGCGCCGGGCGCGAACAGCAGGTCGTGCAGCCATTGCCGGCGCGGCCCGCGGAACCATTCGCCGATCGGCACGGTGAACATCTGCTTGCGGCGGTGCGCGAGGTCGCTGCCGATCAGCGGCTCGACCGCCCGCTTGAACCAATGCTTCTTGTCGCCGTCCCGCAGCTTGGTGTCGCCGGGGGCGCGGAAGGCGAACTCCATCATCCGCCAGTCGAGGAACGGGGTGCGCGCCTCGATCGACACCGCCATCCCCATGCGGTCGGGCTTGACCAGGTTGTTGCCGGGCAGCAGCAGCATCATGTCGAGGTAGAGCATCTGGTTGACCCGGTCGAAATGGGACGCCTGCTCGAACCATGGTGCGGCGACGTCGCGCACGCTGTCGACTCCGGCCAGGCGCGCGCGCAGCCACGGCTGGAACAGTGCGGCCCGGGCGTCGGCGCCGAACAGCCCGGTGTGCTCGACGTAGTGCCGTGCGAAGTCGGCGGCCGGCAGGTCGCGCAGCGCCGGATCGGCCATGAAGCTGGCGTACTTGTCGTAGCCAGCGAACAGCTCGTCGCCGCCGTCGCCGGTGAGCACCACCTTGACCTCGCGCGCGGCGAGCTCGCTGACCTTGAGGGTGGGCATGAACGAGGCGTCGCCGTGCGGCTGGTCGCAGTGCCACAGCACCCGCGACCAATCGTCGATCAGATCCGGCTGGACGATCTGCTCGCGGTGCAACGTGCCGAAGCGCTGCGCCGCGTCGCGGGCGTAGGGCGACTCGTCGAAGCGCACGTCGGGAAATCCGATGCAGAAGCTGCGCACCGGCTCGCGAACGTGGCGCGCCATCAGCGCGACCACGCTGCTCGAATCGACCCCGCCGGACAGGAAGGCACCGAACGGCACGTCGCTGCGCAGTCGCAGCCGTACCGCGTCGTCGAGCAGACCGACGAAGGCGTCCTGCCATTCGGCGAAGCCGTGCAGCCCGACGTGCTGGTCGGCGAGGCTCCACCAGCGCCGCGTCCGGCTGCCCGAGCGGGTGATGCTGACCACCGTGCCCGGCATGACGTGACGGATGCCGTCGAACAGCGTGAACGGCGGCGGCACGAAGTTGTAGGCAAGGTAATGCTGCAGCGCAGGCAGGTCGAGCATCGGGCGACCGGCGAGCGCGGGAAGCAGCGCCTTGATCTCCGATCCGAACACCACGCGGCGGCCGTCGTCGCGGATGAACAGCGGCTTGACGCCGATGCGATCGCGTACAAGCGACACCACCGGTTCGGCGCCGCGGGCGTCATAGATCGCGATCGCGAACATGCCGTTGAGCCGGTGGAGGAAATCGAGCCCCTCCCGCTCGTATAGCCGCAGCAGCACCTCGGTGTCG
>JAKAIB010000168.1 GCA_021814605.1 Pseudomonadota bacterium | reverse complement strand
GACCGCACGCACCAGCGACTCGTCGTTGAACGCCCAGAGGTCGTCCAGGCTGCCGCCGCCGCGCACCAGCAGCAGGACGTCCGCGTCGCGGCGGGCCTGCGCCGCGCGCAACGCGGCGATCAGTTCGCCCGGTGCCTGCGTACCCTGGACGCTCGCCGGGTAGACGACGACCCGCACCTGCGGGCTGCGGCGGCGCAGCGTGGCCAGCACGTCGCGCAGCGCGGCCGCCTGCAGCGAGGTGATCACGCCGACGGTGCGCGGCGCCGGTGGCAGCGGACGCTTGCGATCCGGCTCGAACAGCCCTTCGGCCTGCAGCCGTGCCTTGAGCGCCAGGAAGGCTTCGAGCAGCGCACCCTCGCCGTCGGGCTGCACGCTGTCGACGATGAGCTGCAGGTCGCCGCGCGGCTCGTAGATCGACACCGTCGCGCGCAACCGCACACGCGCGCCGTCGCGCAGCGCCGCGCCCGACAGCAGGACGCGCTGGCGGAACATCACGCAGCGCAACTGCGAGCCGGCATCCTTGAGGCTGAAGTAGACGTGGCCGCTGGCGGCACGGGTCAGCCCGGAGACTTCGCCGCGCACGTCGAGGCCGTTGAAGCGCGCGTCGAGGGCGTCGGCGAAGGCTCGCACCAGCGCCGATACGGTCCAGACGAACGGGGCGGGACGGGGCGCGTTCATCCCCTCTCCCGAGGGGAGCCAGCGGCATCCGCGAGAGACATGTGCACATGCGGCATGCCCGGCGCAGGCGCCGCTGCCGAGGCGGCGTTTCGACGTAACTTCATGTTAAGTATTTGATTCGTATCGATTAATTTCTGTTCAAAAAATAGTCACATTAAGCGGCAGGCTTGATTTTTCTGGATTTGGCGCCGCCTCCCACGCCTTGCGCACAGACTTGTCCACAGAATGTCTGGATAACTTCGGTCGGCCGGCGCAAGGCGCGCCGGCGCATTGTCCGTGCCGCCGCGGGACCGGCATAATGTTGCGCTCAAATCGACCGGCAGCGCATCGCGCCGACGGTTCCATGAACGATCCGGCGGCCGGAATGCAGGCGCCGGACAGATTCCGAGGGCGCGGGGCATGTTGCACATGGTGGAGGCTGCGGGCTGGCCGATCTGGCCGCTGATCTTGTGTTCGATCGTCGCCCTTGCGGTCATTTTCGAGCGGCTGTCGGCACTGCGCCGCGCACGCATCCTGCCGCCGCGGCTGCTGGACGAGGCGCTGGCCGTGTCGGCGCAGCAGCTGCCGGCGCCCGACGTGCTCGACAAGCTCGAGGCGAACTCGCCGCTGGGCGCCGTGCTCGCCAGCGGATTCCGCTCGGTGGCCCGACCCCATGCGAGTGCCGAGGCGCTGCAGGAGGATCTGGAGAATGCCGGCCGGCATCAGGTCTACCGGCTGCAGAAGTACCTCAACGCGCTGGCGACCGTGGCGTCGGCGGCGCCGCTGCTCGGCCTGCTCGGCACCGTGGTTGGCATGATCGAGATCTTTGGCTCGCAGACCAGCGCCGGGACCGATCCGACGGTGCTGGCGCACGGCATTTCCGTGGCGCTTTACAACACCGCGCTGGGGCTGATCGTGGCGGTGCCCTCGCTGATCTTCTACCGCTATTTCCGCAGCCGGGTCGACGATTACACCGTGGAGCTGGAGCAGTCGGCGCGGCGGCTCGCGACGCATCTGCACAGCTATCTGCCGCAGAACTGAAGCCGGCTTCGCCTTCCGATCGCAATGAACTTCAAGCGCCAGAGCAACGAGGATCCCGAGGTCAACCTCATCCCGCTGATCGACGTCCTGCTGGTCATCCTGATCTTCCTGATGATTAGCACCACGTACTCGAAGTACACCGAACTCAAGATCACCCTGCCGACGGCGGATGCCGAACAGGCGCAGAACCGCCCGCACGAGATCGTCGTGGCCGTCAGCAGTTCCGGCGAATATGCGGTCGATCGCCAGATCCTGTCCGAGCGCAGCGTCAGCGCGATCGCCCAGGCGTTGCGGGCCGCTGCACGCGGCATGCCGGACGCGATGGTGGTCATCAGCGCCGATGCGCAGGCCACGCAGCAGTCGGTGGTCAATGTCATGGAGGCGGCGCGCGCCGCGGGACTGAGCCGTCTGACTTTCGCCACGCAGAAATCGTCGTGATGGCCGCGCCCCAGGCCGACAGCGGCTGGCCGGGCTGGTGGCTGCGGCGCAGCGCGGTGTCGTGGGCGCTGTGGCCGCTGTCGCGGGTCTACGGCGCGGCGGTCGCGTTGCGGGCCACGCTGTATCGCGCCGGCCTGTTGCCGGTGCAACGGCTTGCGGTGCCCGTGGTGGTCGTCGGCAATCTCACGGTCGGCGGTACGGGCAAGACCCCGCTGATCGCCGCGCTGGCCACCGGCCTGCGGCGGGCGGGATGGACTCCCGGAATCGTGTCGCGCGGATACGGCCGCGCGTCGGGCGCCGCCGAGACCCTCCCGGTCGGGCCGGACAGCGATCCGCGGCAATGCGGCGACGAGCCGGTGCTGCTTGCGCGGATGGCCGGCTGCCCGGTCGTCGTCGGGCGTCGCCGGGCCGAGGCCGGCCGGGCGCTCCTTGCTGCACATCCGGAGATCGACGTGGTTCTTGCCGACGACGGGCTTCAGCACTTCGCGCTGGCGCGCGATGTCGAGCTGGTCGTCGTCGACGAGCGACTCTGGGGCAACGGCTGGCTGCTGCCCGCCGGGCCGCTGCGCGAACCGCCCGGACGTCGCTGCGACGCGATGCTGGGCGCCGAATCGGCGCTGGCGCGGCTGCCGGCCGCCGGACGACGCTTCGTGCTCGAGCGCCGCCTTGGCGAGCTGCACCATCCGGCGGGTGGCGAGCGGCTGTCGGCCGAGGCCTTCGCCCGGCAGCTCGCCGGGCGGCCGCTGGCTGCGGCCGCGGGCATCGGCAACCCGGGACAGTTCTTCGCCATGCTGCGCGGTGCCGGCCTGGCGCCCCGGACGGTGGCGCTGCCGGATCATCGTCCGCTCGACCCTGCGGCGCTCGACGCGCTCCCGGCCGACGCACCGATCATCGTCACCGCCAAGGACGCCATAAAATCGGCCGCTCTGCCGCCCGCACTGCGCGAGCGGTTGTGGGTCGCCGAACTCCGGCTGGGTCTGCCCGATGACCTGTTGCCCTGGCTGACCCGCCGACTGGAGGCTGCGCGTGGACGCACGACTGCTTGAACTTCTCGTCTGCCCGATCTGCAAGGGCAGCCTGCAATACGACCGCGACGCGCAGGAACTGGTCTGTCCGCGCGACAAACTCGCCTATCCGATCCGCGACGACATTCCGCTGCTGCTGGTCGACCTGGCGCGCGACCTCGAAGCGCCTGCGGCGGCCGATGCCTCGGTCGCAGAGACCGGCGCGGAGGCGTCCGTCAGCGACCAGCCGTGAGCGGCGACGTTGCGTTCTGGGTGCTGATCCCGGCCCGGCTGGCGTCGACCCGGCTGCCCGGCAAGCCGCTGGCGGACATCGGCGGGGCGCCGATGGTGGTCCGTGTCGCGCAGCGCGTCCTGGACAGCGGCGCGCAGCGGGTCGTTGTCGCCTGCGATAGTGAGGCTGTGGTCGCCGCCTGCGCCGCGCACGGCGTCGACGCCGTGCTGACGCGGGCCGATCATCCCAGCGGCACCGACCGGCTGGCCGAGGCGGCGCAACTGCTGCAGTTGCCCGACGACGCGATCGTGGTCAACCTCCAGGGCGACGAGCCGCTGATCGATCCGCAGCTTCCCGCCGCCTGCGCGCGGCTGCTGCGCGACGATCCACACGTCGACATGGCGACCTGCGCCCACGCGATCGACGATGCCGAGGAGGTGTTCAACCCCAACGTGGTGAAGGTGGTGCTCGATCGAAGCGGCCGCGCGTTGTACTTCTCTCGTGCGCCGATTCCGTGGCATCGCGACGCCTACCGTGCCGATTCGTCCGGATGGGCCTTGCGCGGCGAGGCGATGGTGCCGGTGCTCCGGCACATCGGGCTGTATGCGTATCGCGCCGGGTTCCTGCGCCGCTATGCGGCGCTTCCACCGGTACCGCTGGAGCAGGCCGAGGCGCTGGAGCAGCTGCGCGCACTCTGGCACGGCCACCGCATCGCGGTGCATGTCGCGGCCCATGCGCCCGGGCCCGGCGTCGACACGCCCCAGGATCTGGAACGCGTCCGGCGGCTGTGGGGCGACTGAGCGGCGCCGTGTCAGCGGCAATGCAGCCGCCTCTGGTATTCTGGCCCGCTGGATCCGCGGCGCCCGCCGCCGATCGACGAGCCACCGCGTCTGCGACAAGACGAATTGCACCGGGCGACGCGGCGAAGCCACTGATTCGAGAGACAAACACATGATGCGATTGATTCTTCTGGGCGCGCCGGGGGCGGGCAAGGGCACGCAGGCGGCATTCATCACCGAGCGCTTCGGCATTCCGCAGATCTCGACCGGCGACATGCTGCGCGCCGCGGTCAAGGCCGGCACGCCGCTGGGGCAGCAGGCGCAGAAGATCATGGAATCGGGCGGGTTGGTGCCGGACGACATCATGCTCGGCGTGGTGCGCGAGCGTCTGACGGCGCCCGACTGCGGCAGCGGCTTCCTGCTCGACGGTTTTCCGCGCACCATCGCGCAGGCCGAGGGGCTGGAGCAGGCCGGGATCGGCATCGACGTGGTGCTCGAGTTCGACGTTCCCGACGCCGACATCATTGAACGTCTGAGCGGACGCCGGGTCCATCCCGGGTCGGGCCGCACCTATCACCTGAAATTCAATCCGCCGCGTGTCGCCGGCATCGACGACGTCACCGGTGAGCCGCTGGTGCAGCGCGACGACGATCGCGAAGAGACGGTGCGCAAGCGCCTGCAGGTCTACCACGCGCAGACCCGTCCGCTGGTCGACTTCTATGCCGGCCGGGCGGCGCAGCAGGCGCCTGGTGCCCCGCGGCTGGTGAAGATCTCGGGCATCGGCCCCGTCGACGAAGTCCGGCAGCGGATCTTCGCGGCGCTGCAGTCCTGAGCGGCGGCTGAGGAGCGACCATGCAACTCGAAGGACACAGCGCGATCGTCACCGGCGGCGCTTCCGGACTCGGCGCCGCGACGGCCCGCCAGCTCGCGCGGCGCGGCGCCCGGGTGGTGCTGGCGGACGTGCAGGACGACGCCGGGCGCACGCTTGCCGCGGAGATCGGCGGCCAGTTCGTGCATTGCGACGTCACCAGCGAGCCGGACGTTCTGGCTGCGGTGAATGCTGCACAGGCGCTCGCTCCGCTGCGCGTCGCCGTCAGTTGCGCGGGGATCGCCCCGGCATCGCGCACCCTGGGCAAGCAGGGGCCGCATCCGCTCGACCTGTTCCGCCGCGTCGTCGAGGTCAACCTGATCGGCAGTTTCAACGTCGCGCGACTCGCCGCGGCGGTGATGGCGCAGCAGCCGGCGCTGGTCGACGGCGAGCGCGGCGTGGTGATCAACACGGCGTCGGTTGCGGCATTCGAAGGACAGATCGGCCAGGTGGCGTATGCCGCTTCGAAAGCCGGGATCGCCGGGATGACGCTGCCGTTGGCGCGCGACCTCGCACGCGACGGCATCCGCGTCGTCACCATTGCGCCCGGGATCTTCGCCACGCCGATGCTACTGGGCATGCCCGAGGAAGTCCAGGTGGCCCTCGGCCAGATGGTGCCGTTCCCGCAGCGGCTGGGCCGGCCGGAAGAGTACGCCGCGCTGGTCGAGTCCATCGTCGCCAACCCCATGCTCAATGGCGAGGTGATCCGGCTCGACGGCGCGATCCGCATGCAACCGAAGTGATGCGCCGCACGGGCGGGGATCCGGTCTCCGTCCGGCCGGCGTCCGAGACATGCAGCAGCGCATTCCTCCCGGCTTCATCCAGGATCTGCTCGCGCGTGCCGACATCGTCGAGATCGTCGGCCAGCATGTCGAACTGAAGAAGAGCGGCAGCAACTACAAGGGGCTTTGCCCGTTCCACGGCGAAAAGACGCCGTCGTTCACGGTCAGCGCGAGCAAGCAGTTCTATCACTGCTTCGGCTGCGGCGTGCACGGCACGGCGATCGGCTTCCTGATGGAATTCGCCGGCATGGGGTTCGTCGACGCGGTCAAGGAACTCGCCGGCCGGTACGGCATGACCGTGCCCGAGGCCGATCTCGATCCGCTGCAGCAGCGCCGGCTGCAGCAGCAGCGGTCGCTCCATGCGACCCTTGTCGACGCCTTGCAGGCCGCCGACGCGTTCTACCAGCATCGGCTGCGCCACAGTGACCGGGCGAAGCAGTACCTGATCCGGCGCGGATTGCAGGGAGCGATTGCCAAGCGCTATGGCCTGGGCTACGCGCCGGACGACTGGCAGGGACTGGCAGGCGCGTTCGCGAACTACAACGCCGATGCCCTGGTCCAGTCCGGCCTGGTCGTTGCCCGCGACGCCCAGGGCGAGACGCTGGCGCCCGACGCCGAGGAGGGTTTCGCCGCCGCGCAGCGGCGCTACGACCGGTTGCGGGACCGGATCACCTTCCCGATCCGGAGCCTGAAGGGCGAGGTCATCGGTTTCGGCGGCCGGGTCATCGACCAGGGCGAGCCGAAATACCTCAATTCGCCCGAGACGGCGGTGTTCCACAAGGGCGAGGAACTCTACGGCCTGTTCGAGGCGCGGCCGGCGATCGCACGCGCCGGCTACGCGCTGGTGGTCGAAGGCTACATGGATGTGGTCGCGCTGGCGCAGTTCGGCGTGGAGCATGCCGTCGCGACCCTCGGGACGGCATGCACGGCGCAGCAGTTGCAGAAGCTGTTCCGGCACACCGGGCAGGTGGTGTTCAGCTTCGACGGCGATGCGGCCGGCCGGCGCGCTGCGCGCCGGGCGATGGAACAGGCGCTGCCGCTGCTCGGGGACGACCGGCTGGTGAAGTTCCTGTTCCTCCCGCCGGAGCACGATCCGGACTCCTACGTCCGCGCTTTTGGCGCCGAGGCGTTCGAGCGGGAAGTGGCGCGCGCGTCGCCGTTGTCCGAATTTCTCGCGGCGAGCGTGTTCGACGGCGTTGCGCTGGCCACCGCCGAAGGGCGCGCGCAGGCGATCCATCAGGCGGCACCGCTGCTGGCACAGATCCGGGCGCCGGCGCTGCTGAGTCAGTTGCTCGCCGATTTCGCCCGGCAGCTGCAGATGTCGGTCGCCGAACTGCGCGCGGTGCTGCAGACGGGCGCC
>JAKAIB010000167.1 GCA_021814605.1 Pseudomonadota bacterium | reverse complement strand
GTGTTCACCCCCAAGTCGGTGCAGCGCGACATGCTGCGCGCCGGCGAGGTCGGTTTCGTCATCGCCGGGATCAAGGAACTGCAGGCGGCCAAGGTCGGCGACACCATCACGCTGGAAAAGAAGCTGCCCAACAATCGCGGTCCGGCTGCCGAACCGCTGCCGGGATTCAAGGAAATCCAGCCGCAGGTCTTCGCGGGGTTGTATCCGACCGAGGCCAGCGAATACGACCAGCTGCGCGACGCGCTGGAGAAGCTCAAGCTCAACGACTCGTCGCTGCGCTACGAGCCCGAGGTGAGCCAGGCGCTGGGCTTCGGCTTTCGCTGCGGCTTTCTCGGGCTGCTGCACATGGAGATCGTGCAGGAGCGGCTCGAGCGCGAGTTCGACCAGGATCTGATCACCACCGCGCCGTCGGTGGTCTACCAGGTGGTGCTCGCCAACGGTGACGTGATCGAGGTCGAGAACCCGTCGAAGATGCCCGATCCGGGGCGCATTCACGAAATCCGCGAGCCAATCGTCACGGTCCATCTCTACATGCCGCAGGAATACGTCGGTCCGGTGATGACCCTGGCGAACCAGAAGCGTGGCGTGCAGCTCAACATGGCCTACCACGGCCGGCAGGTCATGCTGACCTACGACATGCCGCTGGCGGAGATCGTGCTGGACTTCTTCGACAAGCTCAAATCGGTGTCGCGCGGCTACGCGTCGATGGATTACGAGTTCAAGGAATACCGCCCCGCGGACGTGGTCAAGGTCGACATGCTGATCAACGGCGATCGCGTCGACGCGCTGTCGATCATCGTCCACCGCAGCCAGAGCCAGTACCGCGGCCGGCAGGTGGCGGCCAAGATGCGCGAGATCATCCCGCGCCAGATGTACGACGTCGCGATCCAGGCGGCGATCGGGGGCAACATCATTGCCCGTGAGACAATCAAGGCCCTGCGCAAGAACGTTCTCGCGAAGTGCTACGGCGGTGACATCAGCCGCAAACGCAAGCTGCTCGAAAAGCAGAAAGCCGGCAAGAAACGCATGAAGCAGATCGGCTCGGTCGAGGTGCCGCAAGAGGCCTTCCTCGCCATCCTGCAAGTCGAAGACTGAAATCCCTCCCCGAACATTCCTCCATGGAAACTGCGCCGAGCGTCAATTTCACCCTGTTGCTGTTCATCCTGCTGGTCATCACCGGCGCGTTCTGGGTTGCCGAGCGCTGGTACTTTGCGCCGCAGCGCCAGCGGGCCGCGGACCGTGCCGCCGAGGAGCTCGAATCGCGCCGCGCGGCCCTGCAGCAGCAGGGGGTGGTTGCCGACGGCTCGATGGGCGAAAGCGACGTTGCCGCGGCGCGCGAGCGGCTCCAGCGCCAGCCCTGGTGGCTGGAGTGGACCGCCGGGCTGTTCCCGGTCATCCTCGTCGTCTTCCTGCTGCGCTCGTTCGTCGCGGAGCCGTTCAAGATCCCGTCGGGATCGATGGAGCCCACGCTGGTTCCGGGCGACCTCATCCTGGTCAACAAGTTCGTCTACGGCCTGCGCCTGCCGCTGCTCGACACCCGCATCACCCCCGGCGAACTGCCGCAGCGCGGCGACGTGATCGTCTTCCGCCTGCCCAAGGATCCGCGGATCGACTACATCAAGCGCATCGTCGGCCTGCCCGGCGACACGGTTTCATACGAGAACAAGCATCTGGTGATCAACGGCAAGCCGGTTGCCGAGACGCCGCTGTCCGACTACTTCGATCCGGGCAGCATGACGTACTACAAACAGTACATGGAAGTCCTCGGCGCGCATCGGCACCGGATCATGCTGAACCCCGAGGCGCCGCCATACGTCATCGGCGGTCCGGATAATTTTCCGCACCGGGACATGTGCCATTACAACCTCGAAGGTTTCGTCTGCAAGGTTCCCGCTGGAAATTATTTCGCGATGGGCGACAATCGCGATAATTCACTCGATTCGCGGTACTGGGGCTTCGTGCCGGAGAGAAACATCGTCGGCAAGGCGTTTGTCGTCTGGATGAATTTCGGCTCGCCCAAGAACATCGGCCTGATCCATTAAGCGGTTTCGTCGGTTTCAGACTACGAGGTTTCCATGACCCACGCAGGCAAGCAGCGCGGCATCACCCTCATCGGCCTGATCTTCTGGGGTGCCATCCTGGCGTTTCTGGTCATCATCGGCGCCCAGGCGGTACCGACGGCGACGGAATATTTCGCCATTCAGAAGGCGGTGAACGAGGCAGCGAAGGCCGGTCCGACCGTCGGTGACATCCGTGCGGCCTACTCGAAGATGGCCGACGTCGACTACATTTCGTCAGTGCGGGCGCAGGATCTGGACATCACCAAGGTGAACGACAAGGTGGTGGTCTCGTTCGCCTATGACAAGGAAATCCGCATCGCCGGCCCGGTGTACCTGCTGATCAAGTACGCCGGCCATTCGCGCTGAGTTCCGGTTGGCCACAGCACTCGAAACGCGGCTGCATTACGTCTTCCGCGATCGCCATTTGTTCGAGCGGGCGCTGACGCACCGCAGTTTCGGCGCGCACCACAACGAGCGCCTCGAATTCCTCGGCGACTCGGTTCTCAATCTCGCCGCGGCGGCGCTGCTCTACCACCAGGCGGCGCGGCAGGACGAGGGGCAGCTGTCGCGCCTGCGCGCGGCGCTGGTCCGCGCCGAAACCCTCGCGGATGTCGCGCGGAGCATCGAACTCGGCCGCTTCCTCCGGCTCGGAGAGGGGGAACTGCAGAGCGGCGGGGCGCAGCGCGAGTCGATCCTGGCCGACGCGCTCGAGGCGTTGCTGGGAGCGATCTATCTCGAATCCGGTTTCGATGCGGCGCAGGAGGTGATGCGCCGGCTGTTCTCTCCGCTGCTCGATTCCCTCGACGCCGACGTCGTGCGCAAGGACGCGAAGACCCAGTTGCAGGAGTTCCTGCAGGGTCAGCGGCTGCCGCTGCCGGTATACACCGTGCGCGACGTCCAGGGTGCAGCGCACCGCCAGCGCTTCCGCGTCGAATGCGCCGTTCCCGCGCTCGGGCTGACGGTGGATGGCGAGGGTGACAGCCGCCGCCGAGCCGAGCAGGACGCCGCCAGCCGCATGATCGTGCGCATCGGGCGTGGCGGCACGCAACCGGTGCGCGGCCGCAGCAAGCCGGTGGTGATCGACGCCCGCAAGCCGGCCGCTCAATCAGACGCAGCGCCCGGCGGTGGGCTGCAGCCGGACAACGCCGCGCCGCTGCACGGATCGACCCGACCGGGTGGAGCACGGACGCCATGACCAACGCATCTGACATCACCGGCGCCGAACCGCGCCGCTTCGGCACCATCGCCATCGTCGGTCGGCCGAACGTGGGTAAATCGACCCTGCTCAATGCGCTGGTCGGCGCCAGGATCAGCATCACGTCGCACAAGGCGCAGACGACCCGCCACCGCATCCTGGGCGTGCGCAGCGTCGGTGCCGCGCAGTTCGCCTTCGTCGACACCCCGGGATTCCAGACCCGGCATCAGCATGCACTCAACCGGAGCATGAACCGCACGGTCACCGCGGCGCTGGCAGAGGTCGACCTGGTGATCTGGGTGCTGGAGGCCGGACGGCTCGGCGCGGAGGACCGCACGGTCCTCGACCTGCTGCCGACCGATCGTCCGGTGATCGTGGTCGCCAACAAGATCGACCGGGTGACGCCGCGCGAGCGGCTGTTCCCGTGGCTGGCGGAGCTCGGTGCGCTACGGCCGTTCGCCGAGATCGTCCCCATGTCGGCGAACCGCGCGGGCGATGTGGAACGCTTGCTGGGGATCATGGTTCCGCATCTGCCGCAAGGCGACTGGGGATACGAGGAGGACGCGCTGACCGACCGCAGTGAGCGTTTTCTTGCCGCGGAGATCCTGCGCGAGAAGCTGTTCCGGCTGACCGGCGACGAGCTGCCTTACACCAGCACCGTGGTGATCGAGCAGTTTGCGCAGGAGGGTGCACTGCGCCGCATCGCCGCGGCGATCATCGTCGACCGCGAAAACCACAAGGCGATGGTGATCGGCGCGCGCGGCGAGCGCCTCAAGCGCATTTCCACCGAGGCGCGCAAGGACATGGAAACGCTGTTCGGCAGCCCGGTGTTCCTCGAGGTCTGGGTCAAGACCCGTTCCGGCTGGGCCGACGACCAGGCCGCGGTCCGCGCCTTCGGCTATGAGGATTGAGGCCGCCGCGGGCGCTCCGGCGCCCGTCGACGGCCCCAGGCCGCTGCGCCGCGCACGGCGCGGCGGCATCGAGCGGGTGCAGGACGAGCCGGTCTACGTGCTGCACAGCTATCCGTGGAAGGAGACCAGCCTGCTGCTCGACGCGTTCAGCCGTCGCCACGGCCGGGTCGCCCTGGTGGCCAAGGGGGCCAAGCGACCGACCTCGGCGCTGCGCGCCGTGCTGCTGGGCTTCCAGCCGTGCCAGGCCGGCTGGAGCGGGCGCGGCGAGGTGCGGACGCTGACCCGGGCCGAATGGGTCGGCGGCCTGGCGCCACTGGCGGGGCTGCCGCTGCTCTGCGGCTTCTACTTCAACGAACTGCTGGTCCGGCTGCTGGCGCGCGAAGACGCGCACGAACGTCTGTTCGACGCCTACCACGACGCTGTCGCGGCGCTGGCGGCGCGCCCGCAGGCGCGACCCACGGAACTCGAACCGGTGCTGCGGGATTTCGAGTTCGCGCTGCTGCGCGAGCTCGGCTACCTGCCTGAGCTGCATGTCGAAGGCGGTACCGGCGCGCCGGTGCTGGCCGATGCGACCTATCGGGTCGATCCGGAGCACGGCGTGCAGCGCTGCGCTGCGAGCGATCCGGCCGCGGTGCGTGGTGCCGAGCTGCTGGCGTTGCGTGCCGGGCCACCGGCGGACGCCGATGCCGCGCTCGCGCGCACCTGCAAGGCGTTGATGCGCGGACTGCTTCACTATCATCTCTCGGGACAGACGCTGCGCACCCGGCAGCTGCTCATCGACCTGCACAAGCTATGAATCCAATGGCGCCTGCGCGCGACCGCGCGCCGCTGCTCGGCGTGAACATCGATCACGTCGCCACGCTGCGCAACGCCCGCGGCGGTACCCATCCTGACCCCGTCCGCGCCGCCGAGCAGGCCGTGTCGGCCGGCGCCGACATCATCACCTTCCACCTGCGAGAAGATCGCCGGCATATCCGCGACGCCGACGTCGACCGGCTCAAGGAACGCATCAGCGTCCCGCTCAACTTCGAGTCGGCGATGACCGCCGAGATGATCGACATCATCTGCCGCGTGCGGCCGCAGATGGTCTGCCTGGTTCCCGAGCGACGCCAGGAGGTCACGACCGAAGGCGGCCTCGACGTCGTCGGCCAGTTCGACCGGGTGCGCGACGCCTGTGCGCGACTGGCCGACTGTGGCTGCCGGGTGTCGCTGTTCATCGAGGCCAGTCCGCAGCAGATCGAGGCCGGCGCCCGCGCCGGCGCACCCTGCATCGAACTCCACACCGGGGCCTACGCCAATGCGTTCGACGCCGGCGACGACGCACTGCGGCAGCGCGAATTCGAGCGTCTCGTCACCGGTCTGCGACTCGGCCGCAGTCTGGGGCTGCAGACCAACGCCGGCCACGGGCTCGGACTGGACAGCACCGCGGCCGTCGCCGCGCTGCCCGAGGTCGGCGAGCTGCATATCGGCCACGCGCTGATCGGCCATGCGCTGTTCGTCGGGCTGACGCAGGCCGTGCGCGACTTCCAGTCCGTGATCGCCCGGGCTGTGGCTTCGTCCCGGGCATGATCTACGGCATCGGCACCGACGTCTGCTCGATCGCCCGGATGCAGGCGGCGCTGCGCCGCCATGGCGGGCGTTTCGCACAGCGCGTGCTCGGGCCTGCGGAGTTGCGTGAATACGACCGCCGCAGCGCGCGGCGCGAGCAGCGCGGGGTGAACTACCTGGCGACCCGCTTCGCCGCGAAGGAGGCGTTCTCCAAGGCCATCGGGCTCGGCATCCACAGCCCGATGCGCTGGGCCGACTGCGAAACGCTCAAGCTGCCCAGCGGGCAGCCGGTGATCGTGCTGCACGGCCCGCTGCGTGACTGGTGCGCGGCCCGGCAGTTGCGCTTCCTGGTGTCGGTGTCCGACGAGGCCGACACCGCGCTGGCGATGGTCGTCGCCGAAGTGGCGCCACCGTCGTCGGAAGCGACCGGTGCGTCGGCGCCGGACATGGCGGGCTGACGTCATGTCCGAAACCATCGCCTCGCCGCTGATCCTCGACGTCGCCGGTCCTGCGCTCGACGCGAACGACCGGCGCCGGCTGCGGCATCCGCTGGTCGGCGGGGTCATCCTGTTCTCCCGCAACTGGCATGACCGCGCCCAGCTCGGTGCGCTATGCGCGCAGATCAAGGCGGTGCGGCCGGATCTGCTGATCGCGGTCGACCATGAGGGTGGCCGGGTGCAGCGGTTCCGCAGCGACGGTTTCACCACCCTGCCGGCGATGCGCGAACTGGGCGAGCACTGGATGGCCGACGCCCCGGGCGCAATGCGCCGCGCCGCGGGCTGCGGTTTCGTCCTTGCCGCCGAACTGCGCGCCTGTGGGGTCGACTTCAGCTTCGCACCGGTGCTCGACCTCGACTGGGGGCGTTCGGCAGTCATCGGCGACCGCGCGTTCCATGCCGATGCCCGGGTCGTCGCCGTGCTGGCGCAGAGTCTGATGTTCGGCATGGCACGTGCCGGAATGGCGCATTGCGCCAAGCATTTTCCCGGGCACGGATATGCCAGCGCCGACACGCATGTCGCGATCGCCGAGGACGATCGCGACCTCGCCGCGATCCTGGCCGCGGACGCCGCGCCGTATCGCTGGCTGGCGCCCGGATTGCGCGCGGTGATGCCGGCGCATGTGGTCTATCCGGCGATCGATTCCCGCCCGGCCGGATTCAGCGCGACGTGGCTGCGCGGCGTGCTGCGGGAACGCATCGGCTTCACCGGGGCGATCATCAGCGACGACCTCGGCATGGCGGCGGCCCGGTCGGGCGGGCAGACGCTGGCGCAGGCAGCGGTCGACGGACTCAACGCCGGATGCGATCTGATGCTGGTGTGCAACCAGAGCCCGCTCGATCGCGGCCGGCCGCTCGACGATCTGCTCGATGCGCTCGCGGCGGCGATCAGCCGGGGTGAATGCACGACCGATCCGGCCAGCGCCGCTCGCCGCCTCGACCTGCTTGGCGGCGCGCCGGGATGCGCGGACTGGGATGCGCTGATGC
>JAKAIB010000166.1 GCA_021814605.1 Pseudomonadota bacterium | reverse complement strand
GCCGCCGGAACACCTGCGCGTGCGGGTGCTCGAGCACTTCGATCCGCTGCCGCACTGGCGGCCGCCGCTGGAGCACGACGCGGTCGACGCCGATCGCTTCCCGCTGGCCGCCGTGACGCAGCGGCCGATGGCCATGTACCACGCCTGGGACTCGCAGAACGCCTGGCTGCGCCAGATCCACGGCCACAACCGGCTGCACGTGCATCCGCGCACGGCGCAGGCGGCGGGCATCGCCGACGGCGCGTGGATCTGGGTCGAGTCACCGTGGGGACGGGTGCGCTGCCTGGCGCAGCATTCGGAAGCGGTCGAGCCCGGAACGGTCTGGACCTGGAACGCCATCGGCAAGTCCAGCGGCCTGTGGGGTCTCGATCCGGACGCCGACGAGTCGCGCCGCGGCTTCCTGCTCAACCACGTGATCACCGACGAACTTCCCGGCAGCCAGGGTCCGACCTCCAACAGCGACCCGGTCACCGGACAGGCCGGGTGGTACGACCTGCGGGTGCGCATCTATCCGGCCGACCCCGCCGACGCGGAGGACGGCACACGCTACGCCAGCGTCCACGGCGCCGGCTTCGACGAGGCCCGCGACGACGTCCACCCGCTGGCGCACGACCGCACCTGGCCGATCCACCAGGCGCCGCCGCCATCGCCGGGACAGCTGCACGGCCAGCCGCGCCACCGCCGGCTGCTGCAGTACATGGCCGGCCTCGGCCACCACCGCCCGCAGGAGGACTGAGCCATGACCCAGCTCGCCCTGGTCATCGACCTCGACGTCTGCGTCGGCTGCCACGCCTGCGTGACGTCGTGCAAGCAGTGGAACACGTCCGGGCCGGCCGGCGCGCTGAGCGACGTCGAGCCCTACGGCGCCGGCACCTCGGGCGTGTTCTTCAACCGCGTGCAGACCTTCGAGGCCGGCGTCTTCCCCGACACCGAGGTGGTGCATTTCCCGAAGAGCTGCCTGCACTGCAAGGACGCGCCCTGCGTTCCGGTCTGCCCGACCGGCGCGTCGTACAAGCGCGCCGAGGACGGCATCGTGCTGGTCGACCACGACAAGTGCATCGGCTGCAAGTACTGCGCCTGGGCCTGTCCCTACGGCGCGCGCGAGTTCGACGAACCGCGCGGCGTGATGACCAAGTGCACGCTGTGCGTCGACCGCATCCACGACACCTCGATCCCCGAGGAGCGCCGCAAGCCGGCCTGCGTCAACGCCTGCCCGACGAGCGCGCGGCTGTTCGGCGACGTCGACGATCCGGCGTCCGAGGTGTCGGCCGCGATCCGCGAGCGCGGCGGCTACGCGCTGATGCCCGAGCTCGGAACCCGTCCGGCAAACCACTATCTGCCGCGCCGGGCACCAGGTGGCGCGGCATCGGCATCCGCGGCGTCGGAGCCGGTCGCGCGGCCTGCCGGGCCCGGGCCACGGCGCGGTCTCGGCGCCCAGCTGCGGCTCGGTCTGGGCGCGTTGTTCGGCGTCCTTCCGCAGCCCGATCCACGGCCCTGATCGCGCCCGGCCGCCGGCCGACGTCCGCGTTCCGATCCCGCGATTTCCAACCGTTGCCCACGATGCGTCCTGCCTGGTCCGTTCTCTGGTTCACCACCCTCATCGGCTGCGCCCAGGGCCTGGTCGTTGCGCTGGCCTCGGCCGCGCTCGCCGGGCCGGTGCTGCCGACGGCGCTGCAGCGCGACCTGCTCGGGCTGGCCTTCGTCCTCGGCGGCGTGGCACTGGGATGCTCGTTCCTGCATCTGGGCCGACCGCGCCGGGCCTGGCGCGCCGCCGCGATGTGGCGCACGTCATGGCTGTCGCGCGAGGTCATCGCGGTGGCGCTGTTCCTCGCCGCGACGCTGCTCGGCGTCCTCTGGCTGCAGCTGTTCCACCGCTGGCCGTGGTGGCTCGCCGGCGCCGACGTGGCCATCGCCTGCGCGCTGTGGCTGTGTACCGGCAAGGTGTACGCGGCGATCGCCTTCATCCGGGAGTGGGCCGTCGCACTGACGCCGCTGAACTTCGCCCTGATCGGTCTGGCCAGCGGCCACCTGCTCGGTGCCGCGCTGCTGGTGCTGGCCGGGAAGCGCTCGGCTGCCCTGCTGCTGGCGCGGCTCGGGCTGCTGTGGACCGTCCTGGCATGGCTGTCGCGCGCCGCGGCGCTGGCGCGGCTGGCCGGGCTGCCGCGCGCCGGATCGCTGCGCAGCGCGACCGGCATCGCAACGCCGGCGCTGCGTCAGGTGTCGCGCGGATTCACCGCCGACAGCTTCAACCTGCACGAATTCGGAATGCGCCCGTCGCCGTCGCTGCTGGGCCGGCTGCGCCGCGCCTACATGACGCTCGGCTTCGCGCTGCCGGCGGCGGCGCTGGCCGCCGTCGTCGCCGATCCGCGGTACGCCGCCATGCTGGTCGCGCTGGTGCCGCTGCAGTTCGCCGCGCTGCTGGGTGAGCGCTGGGACTTCTTCGCCCAGGTCGATCACCCGCAGAACCATTACTACACCGCAGCCCAATAACCCGCACGTTCACCGGGTTTGGCACGATCCGGCAATCACATCATCGTATGCTTATGCGCTGATCTTCCCGATCCGCATCACAACAATCCCAGCCGGACGCCGGCGAGGTGGCGACACCCGCCGACATCCCTTTCCACACCCCTGATCCGGAGAATGATCATGACCAATCGTCGTCAACTTTTCGCGCGCGCCGGCGCCGCCGCCCTCGGCGGGCTGCTCGTGGGCAACCGCGCCATGGCCGCTGCGCCGACCGCCCCGGCGCTCGACCTGGCCTCGCCGCGGGCCGTCACCCTCGCCGGACTGCACGCCCGGCTGGCGAAGGCGCCGTGCCGGCGCGACTTCAAGACCGTGCCGATGATTCTCACGAAACGCTCCGAGTGGGACCATGAGGCGATCGAGCTGCTGATGACCTACGGCGGCGGCCCCAAGCAGGTCTGGGACAACACCAACGCCAAGGGCCCGTGGCTGAACCTGATGCGCAATGCGCTCAACGCCCAGGTCTGGTCCTGGGGCCATCCCGACTTTCTGGCGGTGTCGGCCACCCACGGCCCGGCGCACCTGGCGCTGTACGACGACTACGCCTGGAACAAGTACGGCTTCGCGGCGCTGCTCGGCGCCAAGGCGCCGAACAACCCGTTCCTGGCCGAGCCGGCGGCGGCGCAGGTGCCGGCGACGGACTTCGAGGACCCGACCGGCGCCTTTTCGCCCGCGGACAACTCGGTCACCGTGCTGCAGCGCCGCGGCGTGGTGTTCCTGGCCTGCCACAACGCCATCTGGGAGTTCAGCGGCGCATTGATCAAGAAGGGCAACAACCCCGACAAGCTCGGTCACGAGCAGCTCGCCGCGGAGCTGACGAACCACCTGATCCCGGGCGTCGTGCTCACCCCCGGCGTGGTCGCGACCATCCCCGAACTGCAGGCCGCCGGGTTCCACTACATTACCTGACCGATCGGTCGGCTCGCCCGGCGCGGCGTCCAGCCAGCGGCCGGGCCCCGCCGCCGATGCCGTCCTCAACTCCTGAACGTCTGAATCCGATGCCGGGCAATCCACCGGAAACCGTCGACTTCGACGGTGAATGCACCCCCGAAGAACGCGCCGCCGCGGCCAGCCGCAGCACCTGGGCGAGCGTCGCCGTCAACGTCGGCCTGAGCACCACGCAGATCGTCGTCGGGCTGCTGGCGCGCTCGCAGGGCCTGGTCGCGGACGGCATCCACTCGCTGTCGGACCTGGTGGCCGACTTCATCGTGCTGTTCGCCAGCCACCACAGCCGGCGCGAGGCCGACGACAGCCATCCCTACGGCCATCACCGCTTCGAAACCGCGGCGTCGCTGGCGCTGGGCCTGCTGCTGCTCGCGGTGGGCATGGGCATGATCGCCTCGGCACTGCACAAGCTCGAAGCGCCCGAATCGATTCCGCGCGTCGGCAGCGTCGCCCTGTGGGTCGCCGCGATCGCGCTGGTGGCCAAGGAGCTGCTGTTCCGCTACATGCTGGGCGTGGCCAAGCGCATCAAGTCGAGCATGCTCATCGCCAACGCCTGGCATGCCCGCTCGGACGCGGCGTCGTCGCTGGTCGTCGGCCTGGGCATCATCGGCAACCTGGCCGGCTATCCGATCCTCGATCCGATCGCCGCGTCGATCGTCGGTTTCATGATCGGCAAGATGGGCTGGGAATTCGCCTGGGATGCGCTGCACGACCTGATGGACCGTTCGGTCGACGCCGAGGAGGTCGAAGCCATCCGCCAGACCCTGACCGACACCCCGGGAGTGCTGGGCGTGCACGACGTGCGCACCCGCAAGATGGGCGACATGATCGTGGTCGACGCGCACCTGGAAGTGGCCCCCGGCATCACCGTCGAGGCCGGCCACGACATCGCCGTCGCCGCGCGGCAGCGGGTGATGCAGCGGCACCGCGTGCTCAACCTGATGACCCACGTCGATCCCTGGCACCGGCCGGACCTCGACCATCCGGCGACGCCGCAAGCCTGACGCCGATCCCGCCGTCCTGCGGGGGACGCGCGGCGGCGCCGACCGCTGGACCGGGACGTCCCGACCTGCGGCAAACGTGGATCTACATCAATCACGCGTCGCGGATATGCGGTCAATATGATCCGTGACTCGGCCCTCTGCGGTCGAGCGCCACCGATCCCGCCGCCATGACCGCCCCCGACGCATCGCCCCGCCCCGCCCGCGACGGGCAACGCGAGCCGCAGTCACCGGTCGAAGGCCGGTTGCGCATCGCGCTCCGGCCCGATGCGGACGGCGGGATGCAGGCGCGAATCGCCTCGACCCGTCCGGTGCACGCGTCGCGGCTGCTCGAAGGCCGCACACGCGCCGAAGTCCTGGCGCTCGTTCCCATGCTGTACGCGGTCTGCGGCCGGGCGCACGGCGCCGCCGCCACCATCGCGACGGCCAGCGCCCTCGGACAGCTCGCCCGACCCGACCCGGCCCTGCTCCGGGCCGCGGCGGCGGAGAACCTGCGGGAACACCTGCTGCGCCTGTACCTGGACTGGCCCGGACTTCTGGGGGAAGCGCCGGACGGCGAAGCGCTGGCGCTGGTGAATCGGCTGTGCCGCGACGCGGCGCGCCCCGGCGACGACGCCGCGCTGCCGCCGTTGCGGCGTTTCGTCGAAGAGCGCGCCTTCGGCATGCCCGCGCGCGCCGTCCTGCGGTTCGACGGCGGCAGCGATTTCGCGCGCTGGTCGCAGGACGCCGGAACCCTGCCCGCCCGCTTCTTCGGCTGGCTCGGGCAGCAACCGCCGCTGCGGCCGGTGGCGACGCCGCCGCTGCTCGGCGACCTGCCGCCGCAGGCGCTGCACGCGCGCCTCGCCGCCGACGACCGGCTGGACTTCGTCGCCGCACCGACCTGGGACGGCCAGTGCCGCGAGACCGGCCCACTGGCCCGGCACGTCGACCACCCGCTGGTGCGCAGCCTCGCCGCCACGGCGGGCGGTGCACTGGCCGGCCGCTTCGCCGCGCGCCTGCTCGATGTCGCCGAAGCCGTCGAATCGCTCGATTCCGATCGCGACGGTGCCGCGGATGCAGGCGCCGCGCCCGGCCTGGCGGTGGTGGAGACCTCGCGGGGACGTCTCGCCCACGATGTCGCCTTCGGCGCCGACGAGCGCGTGTCGCGCTACCGCGTCCTCGCGCCGACCGAGTGGAACTTCCATCCCGACGGCACGGCGGCGCGGCTGCTGTCGGCCATTCCGGGCGACCGGCCCGGCGACGTGGCGCTGCTCGCACGGCTGGCGGTCCACGCGGTCGATCCCTGCATCGGTTACGAATTGCAAATCGAGGGCGGCGATGCATGAAATGTCCCTCTGCGAGGGTATCCTGCAAGTGATGGAGGACGCGGCGCGGACGCAGTCGTTCCGCCGGGTGAAGGCGGTGTGGCTGGAGATCGGCGACCTCGCCGGCGTGGAGATCGACGCACTGCGCTTCGGCTTCGACGTCGTCTGCCGCGGCAGCCTCGCCGAAGGCGCCGAACTGCACATCGTGCGCACGCCGGGACGCGGCTGGTGCATGGTTTGCGGCGACACCGTCCCGATCGGCGCGCTGTTCGATCCGTGCCCGGTCTGCGGGAGCCATCAGGTGCAGGCCACCGGCGGCAGTGAAATGCGGATCAAGGAACTGGAGGTGGAGTGATCATGTGCACGACCTGCGGATGCGGCGAAGGCGAAGTGCGGATCGAAGGCCGGGAGCACCGGCACGGACACGATCATGCCCACGACCACGACCACGAGCACGAGCACGGCCACGATCATGGCCATGCGCACGATCCCGCGGCCGGCGCACTGCACAGCCACGCCGCCGGCATGGATCCGGCGCGGGCGGTGCAGATCGAACGCGACATCCTGTCGAAGAACAACGCCTACGCCGCGACCAACCGGCAGCGCTTCGCCGACCACGGCATCCTGGCGCTCAACCTGGTGTCGAGTCCCGGTTCGGGCAAGACCACGCTGCTGGTGCGGACCATCGAGGCGCTGCGCGCTCGCGCGACGGTCGCGGTGATCGAGGGCGACCAGCAGACCAGCAACGACGCCGAGCGCATCCGCGCGACCGGGGCGCCGGCACTGCAGATCAACACCGGCAAGGGCTGCCACCTCGACGCCCACATGGTCGGCCATGCGGTCGATCACCTGCAGCCGGCCGACGATTCGGTGCTGATGATCGAGAACGTGGGCAACCTCGTCTGCCCGGCAGCGTTCGACCTCGGCGAGGCAGCCAAGGTGGTGGTGCTGTCGGTCACCGAAGGCGAGGACAAGCCGCTGAAGTACCCGGACATGTTCCGCGCCGCGGCGCTGATGCTGCTCAACAAGTGCGACCTGCTGCCCCACCTGCAGTTCGACGTCGACCGGACGATCGCATTCGCGCGGCGGATCAACCCGGGGCTGGAGGTCATCCGCATCTCGGCAACCACGGGCGAAGGCATGGACGCGTGGCTGGCCTGGATCGAGGCGCGCGCCGCCGCATGCCGCGCGCAGCGCGAATCGACGGTCGACGCGCTGCGCCAGCGGGTCGCCGAACTGGAGTCCCGCCTGGCTGCGCGCGGGTGACCGCATGGGCATCGCCGCGCCCGCACCGACCGCGCGACGCCGCATCCGCGTCGCCGGCGTGGTGCAGGGTGTCGGCTTCCGGCCCTTCGTCTGGCGGCTGGCGCGCGATCTCGGACTGGCCGGCTGGGTGCGCAACGACGCCGCCGGTGTCGAGATCGAAGTCGAAGGCGAAACG
>JAKAIB010000165.1 GCA_021814605.1 Pseudomonadota bacterium | reverse complement strand
GACGGTTTGTAAAGCAGCGCCCTGCCGTTTTCGCGTGAAGTCCAGCGCCAGCGGCGCCTCGACAATCGTCGAGGCGCATGCCGCCCAATGCATCCAGAAATTGGGCGCCCAAACGCTCCTGCGCCATGCAAGATGTTGATCTTTCAGGAAACCGCCAAACGAGCGGTCCGGGTTTGACGCAACGGTCACGTTTTCCGGCGGGCGCAAAAGCAATCCCATGCTGGCGCAGAACTTCGTGAAGGATCGACAGTGGCATGCCAGTTGTTCAACAGTCTGCTCGCGGCCGCCAAATGCTGTTGAAATTTGCTGATTTTCGCGGATCTTCTGGGACGAGCACATGATGAAATGGTGACCATGGGACCAATCAGGTTCTTCGCAACCCAGCGGCACTCCTCACCCGCAAATTTGCGTCACGTTGAGTCACCTCGCACCATGACCGAAATCGATATTGCCCTGCGCGCAATTCAGCTCTACTCTGAAATGCATCCGCGCCCAACACACCTGACGCAAGTTCAAGCGGCAAAAATGCTCGGTGTCCACAGGAACACTGTGAGCAAACTCCTCCGAGCCGGTGTGCTGCGCCTCAATCAATGTGGCTTAATTCCGATCGAACTCATTGATCTCGCACGGTCGACAAGACTTCCTCGCCTTGATTGTTGATGTTGGCTAGACTAGACTAGGAAAATTTAGGGGAAACCGTAATGCAGTCCGTCAATATGCTGCAAGCCAAGTCGTCCCTGTCCCGACTGGTGGAAGCGATCGAGCAGGGACAGGTGCACGAGATCGTCATCGCCCGCAATGGCCGCCCAGCAGCCAAACTGGTGCCTATCGATACTTTGCCTACTGGAAAGCGCATAGGTGTGGCCAAGGGGCGATTCGAGGTACCGGAAAGCATCGACGCATACAACGACGAGGTGGCGCTTCTGTTTCTGGGAGGGCGGCGGCCTTGAATCTCCTGCTGGATACGCACGTCGCCCTCTGGGCCATCACCGATAGCCCGAAGCTGTCAAAAGCGGCGCGTGAACTGATCGCGTCGCCAAAGACGGTGGTATGGGTCAGTGCTGCAAGTGTTTGGGAGATTGCCATCAAGCACGCATTGGGTCGAGGCGACATGCCTGTATCCGGCCAGGACGCTTCGCGCTATTTCCAAGAGTCTGGCTATCGCTTCCTACCCATCGAGTCGGAGCACGCGATCGCCGTAGAGGGGTTGCCTGCGCATCATCAAGATCCGTTCGACCGCATCCTCATCGCACAGGCAATGGTCGAGCCGATGCGACTGATGACACATGACCCAATGATGACCCGCTACAACGACAGCATCATCAAGATTTGATGCCCTGAGCGCGGCGACTGCCAGGTCTCCTGGTTCAACAACCACCGCCTGATGGCCTCCTCGGCTACACCCATCCTAATGAAGATGAGGCAAACGACGATCGGAAACTCGCCAGTCAGGGCGCCATTCCCGTCTGGCTCAAACCAACCAGCCACGGAACCCCGTGGCCGGTCAATGTGCTTTCTGACTACTCATTTTTTACTCATGAGTAGATCAATTACCGCATAAATACTCGGTTTCCGAGTCCCCCTCCCGGCACCAACAACAGGGATCAGACAGTCCACTGCAAGCCGACGACTCTAGAAAGCTCACCTCTCTAGAGTCGGTTTCCCACGTGGATCGGCCAACATCCCTTGATGCGCGACTTTCGCCCGCGGTGTGCGACCAACGACTCCGCCGGCTCGATGTGCCGTGGCGGAACCTCGGGATTCACTCCGCAACGCGAAACGCCAGGACCGGCAAGTCGTTCATCTGCAACATTTCCGCCTTCACCGGAACGGGGCCCCGGTCGAACAGGCGCTGCAGATCTTGCGGTGTCGCCTTGACCCCGAGGACGATCGCCTGGACGATCGGCCCTTCCTTGAGCCGGATGTGTCCGTAGACGTAGGGGGCGATCGTCTCGAAGCGCGGATGGCAGGCGGGACTGATGTTGTGGGTTGCGAAGAGCAAGGTGGCGTCGCCGCTCAGCTGTGCACGCTCGACCTGCCAGCTGCCGCAGTGTTCGCAACACCCGGTCGGCGGAAACGTGTAACGGCCGCAATCCTTGCAGACCGCACCGAGGAATACCCCATCAGCGAGCGCTTCGTAATACGCCCGGATGGCGCTGGGATTTTCGACAGCGGCTTGCATTTCACATCCTCCCCAGAACGATCACGGTGCCGATCATGGCGTATCCGTGCGTATGGATCACCGAGACCCGCGGCGGCTTCGGCATCTGACGCGCTCCGGCCTTTCCGCGCATTTGCATGACGGCCTCGTAGGTATCCGAGCCGGCGCTCGCAGCCCAGGCATGACCAAAGGCGTGACGACCTCCGTGGGTCGACATCGGCCGATCGCCGTCGAAGCGCAGGCGTCCGTCGCGGGCGGCCGCAAGTCCCTTGCCCGGATCGAGGTAGCCGATCATCTCCGCTGTGCAGATGCTCGAGATGTGCGAGCAGTCGTGGGTATGCAGGTAGTCGATGTCGGCGCTCTTGATGTCAGCCATGCCGAATGCGGCATCGACCGCCCGCTTGTCGAACTCCCAGCGGGTGGGATCTTCTCCGTACCAAGGCAGGTCGCTGTAGCTGATGCCAAAGCCCTTGAGTTCGACCGGTTCGGATTTGCCGCCTTTGGCCAGGTCGGCGCGGGTCAGCACCATGGCCGACGCGCCGTCGGCCGTCGTCACCAGACTCAGCAGGCGCGACGGCCAGGCGACGTAGGGGTTGTGTCTGTCCGATTTCCAGTAGTCGTAGGGATCTGCGAAGCCTTCTCGGGCAGCGCGATCCTCGAGGGTCTCCTGGATGTTCGCTTTCGGATTCATCGAGCCGTGCAGGCGACGCGTACGGCAGAGCTCGAACATGCTTCGGTCGAAATCCTCGATCGACATGCCGTACTTGCGACAGTAACCCAGCGCGACCAGTCCGTTGTAGGTTGAAAAGATGTCGTACCCCTGAGGCACACCGTAAGCCTGGTTGACCGCCATGTCGGTCCACAGCCAGGTCTGTTGATGCGAAATCGGTTCGCGTTCGTACGGGCTGAACTGCTTCACCTTGGTCCGGGTGGTTTCCAGCCCGTAGACGAGAACCGTGTCGTACACCCCGGCTGCGATCGACATCGCGGCGAGCGATGCCCCCACGTTGGTCGTCGAGCACTGGGCCTCGAAATGCACACCCGCCTTGAACTGTGTCCCGGTCCACTTGGCCAGCTGCGTATAGGTTCCCGGCAGCTGCGAACTGTGCACCATCGCGTTGCCGGCAAAAACCGCATCCACGTCCTGGCCCGTGACCCCGGCGTCGTCCAGCGCCTCCTTGACGGCACTCGCCGTCACCTCCTGGATGCTCAATCCCTTGAGCTCAGGTGTCTCGAGTAGATCGCCGAAGCGCGAGCAGCCCACGCCCGAGATCGCGACCCGTTCCTGCAATTTGTTTCGCATGGCACGTCTCCTTACATCAGTCGACGGTTGCGATACAAGCACCAAGAGCAGGTCGCCGACTTGATATAGATCAGCCTGTGGCGAAATGCATGGCTGATCGACATTCCGGGGGCGTATCGGCCGATAGGGAGCCGCCGGCGGGCGTCGGCGCCTGTTGCGCCGTCCCATGACGGCACACTCGCCCGCTCGCCCGGATCCTGTCGCAAAAACAGCGACGTGCGCAACCGGACGCCGTTTCAGGCGCGTTGCGCGATCGCCGCGAGCGCCGCGCTGGCGGCAGCCGGATCGTCGGCCGCCGCGATCGCACTCACCACCGCGATGCCGTCTGCGCCGGCGGCGAACACCGCCGCGGCGTTGCCGGCATCGATGCCGCCGATCGCGACCAGCGGCAGGCTGCAGCGGCCTCGCATTGTCCGCAGCCCATCCAGGCCGACCGGCGGCCCGGCATCGGGTTTGCTCCGCGTGGCGAACAGCGGACTGGGACTGAGATAGTCGACGTCCAGCGCCGCGCCGGCATCGAGTTCGGCCGGTGAACCGACCGACAGGCCGACGATGGCATCAGGCATGTGGCGGCGGATCACGTCGACCGGAATGTCGTCCTGCCCGACGTGCACGCCGTCGGCTGCGCAGGCCAGCGCGACGTCGAGCCGGTCGTTGATGATCAGCGGCACGCCCGCGTCGCGCAGCAGGCGGCGCAGCGCGAGCGCGCGCGACACGAAGGCCCGCGTACCCAGCGATTTCTCGCGCAGCTGCACGCAGCGCACGCCACCGCCCACCGCGGCGCGCACCAGATCGAGCAACGGCGCCTCGTCGAGCCCGCCGATCACCAGATACAGTCGCAGCGCCTCGCGTGCGACACGGGTCATGCGGGCTGCTCCAAGCGCAGCCGTGTGTCGAAGGTGTCGGCGTCGAGCAGTTGCACGGCGTCCAGCAGTGCCGTCTGGAAGCTGCCGACGCCACCGCCTGCCGCCTGTGTGCGCTCGGCAGCCACTTCGCCGACGATGCCAAGATACGCCATCGCGGCCACCGTGGCGCGCCAGCGGTCGGGCTGCACTGCGGCGAACGCGCCGATCAACGCAGTCGCGCCGCAGCCGACGCCGGTGACACGGGTCATCCAGACGTGGCCGTTCGACAACCGGGCGTGGCGCCCCGTCGAGTCGACGACATGGTCGTGCGCACCCGACACGCAGACCACCGCGCCGCTGTCGCGGCTGAGGCGGCGAGCCGCGTCGACCGCCGCGCCCGCCTCCGCCAGGCTGTCGACACCACGCGCAGCGCCCTCCTCCCCCGCCACACTCATGATCTCGGCGGCATTGCCGCGCAGCACGTCCGGCTCGGCCGCAGCGCGCAGGGTGCGGACCACTTCGCGCCGGTAGGCCGTGGCGCCGGCGCCGACCGGGTCGAGCACCACCGGCGTGCCGCGGCCGCGGGCCGCGAGGAGCGCGAGCCGCATGGATTCGACCCACTCGGGTTGCAGCGTCCCGATGTTGAGCACCACGGCACCGGCCAGCCGTGCCATCTCCTCGACCTCCTCGCGCGCGTGCACCATCACCGGCGACGCGCCCGCGGCCAGCAGCAGGTTGGCGTTGAAATTCATGACGACGAAATTCGTCACGTTGTGCACCAGCGGGCAGCGCGCACGCAGCGCCAGCACGTCGTCCCACAGATCCTCGGCACGCAGCATCGATCGGGCTCCTCGGCGCGATCCGGTGATCGCGCGACCGGTTGAAAGAATCCGACATTCTGCGCCGCACCGGCGCCGCGCCCGCCGTCGCGCGCGTCAGTCGAATACCGGCGTCTCGACCCCGAGCACCTTGTGCAGCTTGGGGCTGGTGGTGGTGTACTGCAGATGGACCTTCTTTTCGGGGAAGATGCGCCCCGCGGCCGCGAAGGCCGCCAGCGCGGCCTCGTGAAAGCCCGACAGGATCAGCTTCTTCTTGCCGGGATAGGTGTTGACGTCGCCGACCGCGAAGATGCCGGGAACGCTGGTCTCGAACTTCTCCGTGTCGACCACCACCTGCCGGCGCTCCAGCGCCAGCCCCCACTCGGCGATCGGGCCGAGCTTGGGCGACAGGCCGAAGAACACCAGCAGCATGTCGAGCGGAACGCGCCGGGTGATGCCGTCGCCCGCGGTCACCTTGATCTCCGTCATTCGTCCGTCCTGCTGTTCGAAGCCGGTGACCTGCCCGACCAGCAATTGCATCTCATGCTGCTCGCACAGCGCGTGCATCCGTGCCACCGAGGCGGGCGCGGCGCGGAATCCGTCGCGACGGTGCACCAGCACCACGCTCTCGGCGCGGTGCTCCTTCGCAGTGGCGAAATGCAGCGCCCAGTCGAGCGCCGAGTCGCCGCCGCCGGCGATCACCAGGTTCCTGCCGGCGAACAGCGCCGGGTCCTTGACCCGATGGAACAGCTGCCGGCCCTCGAAAGCATCGAGCCCCTCGACCTTGAGGGTCCGCGGCTGGAACGAACCCACGCCGCCGGCGATGAACACGGCCCGGGTCAGGAACGTCGTCCCGCGCGAGGTGGCGACGTGGAACCGCCCGTCGGGCTGGCGTTCCAGCGCGATCACCTCCTGGCCGAGGTGGAACACCGGGTCGAACGGGGCGATCTGCTTGAGCAGGTTGTCGGTCAGCTCCTGGCCGGTGCAGCTCGGCACGGCCGGGATGTCGTAGATCGGTTTGTCCGGATAGAGCTCGACACACTGGCCGCCGGGACGCGGCAGCGTGTCGATCACGTGGGCCTTGATCTCGAGCAGGCCGAGCTCGAACACCTGGAACAGGCCGACCGGGCCGGCGCCGACGATCACGGCATCGCACTCGATCGGGTGGTCGTGGGTCAGTGCCGCTTGTGCGATGGTCGGGTGGGGATGCGTTTCCATGGTTCAGTGGTGATCAGTCGGTTGGAGGATTGCGGTTTCGGTGGTGGTTGCCGGATGCGCGGGCATCACCCCGGTCGCACCCGCCCCGACGACGACGACGGTCGGCCGCCCGTTGTGGAGCATCGCCGCCTGTGCCAGATCGGCCAGCCGGTGTTCGCTGTGCAGGCGGTCGGCGCAGCCGGCGCGCGACACGACGCTGACCGGCGTTTCCCCGCTCCATCCTGCCGCGGCCAGGCGGCGCCCGAGCGCGCCGAGCTGACGGCCGGCCATGTAGAACACCTCGGTGTCGGCGCTGTGGCTGGCATGCAGCGTGCCGTCGCGGGTCATCGCGGTCGTCAGGCTGACGCTCCGGCCACGGCCGCGCCGGGTCAGCGGCCGCCGGGTGTCGGCCGCAGCGGCGAGCGCCGCGGTGATTCCTGGAACCACTTCGGCAGCGATCCCGGCTTGCGCCAGGGCGGCCAGTTCCTCGTCGAGCCGGCCGAACACGCTGGGATCTCCGCCCTTCAGACGCACGACCAGGTTGCCTGTCTGCGCCTGGCGCACCAGCAGCGCATTGATCATGTCCTGCGTCGCGCTGCGGCGAAAGCCACGCTTGCCCACGTCGATCCAGCGCGCGCCCGGAGCCAATTCGCGCAGCGCCGGATCGACCAGCGCGTCGACCAGCACGACGTCGGCCTGCGCCAGCAGCCGGGCGCCGCGCAGGGTGATCAGATCGGCGGCGCCCGGACCGGCGCCGATGAATGCGACCCGTCCCATCACCGCACCTGCTCGACCAGCACCGCGCCACTGGTGCGGTGGCTCGCCGGATCGACCACGATCATCGCGCCGGCCACGCGGTTGTCGGCGTACGGCGCCAGCGGCAGCGGATCCTGCGCCTCGAACCGCACGCGGCCGATGTCGTTGACGCCAAGCGCGGTCGCCTCGACCTGGTCGAGGGTGTGGATGTCCAGCCGGCCGCCGATCGAGGCGATGCGCGCCGCGATCCAGCGATGCCCGTGGCGCAGCCAGTA
>JAKAIB010000164.1 GCA_021814605.1 Pseudomonadota bacterium | reverse complement strand
GACGCGCCGTCAGCACCGCCATCGCGCGCGCCTTGTTGCGGTGTTGCGAGCGTTCGTCCTGGCACTCCACGACCAGCCCGGTCGGCAGGTGGGTGATGCGGATGGCCGAGTCGGTCTTGTTGACGTGCTGGCCGCCGGCGCCCGAGGCTCGGAAGGTGTCGATCCGCAGGTCGGCGGGATTGATCCGGGTCGCCTCGGCCTCGTCCATCTCGGGCAGCACGGCGACGGTTGCCGCGCTGGTGTGGATCCGGCCCTGCGTTTCGGTCCGGGGGACGCGCTGGACGCGATGCCCGCCCGACTCGAACTTGAGCCGGCCGTAGGCGCCATCGCCGCCGATGCGCAGGATCACCTCCTTGTAGCCGCCGAGATCGCTCGGACTCTCGCTCACCAGCTCGGTGGTCCAGCGGCGGCGCTCGGCATAGCGCGTGTACATGCGCAGCAGGTCGGCGGCGAACAGCGCCGATTCCTCGCCGCCCGTCCCGGCCCGGATCTCGACGAAGGCGTTGCGGGCATCGTCCGGGTCGCGCGGCAGCAGCGCCAGCTGCAACTGGCCGTCCAGCGACGCCAGCGCGTCGCGCGCGTCGTTGACCTCCTGCTGGGCGAGATCCTTCATGTCCGGGTCCCCCAGCAGGCTCTGCGCCTGGGCGAGATCGTCCTGGCGCTGGCGATACTGGCGGAACAGCGCGACCACCGGGGCAAGCTCGGCGTGCTCGCGGTTGAGCGCCCGGTAGCGGTCGATGTCGGACGTCGAGTCGGGGGCGGCGAGCAGTGCGTCGATTTCGCTCAGCCGGCGCCGCATCTGCTCGAGCTTGTCCTGCAAGGTGGATTTCATGGCGGAAGGCGCCGTGACGGCGCATGGTCGCGGGCGCCGGGATGGCGCCCGCCGCAGCGGCGGCTGCGGAACTCTACTGCGAAGCGTCGGGGTCGCGGCGGTGCGGGCAGAGGAACACCCGCTCGACCGCCTGCGCCACCAGGTCGCGGTGTGCCGGATCGCCGTGATGCAGCGCCGCGAAGGCGCCGTGCAGGAACTTCTGCGACAGCCCGCGCGCCAGCGCGTCGAGCACCGCGTCGGGCGACTCGCCGCGCGCCAGCTGCCGGCGCGCGCGGTCGATCTCGTGCGCCTGCCACTGCTCGCTCTGCGACTGCAGCCGCTGGATCAGCGGAACCTGCGAGCGCAGATCGAGCCATTCAAGGAAGCCGTGAACGCGGTTCTCGATGATCGCCTCGGCCTGTTCGATCGCCGCCTGCCGCTTCTCGGTGTTGCTGCGGACCAGGGCGGACAGGTCGTCGACGGAGTACAGGTAGACGTCGCGCAGTTCGCTCACCTCGGGCTCGATGTCGCGCGGCACGGCGAGATCGACCATCACCACCGGCTTGTGGCGGCGCTGCTTGATGCTGCGCTCCGCCGCGCCCAGGCCGATGATGGGGAGGCTGCTCGCGGTGCTGGTGACGACGACGTCGAATTCCGGCAGGCGCTGCGGCACGTCGGCCAGCCGGATCGCCTCGGCGCCGAAGCGCTGCGCCAGCCGCGCGCCGCGTTCGACCGTGCGGTTGGCGATCACCATGCCGCGCGGCTGATGCGCGGCGAAGTGGGTGGCGACGAGCTCGATCATCTCGCCGGCGCCGATGAACAGCACCCGGCAGTCCGCCAGACTTTCGAACACGGTCTGCGCCAGGTGCACGCTGGCCGCGGCCATGCTGACCGAATGTGCGCCGATCTCCGTGTTGGTGCGGACCTCCTTGGCGACGGAGAAGGTGCGCTGGAACATCTGGTTGAGCGTGCTGCCGAGCGCCCCGGAGTCGGACGCCAGGCGCACTGCTTCCTTCATCTGCCCGAGGATCTGCGGTTCGCCGAGCACCATCGAATCCAGGCCGCTGGCGACACGGAAAGCGTGGCGCACGGTGCCGTCCTGCATCAGCCGGTAGCTGTGGTCGGCCAGTTCGTGCAGCCCGACCTCGCGCTCGGTCGACAGCCAGTGGAGCATCGCGTCCCGCGGATCGCGGTCGGCTGCGCAATAGATTTCGGTGCGGTTGCAGGTCGATAGAATTGCCGCCTCGACCTGTGCGTCGCCGCGGTCGCCGACGACGAAGCCGCGCAGGCGCTGCAGCGCCTGCGCGAGCGTATCGGCGGAAAACGCCAGGCGTTCGCGTACCCCGACAGGCGCGGTTTGGTGATTGAGTCCGACGGCGGCGAGTAACATAAGCAAATCGTGATTCTACGAACTGTCGGCCGCTGACGCGGCTGATCTTGGTCAATCCTTTGGCTTGCGCTTGACCTCACCGGCCGGTTTGGCAGTCATTGCGACAGGTCAATCCGCGGTCGTCCCAGAGGTCCCCCGATCCTCGGCATCCCGTTATTTTTACGGAAGAATTTGAAATCCGCACACTAGCGCTATCGCCTATGCCGATTCTCATCGTCTGGCTGTTGCAAACGAGCGTGATGCCGCTGGTCGTCGGTGGAGCGACCGGCGCGATGACGGGGCTGGTCTGGAAGGGCTGCGCAATGTCGCCCGGTCGGCGCGCAGTCCGGGTCGCGGCTGGCGCATGGCTGGCGCATCTCGCCGTGGTCGGGTCCGGGTTGGTCCGCGAGGGTTCCGTGTTCGACTACGGCGCGGTTGTCGCGGCCTGCGTCGCGGTCGGCGCCTGGGCCTGTCGCCGTGCCCGCTGATTCGTTGGGGTCTTGACTGCGCTCGGCTGCGCCTGCATAATTGCCCCCTTCGCCTTGGTGGGGCAGAGCGCTTGGCTCTGTTCCGATGCGGCGGAGCAAGATACACCGATCAATTCCCGCACCACGGGACCAAGACTGGCGCATGCGGTGCATGTGTCCAAGTTGGGTGAAGGAAAACTCATGATTCAGACGCAATCCAGGCTGGATGTCGCCGATAACACCGGCGCGAAATCCGTCATGTGCATCAAGGTGCTGGGCGGCTCCAAGCGGCGCTACGCCGGTGTCGGCGACATCATCAAGGTCAGCATCAAGGAAGCCGCGCCCCGTGGCCGGGTCAAGAAGGGCGAGGTGTTCAACGCCGTGGTGGTGCGCACTGCCAAGGGCGTCCGTCGTTCCGATGGCTCGCTGATCAAGTTCGACGGCAATGCCGCTGTCCTGCTCAACGCCAAGCTCGAGCCGATCGGCACCCGCATCTTCGGGCCGGTGACGCGCGAACTGCGCACCGAGCGCTTCATGAAAATCGTGTCGCTGGCGCCCGAAGTGCTCTGAGCCAAGGCAACGGACGACGATCCAACAAGGGTTTGTGATGAACAAGATTCGCAGGGATGACGAGGTGATTGTGATCGCCGGCAGCGACAAGGGACGTCGCGGCAAGGTCGTGTCGCGCGTCGACGCCGAGCACATCGTCGTCGAGGGTGTGCACACGGTGAAGAAGAACGTGCGTCCCAATCCGATGAAGGGCGAGGCCGGCGGCGTCGTGGCGCGCGATCTGGCGATCCACCAGAGCAACGTCGCCATCTACAACCCGGCGACCGGCAAGGCCGATCGGGTGGGATTCAAGATCCTGGACGACGGCAGCAAGGTCCGTGTGTTCAAGTCCAGTGGCGAGCAGATCAAGGGCTGACCGGAGGATTTATGTCGCGCCTGCAGACTATTTACAAGGAAAAGGTCGTCCCCGAGCTGATGGCCAAGTTCGGCTACAAGTCGGTCATGGAAGTGCCCCGGCTGACCAAGGTCACGCTCAACATGGGGGTGTCCGAGGCCGTTGCCGACAAGAAGGTGATGGAGCATGCGGTCGGTGACCTGACCAAGATCGCCGGGCAGAAGCCGGTGGTCACGCGGTCGCGCAAGGCCATCGCCGGATTCAAGATCCGCGAGAACCTGCCGATCGGCTGCATGGTCACGCTGCGCGGTTCGCGCATGTACGAGTTCCTCGATCGCTTCGTCGGCATCGCGCTGCCGCGGGTGCGCGATTTCCGCGGGATCTCCTCGCGCGCGTTCGACGGCCGCGGCAACTACAACATCGGGGTCAAGGAACAGATCATTTTCCCCGAGATCGAGTACGACAAGGTCGATGCGCTGCGCGGACTGAACATCAGCGTCACGACGACCGCGAAGACCGACGAAGAGTGCAAGGCGCTGCTCGCCGCGTTCCGCTTCCCCTTCAAGAACTGAGGAAATCATGGCCAAGCTGTCCCTGATCAATCGCGAGAAGAAGCGCCAGGATGTGGTCGCCAAGTTCGCCGCCAAGCGCGCCGAACTGCAGGCCATCGTGGACGACACGTCGAAGTCGTTCGACGAGCGCTATGCCGCGCGTCTGCAGATTCAGCAACTGCCCCGCAATGCGAGCCCGACGCGCCTGCGCAACCGCTGCGCGATCACCGGCCGCCCGCGCGGCACGTTCCGGCGCTTCGGCCTGTCGCGAAGCAAGATTCGTGAACTGGCGTTCCGCGGGGAAATTCCCGGCGTGACCAAGTCGAGCTGGTGATCAGCGGCGCTTCGCGCTAGACGCCCAGAGTAATTAGGAGAGTATTGATGAGCATGAGTGATCCCATCGCCGACATGCTGACGCGTATCCGCAACGCGCAGATGGTCGAAAAGGCGACGGTAACGATGCCGGCTTCCAAGATCAAGGCGGCCATCGCTCAAGTCCTGCAGGACGAAGGCTATATCGACGGATACAACATCCGCCGCGAAAGCGATGCCAAGGCCGATCTCGAGATTTCGCTGAAGTACTACGCCGGGAAACCGGTGATCGAGCGGCTCGAGCGCGTCAGCCGTCCCGGTCTGCGGGTCTATCGCGGCAAGGGCGACATCCCGCACGTCATGAACGGGCTGGGCGTCGCGATCGTGTCGACCCCGCGCGGCCTGATGACCGACCGCAAGGCGCGGCAGGTCGGCGTGGGCGGCGAAGTGCTCTGCTTCGTCGCTTGAGGGAGGCATCGATGTCACGTATTGCCAACTATCCGATTCAAGTTCCCGCCGGTGTCGAGGTTTCCCTCAGCGCCGATGCCATCGCCGTCAAGGGCGGTCTCGGTCACCTGTCGCGCCAGCAGCATGCGGGAGTCAAGATCGTCCAGGACGGCGCGACGCTGAAGTTCGCACCGGCCGACGAGAGCCGCGAGTCGCACGCGATGTCGGGCACGATGCGCGCGCTGGTCGCGGGCATGGTGCACGGCGTGTCGAAGGGCTTCGAGCGCAAGCTCACGCTGGTCGGCGTCGGCTACCGTGCGCAGGCGCAGGGTACCAAGCTGAACCTCTCGCTCGGTTTCTCGCATCCGGTCGTCAAGGACATGCCTGAGGGCATCAAGGTCGAAACCCCGACGCCGACCGAGGTCGTGATCAAGGGCGTGGACAAGCAGCTCGTGGGTCAGATCGCCGCCGAGGTTCGTGCCATCCGTCCGCCGGAGCCCTACAAGGGCAAGGGCGTGCGCTACGCCGACGAGGTCGTGGTGATCAAGGAAACCAAGAAGAAGTAAGGGTCTGGATCATGATCAGCAAGAAACTCTCCCGCCTGCGTCGTGCCCAGGCTACCCGCGCCCGCATCGCGCGTCTGCGCGCCGTGCGCCTGGCGGTTCATCGCACCAACCAGCACATCTACGCGACCATCATTTCGGGCGAAGGCGATCGCATCCTGGCTTCGGCGTCCACCGCCGAGGCGGAAGTGCGGACCCAGCTCGGCGGGCATGGCGGCAACGTCGCGGCCGCCAAGGCGGTCGGCACCCGGATCGCCGAGAAGGCCAAGGCCGCAGGCATCGAAACCGTGGCGTTCGACCGAGCCGGTTTTCGTTTCCATGGGCGCGTCAAGGCGCTCGCCGAGGCTGCGCGCGAAGCCGGCCTGAAGTTCTAAGGAATCGGGCACATCATGGCCAAAGTTCAAAGCAAGTTTGCCAGCGAAGCGCGCGACGACGGTCTGCGTGAGAAGATGATCGCCGTCAACCGCGTCACCAAGGTGGTGAAGGGCGGCCGCATTCTCGGTTTCGCGGCGCTGACGGTGGTTGGCGACGGCGACGGCCGCATCGGCATGGGCAAGGGCAAGGCGCGTGAGGTGCCGGTCGCCGTCCAGAAGGCGATGGAGCAGGCACGCCGCAACATGGTCAAGGTGCCGCTCAAGGGCGGGACGCTGCACCATCGCGTGTCCGGCCAGCATGGCGCCTCCAATGTGATGATGCTGCCGGCCGTCCAGGGGACCGGCATCATCGCCGGCGGGCCGATGCGGGCGATGTTCGAAGTGCTGGGTGTCACCGACGTCGTGGCGAAGAGCCACGGGTCGAGCAACCCGTACAACATGGTGCGTGCCACCCTCGATGCGCTGGGCAACATGAAGTCGGCGCAGGAAGTCGCGATGAAGCGCGGCAAGACCGTCGACGAGATTCTGGGCTGAACATCATGAGCGACAAGAAAACCATCAAGGTCAAGCTGGTCCGCAGCATCATCGGCACGCGCGAGTCGCATCGCGCCACCGTCCGCGGCCTCGGGCTGCGCAAGCTCGGCAGCGTGCGCGAGCTTGAGGACACGGCGGCCGTCCGCGGCATGATCCGCAAGGTCGATTACCTGGTCGAGATCTGCTCCTGAGCGGATGCGGCAAGGCGCGTCGCGCCGGGTCGTCCATTCCTCTGCTGAAATCCTGAGATTCGATATGCAACTCAACACCATCAAACCCGCAGTCGGCGCCAAGCACGCGAAGCGTCGCGTTGGCCGCGGCATCGGTTCGGGCCTCGGCAAGACTGCCGGACGTGGGCACAAGGGTCAGAAGTCGCGCGCCGGTGGTTTCCACAAGGTGGGCTTCGAGGGCGGTCAGATGCCGCTGCAGCGCCGTCTGCCCAAGCGCGGTTTCAAGTCGCCGCTGGCACCGTTCAGTGCCGAGATCCGGTTGTCCGATCTGAACCGCCTGAACGAAGAGGAAGTCGACATGCTGACCCTCAAGGCGCACGGGCTGATTCCCGAACTGGCACGCACCGTCAAGGTGATCGCCTCGGGCGAGATCACCCGTCAGGTCAAGCTCGCCGGCGTGCTGGCGACCAAGGGTGCGCGCGCGGCGATCGAAGCGGCGGGCGGCAGCGTCGCCTGAGGCAGCACGGCGAACAGCGGGATCTGAACGAACATGGCCAGTTCTAGCGGGACACAGCAGGGCAAGTACGGCGATCTCGGTCGCCGTTTGATGTTCCTGCTCGGCGCGCTGATCGTCTACCGGGTCGGCGCCCACATTCCGGTGCCCGGAATCGACCCGTCGCATCTGCAGCAGTTGTTCAAGAACAACTCGAGCGGGATCCTAGGGCTGTTCAACATGTTTTCCGGCGGCGCGCTGGCACGGTTCACCGTGTTCGCGCTGGGGATCATGCCGTACATCTCGGCGTCGATCATCATGCAACTGCTGACCTACGTCGTGCCCTCGTTCGAGGCGCTGAAGAAGGAAGGCGAAGCCGGACGGCGCAAGACGACCCAGTACACGCGGTATTTCACCCTGGTGCTGGCGGTGTTC
>JAKAIB010000004.1 GCA_021814605.1 Pseudomonadota bacterium | reverse complement strand
GGGGCGCTGCTGCGGCTGCTGCAGCGCTGCGACGCGCTGCGCCGGCCCGAGCGTTTCGACGCGGTGCTGCTCGCGTGTGAAGCCGATTTCCGCGGCCGCGGCGGCGACTTCCCGTTGCGCGCCTATCCGCAGCGCGGCCGCCTGCAGCAGGCGCGCGATGCGGCGCTGGCGGTCGATGCGGGCGCCATTGCGCGCGGCGTGACGCAGGCCGGCGGCCAGGCCGCAGCCATCGCCGCGGCCGTCCGCCAGGAGCGCGAAGCAGCCATGGGTCGAGCGTTGCACTTGCCGGCCGGCGGAGCGGACTGACCGGCCCGCGGTCCGGGTTGCGGTCAGCGCCCGGCGGTTGTTGCGCCGGTGCCGCGTTGAATCCGGTCGTCGATCTCGCCGAGTGTCGCGTTGATGCCGTTGGCCGCGGCATCGAAGGCGCTGCGCAACTCGCGGTCAAGCTGGTCGATGCGGGCGCGCAGGGCCTCGGTCTGCGCCTCGGACGCGGCGCGCAACTGGTCGAAGCGCGATGCCTCGGCCTTGTCGGCGAGCTGGCGTTGCGCCTGCAGTTCGCGGCCCAGGCGGCGCGTCTCGGCCATCATTCCCGCCTGCAGCAGCACGATGTACACCAGCAAGGCGGCGGCGAGCAGCACCGTCAGCCCGAGCATCATCAGGCCGAGTGGTGCCTGGACGGTGGCGATGCCGAGCGACAGCGCCGTCGGCGAGACCAGCACGGACCAGTTGAGCGCACAGAAGGCGGCGATCAGCACGACCACCAGGACGACGAACGCGGTACGCAGTTGCATCAGGGCTTCCTCCATCGCATCCGCCAGGGGCGGCGCTTGGCATACAGTGTAGGTTCGATTGCGCATGCAAACGGCAATGGCACCGCAGCAGGCACGGGCCTTGCTTCGAATACCGCCTGTTCGAACCGGAGACTTCGGCATGACCACCCGCATTCCCGCCACCCTGATCGCCGGCGACGGCATCGGCCCCGAAATCATGGACGCGACGCTGGCGGTGCTCGATGCGCTCGATGCGCCGTTCGACTGGGACCGCCAGGTCGCCGGCCTGGGCGGGTTGAAGGCTTCCGGAGATCCGCTGCCGCAGCAGACGCTCGACAGCATCCGGCGGACCCGGCTGGCGCTCAAGGGGCCGCTGGAGACGCCGTCGGGCGGCGGCTACCGGTCGAGTAACGTGCGTCTGCGCGAGGAATTCAAGCTCTACGCCAACATGCGCCCGGCGAAGACCTTGATCCCGGGCGGCCGCTTCGACGACATCGATCTGCTGGTGTTCCGCGAGAACGTCGAGGGGCTGTACATGGGGTACGAGCACTACATCCCGATCGAGGACGATCCGCACGCGGTGGCGATCGCCACCGGAGTCAACACCCGCCAGGGCGCGCGCCACATCCTCGATTACACCTTCCGCACCGCGATCGCGCTCGGCCGCAAGAAGGTGACCGTGGTCCACAAGGCGAACATCATGAAGGCGCTGACCGGGATCTTCCTGGAAACCGCCTACCAGTTGCACCAGGAGAAATACGCCGGGCAGATCGCGCTCGACGATGTCATCGTCGACGCCTGCTGCATGAAGCTGGTGATCAATCCGTGGCAGTTCGACACCCTGGTGACGACCAACCTGTTCGGCGACATCCTGTCGGATCTGGCCGCCGGGCTGGTGGGCGGGCTGGGCATGGCGCCGGGCGCCAACATCGGCCAGGATGCGGCGATCTTCGAGGCGGTGCACGGATCGGCGCCCGACATCGCCGGCAAAGGCATCGCCAACCCGATCGCGCTGATGCTCGCCGCGGCGCTGATGCTCGATCACGTCACCCTGCACGACAAGGCGCGGCGGCTGCGCCAGGCGATCTCGGACACGCTCAACGTCGACAAGGTCCGCACCGGCGATCTCGGCGGCAAGGCCGACACCGCGACGCTGGCGGCGGCCATCGTCGCGCGCATCCGCAACGGCTGACGAACCGCCCCGGGCGCCGCCGCGTTCAGGCGTCCGGCGGCTCCGGGGGCGTCGCCGCCGGACGCGGCTGGCGCCCGGTGAGCGCGTCGAACAGCGTCGCCTTGCGCTCGCCGCCCTGGTCCTCCTTCAGGCCGAGGGCCTCGGCGTAAACCGAGCGCTCGCGCAGCAGGCTGCCGATCACCGACGCCACCACGCAGGCCGGCATCGCGGCCAGCACCACGTTGTAGTTGCGGGTGATCTCGAACACCATGATGGCGGACATCGCCGGGGCATGGGTTGTCGCGGCGAGCAGGCTGCCCATGCCCACCAGCACCCACAGCGCCTGGGCATGCGTGGCCTGGCCGAACAGCAGGGTGTGCTGGACCATCAGCCCGATCGCGCCGCCGAGCATCAGCGTCGGCGTGAGCACGCCGCCGGGAATGCCGGCAGCGCTGGCGGCGGTGACGGCGATCAGCCGCAGCACGAACACCAGCGCGAGGGTTGACAGCGCCCAGTGATCGACGAGCAGCGACTGCACCACGCTGTAGCCGTTGCCCCAGACTTCCGGCCGGAGCATCGACAGCAGACCGATCAGCAGCCCCATGATTCCCATGCGCAGCGGCAGGAAGTCGATCAGCGGCTGGTAGCGCCGGCGCGCGGTGTCGAGCAGCCAGAGGAACGCCGGGCCGAGCACGCCGGCGAGGGCGCCGATGAGCAGCGCGTCGAGCAGGTCCGAGAACCCGACCACGGGAATGACGTGCGACAGGTACAGCGGGCCGGTGGCGAACAGCGCCTGCGTGGTGAGTTCGCCCATCACCGCGGCCACCAGGATGGCGGCGATCTCGCGCAGCGCCAGTCCGCCGAGGATGACCTCGGAGACGAACAGCGTTCCGGCGATCGGCGCGTGGTAGGCGCCGGCGAAACCCGCGGCGGCACCGCAGGCGACGATCAGTCGGCGGTGCGCCGCGTCGGCGCGGCCGATCCGGCCCAGCAGCGACGACACCAGCGCGGCGAACTGGATCATCGTGCCCTCGCGGCCAATGGTGATGCCGCTGCTCACGCCGACCAGCGACGACAGGGTGCGGGTGAGGTTGGGGCCGAGCGGCAGCACGCCGTCGCCGACGCGCACCGCCTCCATGTATTCCGGCCCGCGCGGACGCTTGATCCAGCGATGGCCGGCCCACATGATCAGCCCGCCGGCGAACGCGCCCGCGGTCGGGATGACCACCCGGGCCCACAGCGGCAGTCCGGTCGCGGCGGCCACCAGATGTTCCTGGCCGGAGTAGATCCGCATGATGGCGTACATCGCCTGGCGGAAGCCTTCAACGGCGATCGCGCTGATGAATCCGATCAGCGCGGCGACGAGGGTCATCGGAACCATCGGATCGAGGTTCAGCCAGAACAGCCGCAGCCGGCCTTGCATTGCGGAGGACACGAAATGGACTCGCTTGATCGACACGGCTCCGGGACGGGCCGCCAAAGCCGCCCGCTCCCGCGCGGCGGGAACGAAATGGCCGATTTGCACCATTCAAAATCATATCGGCGCCGGCATCGCGTGAACGTGAGCAAACGTGAACCCGGTTCGGCGCGTGGGCACAGCCGCTAAGCTGCGCCCATGGACTTTCTCGACAAGATCGCCGAAGCGGACGGCCTCGACGCCCGCATCGCCGCGCTGCCGCGGCCGCTGGTCTTCACCAACGGCGTGTTCGACATCCTGCATCGCGGACATGTCTGCTACCTGGCTGCGGCGCGGGCGCTTGGCGCGAGCCTGGTGGTCGGGCTGAATTCCGATGCCTCGGTCCGGCTGCTCGGCAAGGGGCCCGACCGGCCGCTCAACCCGCAGGACGACCGCGCTGCGGTCCTTGCCGCGCTCGAAAGCGTCAGTCTGGTGACCCCGTTCGACGAGCGCATGCCGCTGGCGCTGATCGAGCGCGTCCGTCCCGACATCTACGTCAAGGGCGGCGACTACGACGTGGCTGCGCTCGCCGAAACCGCGCTGGTGCAGCGCTGGGGCGGGCGCGCGGTGGCAATTCCCTTCGTCGAGGGACGCTCGACCACGGCGCTGGTGCGGCGGATCCGCAGCGCCGGACCGGCGGCTTCCTGATGTCCGGGCGTCGCCCGACCGGTTGCGCATTCGACTCTTCCATGGACAGAACAGGCCTCGATCTTCCGATTCCGGGCGCCGGGCCGCTGCGACTGCGGCATCTGCTGCTCGACTTCAACGGCACGGTTGCGTTCGACGGCCAGCTGATCGACGGCGTGGCGTCGCGGCTGCAGGCACTGGCGCCCACGCTCGACATCGAGATCCTCACCGGCGACACCTACGGCACCGTGGCGCGGGCGCTTGCCGGAGTGCCGGTGCGGCACCACGTCATCGCGACGGGGCAGGACAAGACGGCCCGCGCCGAAGCACTGCGCGCTGCCGGGGTCGCGGCGGTCGGCAACGGCCGCAACGACGTGGAGATGCTGCGCACCGCGACACTCGCGGTCGCGGTGCTCGGACCGGAAGGTGCGCATGCCCAGGCGCTCGCCGCGGCGCATCTGGTCGTGCCGTCGATCCTTTCCGCGCTCGACCTGTTCCTGCAGCCGCGGCGACTCGTCGCCGGATTGCGCCCCTGATCCGCCCTCGTGTCCGGGGTTGCAATGCCCGGATACATTGGCGCAACATGCGCATTAACATTGTTTTGCGATTTCGTTCCGCGGCATTTTCAAAGGAGCCTGCAATGGTCAAATCGGTCCATGAACTCAAAACCGACGTTACCGACGTGATCGATCACGCCGAGGAACTGCTGAAGCAGGCGGCGGCCAGCACCGGCGAGCAGGCAGTCGAACTGCATCGCCGGGGCATGAGCCTGCTGCGGCAGGCGGCCGACAAGGCGCAGACGCTGCAGGATGCGGTGGTGGAGCGGAGCAAGGCCGCCGCGCAGGCGACGGACGACTACGTCCACGACAATCCGTGGAAGTCGATCGGCATCGCCGCCGCCGTCGGCCTCGCCATCGGCCTGCTGGTCAATCGCAGCCGCTGAGCCGACCGCGCGAAGGGGCGACGTCGATGAGCACGCCGCACGGCAAATCGAAGGCGTGCGATTCCCGTCGTGGAGGCGGAGCGCGCAACGCGGTAGAAGGCCGGATTCGGGGGCGTCGATGAGCGCAAACGCCTCGGAAGATGCGGCGGGCGGGATCGCCGCGGCCTGGCGGCGCCTGCTGGGCATCGGCGGCGCAGTGGTCCAGGGCCGTCTCGAGCTCGCCGGCATCGAATTCGAGGAAGAGGTCCGGCGCTGGTCGGGCATCGCGATTCTCGGGGCGGTCGCTGCGGTGTTCGCCCTGCTCACGCTGGCCGGGCTGACAGCGTTGCTGGTCATCTTGTCGTGGGGCCGGATCGGGCCCTGGCAGGTGCTGACCATACTGTGCGTGGCCTATGCCGCGATTGCTGCCTATTGCGTGTCGCGGCTGCGTGCGGCGATCCGCAACGCCCCGCCACCGTTCGCGGCGACCCGGGCCGAATTCGAGAAGGACCGCGCCGCCTGGCGCGCCCGATCCTGATTCCCATCACGCTTGCCGCCATGCCGTCGAAAAACGCGCCGCTGTCGCCGCAATTGCCGCTGGCGGTCCGCAAGCAACTCGTGCTGACGCGGATCGCCGTGGACCGCGTCGAATTCATCCAGGCCGCGGGAGAGTTCCGGCAGTGCACGCACCCTGCACGTCTGGCGCGCAGACTGCTCTTCGGTTCGGCTGCCGGCGTGCTGCAGCCGGCAGCCTGGGTCCGGCTGTTCGCGCTGACACGCCACTACCCCTACCTGAGCTCGGTGCTCGGGACCGTGGTTCCGCTGCTGCTGCGGCGCAAGACGGTGCGCGGGTTGCTGTCGCGCCTGGTCAAGGCCGGCGCGGTCGGTGGCATGGTCTACGGACTGTTGCGCTTCGGCCGGAATGCGGCCCGAAGCAGCGGGCCGGGCGCGGGCTGAAGCGGGCGGCTCAGCCGCCGCGGATCGTCCGCAGCAGCACCCACCCGCCAACGGCCGTCACGACGAAGAACGGAACCGACCAGCGGTGGAAGGCCAGCAGCGCGTTGCGCTGACCGGACAGCCGCAGTGCGATCAGATTCGCCAGCGAACCGATTGCCAGTCCGAAGCCGCCGACGTTGACGCCCCATGCGATGGTCACCCAGTCGGCGCTGTAATGCCGCAGGGCGATCGCTGCCGGGACGTTGCTGATGGCCTGCGACAGCAGGGCCGAAGCGGCGTACAGCGTCGACGCCCGGTGCAGATCGAGCCAGGCCGGCAGCGGATGCTGCGCCAGCAGTCCCAGGTCGACGAACATCAGCAGGAAGACGGCGAGCAGCGGCCAGTCGACTCGCAACAGCAGGCGCGGGGCGACAGCCAGCGTGGCGAGCAGGACCAGGACGAGCGCCCAGGCTGTCTGATGCAGGTCGGCGAGCAGCAGGAACGCCGGGTACAGCGCGGCGGCGACGCCGAACAACCGCCGATCGGCGGCGACCGCATCCGGATGGCCGTGCCGCTCGAGCCGCGTCGGCGAGAACGCGACCACCGTCAATCCGGCGAGGGCGATGCTGCAGAAGGCGAACAGCGGGAGCAGGCCGAGCACGAAGCGGCCGAAACCGACTCCGGCGCCTTGCCACAGCAGGATGTTCTGCGGATTGCCGATCGGCGAGAGCAGCGAACCGGCGTTGACGGCAAGGGCCTCGAAGATCACCAGGCGCAGCACCCGCAGTTCGACCACGCGAGCGAGCATCAACGTCAGCGGCACGACGACGAACAGCGCGATGTCGTTGGTCACGATCATCGCCAGCAGCGCCGAGATGGCGACAAGGAACAAGGCAAGCGAGCGTTCGCGGGTCAGGCGGTCGGCCAGTCGCAGCGCCAGCCACAGCAGCGCGCCGCTTTGCTCGACCATCTTGGTCAGCACCAGCAGGCCGAGCAGCGTCGCCAGGGTTGCCCAGTCGACCAGCCCGGGCGCCGACCGCAGGAATCCGGAAGGCGAGGCGGCGAACAGCAGCGCAGCGCCGAGGAGGAGAACCTGCAGCAGGCGGTCACGTCGAAAGTCGTAACGCGGGTGCACGGCGATGTTCCGGTTTCGGTTTGCGCGCGGCGGGCGCCAAAGCAAGAAGCCCAGCGGCTGGCTGGGCTTCTTGCACGATTCCTGGTGGGTTGTGACAGGCTCGAACTGTCGACCTACGGATTAAGAGTCCGCTGCTCTACCAACTGAGCTAACAACCCGGACGGTGGTGGGTCGTGCAGGATTCGAACCTGCGACCAACGGATTAAAAGTCCGCTGCTCTACCAACTGAGCTAACGACCCCCGCTCAAGACAAGCCGACGATCTTAGCACGTCGGCGCACGAAAACGCCGACCGACCACGTGAAGCAAAGAAGCATAACACGTCGCGCCCGGGAAAGTCACCGGGGAGCGCGATGCTGACCGACGAGGAAATCGACGGCCCGTGACGCCAGCACCATTCCCATCGTCGCGGTGACCATCACGCTCGAACCGTAGCCCGCGCAATTCAGGCCGCTGCCGGACGGCTGTTCGCACGATTGGCCGTCCGGCGCCTGCCGGTGGACCGGTTCGGTGCTGAACGCGCAGTGCAGGCCGATGCGGCCTTCGCGTGGCGCGGCATGCTCGCGCCGCAGCCGGTAGCGCACCTTGGCGAGCAGCGGATCGTGGGTGACGACCGAAAGGTCGGCATGCTCGACGCGCTCGGCGTGGCGCTTTCCTCCGGCGGCTCCCGCCATCAGCAGCAACTGGCGGCGGCGCAGGCAGAGCGCCGCGATCGCCGTCTTGGCGGCGACCTGGTCGCAGCAGTCGAGCACGACCTGCGCATCCGCGGGAACGAGCGCGTCGACGTTGTCGGCGTCGACGAAATCCTCGACCGGCACCACCAGGCATTCCGGATTGATCTGGCCGAATCGCTCCTGCAGTGCGACGACCTTGGCCATGCCGAGCGTGGCGTCGAGCGCCTGCAGCTGGCGGTTGATATTCGATTCGGCGACGTGGTCGAGGTCGATCAGGGTGATCCGGCCCAGACCGCTGCGGACCAGCGCCTCGGCTGCCCAGGAGCCGACGCCGCCGACGCCGACGACCACGGCATGCGCCATCGCGATGCGGCGAGCGCCGTCGCTGCCATAGAGCCGGGACAGCCCACCGAAGCGCCGGTCGAGGTCGGCGCCGCTGTCGGCGACGACCGCGGCGGGAGCGTGGGGGTGGTGCATCGGTGCCGCGGCGTCAGGCCAAGCGCTCGACCCGCCAGGCCTGGTAGCGGACCCCGAGCACGGCGCCGGCGACGATCGACAGGAAGGCGATCCAGCTGGTGATCGATAGCGTGGACACGCCGCTCATCCCTTGGCCGATGGTGCAGCCCAGGGCGGTGACGCCCCCGACTCCCATCAGCGCGCCGCCGACGAGATGGTTGGCGGTGTCCTCGGTGCCGCCGAAGCCCTCCCAGCGGAACTGGCGCGTCGCCAGCGCCATCGCGGCCGATCCGGCGATGACGCCGAACACCGACACGATGCCGAGGGTGAGGACGTTGCTGGCGTCGCTGTACATCATGAACCAGTAGAGGGTGTAGGCGAGCGGGGCGACGAAGCTGAGCGCCTCCATCTTGTTGTTCTGCGTGCCGATGTACGCCGCCTGCAGCGTGTTCGGATCTTCGGCGAGGTAGCCGATCTTGCCGGACAGGTACCACACCGCGACGACGACGAGTCCGAGTCCGATGCCTCCGGCGAGGTTGTTGACGTTGCGGAACTCGCGCGCCGCCAGCGCCCAGCCGCCGAGCACCACGCCGACACCGAGGCCGAGGCCGGCCTGCAAGCCCGCGAGAGGCAGTCCCGTCGCCTGCGCCAACAGCGACGGCAGATCCTGCGGCACCGCGAGGCCGATGGCGATCTTGTCGAGCAGGTGGACCCGGACTTCGGCGGTGAGTCCGCGCAAGGTGATGTAGCCGAACACCCCGATCATGAAGAACACGATCAGGGCCTTGAGATTGCCTTCGCCGATGCGCACCAGTGTCTTGCTGCCGCAGCCCGACGACAGCACCATGCCGAAGCCGAACAGCAGGCCACCGACCAGCGCCGACAGCCAGAGCACGTTCGGTGCGGTGTAGATCGTCTGCGAGGCATCGATCTGCCCGGTGGCGGCGAGCAGGTTGAACCCGATCGTGGCCGTGGCGATCGCCAGCACCCACATGCGCATGCGCGTCCACGAGCCCATGTTCACGATGTCGCTCACCGAGCCCATGGTGCAGAATCGCGTGCGCTGCATGATCGCCCCGAAGACGGCGCTGAGAACGAAACCGCCCCACAGGACGGTGGCGTTGATCGCAGAGAGGGAGACGGACTGCATGGCGGAGCGGACGCGAGAACGGCGGTGGAGCCACGGCGCATTGCCGCGGCAAAGACGGATTGTTTCACGGCGTGACGCGGGACGCTCGAATTCCGCGGGCCGACGGTGCATCGACCGCGGGCCGTCGACTTCAGCGGTCGCGGTAGCGTGTCGGGTCGGGTACGCCGGCGTCGGCGAATCCCTGCGCCCGGATGCGGCACGAATCGCACCGGCCGCAGGCGCGACCCTGCGCGTCGGCCTGGTAGCAACTCACGGTCATGGCGTAGTCGACGCCGAGGCGCAGGCCTTCGCGGATGATCGCCGCCTTGCTCAACGTGATGATCGGCGCATGGACTCGCATCGGACGGCCTTCGACCCCCGCCTTGGTGGCGAGGTTGGCGAGCCGCTCGAATGCGGCGACGTATTCCGGGCGACAGTCCGGGTAGCCCGAGTAGTCGACCGCGTTGGCACCGTAGAAGATGTGCTGCGCGCCCAGCGCCTCCGCCCAGCTCAGCGCGATCGACAGCATGACGGTGTTGCGCGCCGGCACGTAGGTTGCGGGAATGCCGGCCTGCAAGCCATCGGTCGGCACCGCGATCGCCGCATCGGTCAACGCAGAACCGCCGAATCGACGCAAATCGAGCGCGACGACTTCATGCGCCACGGCACCGAGCGCGGCCGCCACCCGGCGCGCAGCGTCGAGTTCGGCGCTGTGCCGCTGACCGTAGTCGAGCGACAGCGCATGGCTGCGGAATCCCTGCTCGCGCGCCAGCGCGAGCACCGTGGCCGAGTCGAGGCCGCCCGACAGCAGGACGACGGCGGCAGGCGCCGGCGCAGCGGCGTTCGCCATCAGCGCAGCTTGGCGAGGCGATCGCGGCCGGCCTGCGCTGCGTCGGACTGCGGGTAGGTCTTGACCAACGTGCTCAGCGTCCGGCGCGCCGCCGCGATCTGCCGCAGCTCGATCTGGCAATTCGCCATGCCGAGCATCGCTTCGGGAAGGCGGGTGCTGTTCGGGCTGTCGTGGATCAGGCTCTGGAACGTCGCAACCGCATCCTTGTACTGCTTCTGCGCGTACTGGGCGTTGGCCAGCCAGTAGCGCGCGTCGGGGACGTAGGGGCTGGCCGGGTATTGCGACAGGAAGCTCTTGAGCTGGCCTTCGCTGCCGGCGAAGTCACCGCCGCGGAACGCGGCGAGCGCCTGATCGAAAGCCGCCTTTTCCGCGGGCTGCACGGTGTAGGTCTGGCCGCCGATCTGCACCTGCACCGGCTCGAACGGCTTGAGCCGCTGCGTCAGGTCGCTCTGGCTCGCCTTGATCTTGGCCAGCGCATCGTTGAGCTGCTGCGTCGACGCATCCTGGCGGCCGCGGATCTGCGCGATTTCGCTGTTCATCTGCTCGATCTGGTTCGACAGGTCGAGCAGCGAGTTGCGGATCTGCTGGATCTGCTGCGACTGCTGGGCCTGCTGCGCCTGATCGTCCTGCTGGAGCTTGGCGATCTGCGCGCGCAGGTCCAGGATGGCCCGGCGCGCCTCGTTGTCGGCGAACAGGTCGGCGTGGGCCGGCGACGCCAGCCCCGCCGCGAGCAGCAAGGCGGGGAGCCCGCGCAGCAGCCGCCGCAGCGAGCTCCGGCCGGCCGGAGCGGTGCGCCCGATCATGGCTGGTAGACGATGTCGACGCGCCGGTTCTCGGCGTAGTCGGCGTCAGTCGTTCCCAATGCCTTGGGCTTTTCCTTGCCGAAGCTGACCGCCTCCATCTGCGACGACTTGACGCCCAGCAGTTCCATGCCCTTCATCACCGCGTCGGCGCGCTTCTGGCCCAGCGCGAGGTTGTATTCGCGGCTGCCGCGCGCGTCGGTGTTGCCCTGCAGCTGGACGTGCGCCTGCGGATGCGACGTCAGGTAGGTCGCGTTGGCGTTCAGCACCGGGGTGTACTTGCCGTCGACCACGTAGCTGTTGAAGGCGAAGTAGATGCTCTTCGGCACGTCGGGTCCGGGACCGGCGTTCGATTCGGCCGGCGCCTGCACCGCGGCGACCTGATTCTGGCCGACTCCGGACGAGCCGGCGGTGCCGCTTTCGACCGGGGTTGCGGTCTTGGATTCGACGGGGGCTTTCTTCAGCGGGACGGGCGAAGCGCAGCCGCCGAGGGCGATGGCGGCAGCGAACGCGGTGAAGACAAGGGTCGGGCGCATGTTCACGGGGATCTCCGTTCGGGGGGAAAGGGTTGTTTGACGGCAGACGGGCGGCGGATTCAGCGGTCGGGCGTCCACGGGCCCCAGCAGGGCTCGCGCACCTGGGCGCCGGCCTGCGACAGGCTGGTCCGCACCCGGCCGTCGATCGACACGGTCTTGAGGATCTCGCCGCCGCTGCGCGCGGAATACACCAGGATCTGGCCGTTCGGTGCGAAGCTCGGGTGGCCGCAGTCGCTGCTGTCGTCGAGGACCTGGGTGGCATTGCTTGCCAGGTTCTGCGACCACAGCTGGTAGTTGTTGCCCTGCTGCGAGATGTAGGCCAGCGTCTTGCCGTCCGGGCTGATCGCCGGGCTGACGTTGTACCCGCCGCTGTAGGTGATGCGCTGCACGCCGCCACCGCTCAGGCCGACGCGATAGACCTGCGGTCCGCCGTCCCGGTCGCTGACGAAGTAGAGGCTCCGGCCGTCCGGCGCGAACACCGGCTCGGTGTCGATCGAATACGAATGCATCAACTGGCGGGGCGTCCCGCCATTGCGCGGAATCAGGTAGATCTGCGAACGGCCGGTGAGGGTGAGCACGACCGCCAGCGTGCCCCCGTCGGGCGAGAACGCGGGCGCGCTGTTGGACCCGCGGAAGTTCGCCACCATGCGGCGCCGGCCGGTGCGGACATCCTGCAGGAACACCACCGGCTTGCCGGTTTCGAACGAGACGTAGGCGAGGTCCTGGCCATCGGGCGACCAGACCGGCGACAGCAGTGGTTCGCGGCTGCGCAGCGCAGCCTGCGGGTTGGCGCCGTCGCTGTCGGCGATGTCGAGCGTGAAGTTGTTCCGCCCGGCCTTGGTGATGTAGGCGATGCGGGTGGCGAACACGCCGCGCTGGCCGGTGAGCTTCTGGTAGATGTAGTCGCTGATGCGATGTGCCGCCAGCCGCAGGTCGCCCGGGACGACGGTCAGCACCAGGCCGCCGAGGTCGGCCTGCTTGACTGCGTCCCAGAGGCGGAACTGGACCTGCCAGCGTCCGCCGCCCGCCGGGACCACCGAGCCGCCGGCGACCGCCTCGAGGTTCTGCGTCCGCCAGCCGGCGTAGTCGGGCGGTCCCTGCTCGGTGAGCGTCCGGCCGCCAAGGTTGGTCACCGCGAACAGCCCGCTGCGCGTCAGGTCGGCGCGGACGATCGCGGCGATCGGTTGCGGACAGTTCGCGGGATCGCGGAAGACGCCAATCGCCACCGGGATCTGTGTCGCGCCGATCCCGGACACGTCGACCTTGAACTGGGCCTGGGCCGATGCGGCAAAGGCGCCGAACCCGGCGATGCCGGTGCCCACGCGTGCCAGTGAACCGCCGAGCGTGCCGAGAAGAAAGCTGCGTCGCTGCATGGATGATTTCGGGAGTGGGACCAGGCGCAGGGTGGAAGACGCTGCACGCGATTGATGTGGCGCAATTCTAGAAATCGCTGCAACCGGTCAGAGTAAGTGTATGCAAGTTCTGCTGCGACGCGCAATTCGAGGGAAAGTTGCAGCCCCCGAAGATTCTTTCACCGGCCGGCGTCGGTTTGATGACGCTGCAGCAGCCAGAGTTTGAGGTAGCGATACCAGGTTTCCTGCGCGATTGCGCAGGCGAGGACGAAGCCGAGCCGGCCGTCGAGGAAGCCGCGGCGTAGCAGATAGGCGCGCGCGAATGCCCAGGCGGCATGGCCGAAGGCGGACGCGACGCTGCCGCGCCGTCCCCGGTCGAGCAGCTTGGTGGCGCCGGCGCTGGAATACCGGTTCATCTTGTCCAGGACGTCGTCGAGCGACCGATAGCTGATGTGCAGCAGGTCGTGCCGCAGCCGGCCGACCGGGCCGTCGGTCCTGACCGACTCGTGGACGATGTCGTCGGAGAACCGCGCCGAACCGCGCCGGAACAATCGGACCACCCGATCCGGATACCAGCCGCCATGTCGCATGAACTGGCCGCAATAGCTCGACAACCTGGGCAGCGAGTATGCATCGAGCGCGTCCGGCCGGAGCACGACCGACCGGATCTCGGCTGCGAGTGCGGGCGTGACGCGCTCGTCGGCATCGATCGACAGCACCCAGTCCCCGCCGGCCAGATCGAGGGCGCGGTTCTTCTGGGGGCCGAATCCCGGCCAGTCGGCGCGGATCTCGACCCGAGCGCCCAGGCGCCGGGCGACGTCCGCGGTGCCGTCGGTGCTTGCACCGTCGACGACCACGATCTCGTCGCACCACAGCAGCCCGGCGAGGCAATCCGCGATGTTGCGTGCCTCATTGCGGGTGATCAGGATGGCGGAGATCCGGGGCGCTGTCCCGGCCGCCGAACCGGATTCAGACCTCACGGCAGGGCGGCTTCGCGGGCCGCATCGGGTTGGGCTGACTGATGGTGTGCGTGGCGCGCGGATTCCATGCGGCGAGATCGCTCAGCGGAATGTCGGCGAGCAGGCCGTGCGCGGCCCGCTTGAGCCGTCCGCTCGGAGTGGCGCGCGGCAACTGGTCGACCGCGGTGCAGTCGGCTTGCTGGCCCGAAAGGGCCACGTAATTCCGCATGAATTCGCTCTGGGTGATGCCCCACTTGAGCGCGAACTCGCGCGATCCGCGGTTCTTGCGGATCCGGCCGGTGCTGCGGCAGGCGAAGTGATACAGGCGGCTCGCCGACACGATCTCGAAGCGCCGGAATCCGGCGATCCAGAGCTTCATCAGCAGATCGTCGTCCGAACTCATTCCCGGGCTGAATTCGATGCTGTAGCCGCCGACCATGAGCCACCAGCGCCGCGCCACCAGCGTGGGTTGCGAGGCGCGGCCGAGCATGTCCTGACGCGGGCTGTCGCGATAGCGCGCCAGCAGGCCCTCGGCGTCGAAGTCGTCCGGGCCGCTGCCGTGGTTCTGCACGATCACGCGATCGTTGCCGGTGTCGGTCGGTTCCAGCAGCATCGACGACAGGAACAGCCGGTCGTCGGCCGCGGCGTGGATGCGGTCGACCAGCGCGGCATCCCACCCCGGGCAGCACACCATGTCGTCGTTCATGTACAGCAGCCACTCGTGCCGGGCCATGCCGGCGAGATGGTTGACGGCCATGCAGATGCCGATGTTCTCGCTCGAATGGCTGTGGGCGATGCCCTGCTCGCGCAACCAGTCGAGCGTGCCGTCGGTACCCTCGTTGACATGCACCAGGATCTCGTGGGCGTAGGTCGAGTGCCGCTGGATGCTGTCGATGCACAGCTTGAGATACGGCAGGTTGTTCCAGGACGGGATCAGGATGCTGAACATGGGCCGGGTTCGCGCGGCGCGCGGGGATAGGTCAGGGCAAGGAGGACGGCGACGGTCAGCGCATAGAACGCCGCGGTCATGGTCAGATCGAAGGTCTCGACGGTGAGCCCATAGACGAAGAAGCCCCAGACCAGGATCAGCCCCATGCGGGCGGCGGCACGCACGTCGGCTGCGGTGTCATTGAGCCGCCGCAGGAACATCCAGCCGGGAACGAGGTAGACGGCCAGGATCGCGGCGAGGCCGACCAGCCCGAGCTGAGACAGCCTGGACAGGATTTCGTTATGGACCTCCTGCCGGCCGAAATCCGCTGCCAGCGGGGTCAGCACGCCGGCCTGCTGCAGCGGGGTCATCATGGCCTTGAACCCGCCCATGCCGACGCCGAACAAGGGGTGTTCGGTGAAGAGCAGCCACGCCGCCTTCCAGAGCTGGAAACGGATGCCGATCGACGTGTCGTCGTGCCCGTGCGCATAGGCGCGCAGATTGGCGACGATGAGGCCGATGCGTTGATGGATTTCCGGGATGGCGCCGTACACGCCCGCCAGTGCAGCCACGAGGGCCACGAACACCACACCGGCCTGCAGCCGCGACAGCCGGCGGCGCAGTTCCAGCCAGCCGAACAGCGCGAAGCCCGGGAGCGCGACCCAGCCGCCACGCGAGCCCGACAGGGCCGAGGCGACGATGCCGGCGAGCAGCGCGCCGACCGAAGCCACGGTGAGCAGCCGTTCGCGCCGCGACGACCAGCCGGCTCCGGCAACCGCGAGCATCCCGAGGGTCAGCGCGATGTCGCCGAAATGAATCGGGTTGACGAAACTCGTGCCGAGGCGTCCGCTTCCCCAGTCGCGCGGATCGAGCACCACCGCGCCGAGGCCGACCCCGGCGCCGGCAATCACGCCGAGGCGCCATCGGCTCAGAAGGTCGGTGCGCAGGCGGCGCAGGCACCAGAAGATCGGAACCGCCAGCAGGAAGCGCGACACCGCGTCGTAGCGCTGCCAGCCCCAGAGATGGCTGGTCACCTCGCCGACGAACACCGCGAGCGGCAGGCCCGCCATGGCCCAGGCGTACGCCAGGCCCAGGCCGCGCGTCAGCGGATCGTGCGCCTCCAGCTTGCCCGGCGGATCGAGCCGGGTCGTTGTCCACACCGTGAGGCTGCCCAAAAGCAGCAGGAAGAACGCCGTGTTCATCCCGCCCGGGATCACCAGCACGATCATGGGATAGGCGAACAGCAGCAGGGCGGCGACCGGTGCGAACGCGCGCTGCGCCTTGGCGCCCGGCGAAGCCGCTAGCATGCGGGCGGGGCGTTCCCGGCATCGCGCCGGATCCGCAGTGCGGCACGCCGCTTCGCGTTCACCCACGGGCATCCTTTGACCTCATCCGCATCGTCCTCCCCTCCTCAGACCATCCAGAGCGTGCTGTGGCGGCTGTTCTCGGCCAATCCGCGCAACCGCAGCGCCGCGCTGCTCATCGTGCTCCTCGCGGCGGTGGTTGCTGCCACGGAGCCGGTGCTTCCGGCGCTGATGAAGCACGTGCTCGACGTCGGATTCGGGCCCAAGCGGGATTTCCCGCTGTGGGCGGTGCCGGCGGTGCTGCTGGGGCTGTTCACGATACGGGGGCTGGCTTGGCTGGGCTCGCAGTTTCTCACACAGTGGCTGACCCAGAACGTGCTGGCGCGGGTGCGTGAGCTGGTGTACGGCCAGATTGTGCATGCGCGGCTCGACCGGCTGCGCGGCGAGACCGCCAGCAGCCTGATCGGCGCGGCCGTGTACGAGGCGCAACTGGCGTTGGGGATGATCTTTCCCAGCCTGCTGACCCTGGTGCGCGACAGCTTCACGCTCGTGGCCCTGTTCGGCTACCTGCTGTGGGTGAACTGGAGCTTGACGCTGCTGACCCTCGCCGTGCTGTTCCCGCTGGTGTTCGTGATGCGACGCATCAGTCGCCGTGCGAAGCGGTTGAACGTGCAGATGCAGAAGTCCGCCGAGGACACGTCGTACGCGCTCGAGGAGGGCCTGCTGGCGGCGGCGGTGATCCGGGTTCACAACGCGCAGGACGCCTTCCTCGCGCGTTTCCGCAGTACCAACGAGCACCAGCGCCACGTCACCATCAAGACCCTCGTTTCCGGATCGTCGACCACGCCGGTCTCGCAATGGCTGTCGGCGCTGGCCGTGTCGGTGGTCATCGTTTATGCCCTGTGGCAGAGCGGCAGGACGGGGGCGCATGGCGTCGGCGGCTTCGTGTCGTTCATCACCGCGATGCTGATGACCCTTTCTCCGCTGCGACGGGCGGCCGATGTGGTCCAGCCGATGATGCGCGCGCTCGGCTCGCTCGAGCGGTTGCGCGGCATCATCGACCTGCCGAACGAGGAGGACGCGGGCCGGCGCGTCGACGGGCGGGCGGCCGGGACACTGGAGTTCGACGCCGTCGGTGTGCAGTTCGACGGCGCGGACCGCCCGGTTCTCGACGGCGTCCGCCTTGTGGTCCATGCCGGGGAGCGGCTCGCGGTCGTGGGGCCGTCCGGCGCGGGCAAGACCACGCTGATGCGGCTGGTGCCGCGACTGATCGAGCCGACGGCCGGTCGGCTGCTTCTCGACGGTCTGCCCCTGCGCGACTGGAATCTGCGCGACCTGCGGCGGCAGATTGCCTACGTCGGCCAGGACGTGGTGCTCCTCAACGACAGCGTCGGCGCCAATGTCGCCTTTGGCGAGACGGTCGATGCGGCGCGCGCCTGGGCGGCGCTGGAGGCGGCGGCACTGGCCGACTTCGTGCGCAGCCTGCCCGGCGGGCTCGACGCACCGGTGGGACACAACGGTTCGCAGCTCTCGGGGGGGCAGCGCCAGCGGCTGTCGATCGCCCGCGCGCTGTATCGCGACGCGCCGGTGCTCATCCTCGACGAGGCGACGAGCGCACTCGACGCCGAGAGCGAACGGCTGGTGCAGGAGGCGGTCGACCGGCTGATGGCCGGGCGGACCACCATCGTCATCGCCCACCGTCTCGCCACCATTGCCCACTGCGATCGCATCGCCGTGCTCGACGCCGGTCGGCTGGTCGAACTGGGCAGCCAGGCCGAACTGCTTGCGCGGGGCGGGTTGTACGCGCAGTTGCATCGGATGCAGTTCGCCCAGACGCCGGCGACGGGCAGCTGAAGCCTCTCGGGCGTTCAGGCGTCTGCGCGCGCGCTGCTCCGGAACAGCGCGAGCAGCCGGTCGACGTGGACACGCACGGCCGGGTCGTATCGCAGCGCAGCTGCCGGATCGGCGATGCGGTGTTCCTGCGCCTGCGCCCGCGAGCACGCCTGCGCCAGGGCGGTGGACAGGCCCTGCGGGTCCGAACGCGAGTAGGCGACCTTGGCCGAGTCGCCGATGACCTCGGCCGAGCCGACCGTGTCGGCGATGACCACCGGCGTGCCGCATAGCACCGACTCGACTCCGACCAGGCCAAAGGGCTCGTAGCGCGACGCCACGACGGTGTAGTCGGCCGCCGCGAACACCGTCTCGACGTCCTGGCGGTAGCCGAGTTCGACCACGTTGCGCGCCGGCCGTGGCAGCGGGCGGCCGGCGACCGCGAGGGTGATCGGCAGATCGGTCGTGGCGAACAGCGCTTCGAGTTCGTCGAAGCCCTTGCGGGTGTGGCCGGTCGACACCAGCAGGAACACCACGCGGTCCGGCGGGAGCCCGAGGCGCTTGCGCACGCTGCGGCGCGATGCGTCGGTCAGCGGCCTGAAGCGATCGGCATCGACCGGCGGATAGAGCACGTCGATGCGGTCGGCGGCGACGTCGTGGAAACGCTGCAACTCGTCCTTCATCAACTCCGAATGGGCGACGATGCGCCGCGCGCGGGCGTACGTACGGCGCTCCAGCGCAATCTGGCGATGGTCGGCGGGACCGGCGCGCCGGCCCATCGCCTGCAGGAAACCGGGGTGCGTGCCGCCGCAGATCACGACGTCGGCATGCACGCTGTGATTCACCGCGAACACGCAGTCCGTCGGGTTGCGGCGCAGCCAGCGTCCGACCTTCCAGTCGAACACCGCGCTGCGCCAGAGCCGCGGAACGCCGCGGGTGTCGATGCGAACGCCGTCGGCCATCGCGGCCTGCGGCAGTTCCGGGTCGATCTTGCGTGCCAGCACCGAGGGGCGGACCCCGGCGGCATGCAGCCCTGATACCACGTCGCGCAGGTAGCGTTCGGCGCCACCGCCGTGCGTCAGTGCCTGGGCGGTGATCGCGAGGCGCAGCGGAGGATGGGAGGATTGAGGCATCGCGGTCATTCCGCCGGTCGGCCGGCGGCGTCGCCATGCCGCGACAGCCGGGCTCCGGCCTTGATCCGGAGCATGGGGTCGTACAGCCAAGGAATCGTGGTGTATCCGAGCAGGCGCAGCCGGTAGCCGAGCGGAACGTCGCCGGCATGTACCACGGCGCGCCAGCGTTCGATGGCGCTCGGCGCCTCGAGCATGCGCTCGACGAACTGCTCACGTGCCAGCCGCGGGCCGAGCGCGGCGCGCACCGCCCCGGATCGTCCCGCCACCTGCGCGTCGGCGAGCAGTTGCGCGATTTCGGCCAGCCCGGCGCGGTTGCCGCGGCGCATGTGCGCGAGCAGCGCATTCAGGTCGGCGTGGCGGCGCTTGGCCGACAGGCCGCCGCGCCGCCAGCGCACCAGCGGCTCGTGCAGGGTCGACGCGCCGCCGCCGAACAGTGCGCGCAACAGCATGATCTGGTCCTCGGCGTGGGCGCCGGCGCGCATCGGCCCGAAGCGGTCGAACAGGCGGCGGGTCCAGGTGTGCGAGGCGCCGACCAGCCATGGGCGGGCGGTCAGCCAGTCCTGCAGCGCCAGCGCGTCGAGGTCGCTGTGGTCGATGCGGCCGTGGAGCCGGCCGGATCCGTCGATGTCGAGCAGGTCGGTGGCGATCAGGTCCGGACGGCGGTCCCGCGCAAGCCAGTGCGCGACCACCCGGTCGCAACGCTCGGGTTCGGAGACATCATCGCCGGCGGCGACGAACAGCAGTTCGCCGTCGGCGATGGCGGCAAGCCGCGACAGATGCGCGGTGATGCCTTCGTTCACCGCGTTGCGCCGCACGACGACATCGTGCGGTCCGGTGTATCCGGCGACGCTGCGCTCGATCGCGGCGAAGGTGCCGTCGTCCGAGGCGTCGTCCGACATCACGATCTGCAGCGGCGAGTAGGTCTGGGCCAGCGCCGCGCGCACCGCGTCGGCGACCACATCCTGCTGCCGGTAGGCCGGCAGCAGGATGGAGACGCGCGGCCGGTCCGGGTGGCCGCAGGCGGAGCCTGGGGTCACGAGGCCTGCGGCGCCATCCAGCGCGCGCTCTGCAGGCGGACGACCTCCGGCAGGTGCGGCTCTCGCGCATAGGTCTCGCGGATCCACTGCGCATCGTTGCCGCGACTGCTGACGTCGGCGAGCAGTTCGCGCAGCGCCGGATCCGACTTGAGCGCGATGGCGTGATCCTCCAGCTTGATGAGCACGCGCAGCAGGTCCTCACGCAAGGTGCGATGCTCGCGGGTCGCCGGATCGACGAATGTGCCATCGAAGCCGAACCGGCAGGCCTGGAAGCGGTTGAAGGTGTAGACGAGGTAGTCGTCTTCCTGCGGCACGAACGGTCGCTCGGTCTGGATCCAGCGGCCGAGCGTCTGGATGTAGGCGGCGATGCGTGCCGCCTTGGCGATGGTCAGCGGCGTGTCCATGACCCGGACTTCGATGGTGCCGTACTCGGGCTTGGGCCGGATGTCCCAATAGAAATCCTTCATGCTCTTGACCACGCCGGTCGCGGTCATCTTGTCGAAGTAGTGCTCGAACTCGTCCCACGTGAGCACGAACGGCGCACGGCCGGATAGCGGGAATGCGAACACCGAGTTCAGCCGCGCCGAATGAAAGCCCGTGTCCTCGCCCTGCACGAACGGCGACGACGCAGACAGCGCGATGAAATGCGGAATGAAGCGCGACAGGCAGTGCAGGGTGTAGAGCGCCTCGTCGGCGCTCGGGCAGCCGAGGTGGACGTGCTGGCCGAACACGGTGAACTGCTTGCTCAGGTAGCCGTACAGCTCGGAGATCTGCAGGAAGCGCGGCTTGTCGAAGATGCGCTGCCGAGCCCAATGCTGGAACGGGTGGGTGCCACCGCCCGACAGCCCGACGTCGAGCTTGTTGGCCGCCTCGACCAGCGCCTGCTGGATCTCGCCGAGCTGCTCCAGCGCGTCGGCGTAGCCGCTGCAGATCCCGGTGGACAGCTCGATCATGCTCTCGGTGATCTCGGGGGTCACCAGCCCCGGCAGCTTGCGGCCTTCGAGCAGCCGTAGCAGGTCCGGGGCGCAGGGCATCAGGTCGTAGTTGTGGCGGTTGACGATCTGGAGTTCCAGTTCCACCCCGAGGCTGAGCGCCTCGGATGTCTTGAATGTGCCCAGGCTCATTGCGGCTCTCCCGACCGCGGTCCGGCGGCGCCGGGCGCAATGTCCCCGCTGTAGCCGAGCGCCCAGCGCGCCAGCAGCGGCCCCACCAGTTCGAGCAGCGCGATCGCGCTCAGCGCGACGGCCAGAACAGGCCGCACGGCTTGCGCCGAATTCCAGCCGATGAAACCGATGGCGAGCATGAAGTTGACCCCGGAGGCCGGATTGAGCGCCAAGCCGAGGGCAAGCGACTGCTTCCAGCTCGCCCCGCTGGCCCGGCCAAAGGTCAATGTCCCGATCAGCTTCGCCAGCAGCCGCGCCGCGACGACCAGAATCGCACCGGCGCCGCCCGCGAGAACGATGCGTGCGTTCAGGCTCAGTCCGAGGATCAGGAACATCAGCACCACCAGGACGCCGCCGGCGGTGCCGAAGTGCCGCGGCCAGAGCCGCGGCCGCTGGCTGCGCAGCCGCAGCAGCGCGCCGGCCAGCAGCGGCGTCAGCAGCGGCGACCAGTTCAGCATCCGCACCAGCGACAGCGCGAGCAGGATCAGGCCGACCAGCATCAGCGCCCCGCCTTCGTCGCGGAAGTCGAAATGCTGCTCGACCCAGTTCACCGCATACGCCAGCAGCGCCGCGGCCACGACCGATCCGCCGATCAGGTAGCCCATGTGCAGCAGCGCCATCACGGATCCCTGCGGCCGGCTGGCATCGGCCATCCCCAGCAGCAGGCTGCAGACGATCACCGCGTAGAAGGTGTTGAGGGCCGACAGAAACAGCAGCCGCTCGGTCACCTGGCCGCTGGCGCGGAATTCGCTGCCGATGCGCAGCGCCACCGCCGGCGAGGTCGCGACCATCAGCCCGGCGACCGCAGCCGACGCCAGGGCGGCGAAGCCCAGCAGCCGCAACGTCACGAAGACTGCGGCGAACCCCAGGATCGACTCGAACAGGCTGACCGCCAGCAGCGCCGGGTTGGCGCGCAGCCAGCGCAGGTTGACGCGATGGCCGATCTCGAACAGCAGGACGGCGAGCGCGGCGTCGACGATGGTGCGTGCGCTTGGCTGCAGCGCATAGGCGTCGAGCCCGGTGCCACCGGCGGCGATCAGCATGCCCGCAGCCGCGTAGCCGACCAGCCGAGGCCAGCGCAGCAGCCGGAACACCGATTCACCGGTGACCGTCGCCAGCACCAGTGCCGCGCCCACCCAGAACACGCCGTCGGGGTGGGGCGGCCAGGCCGGAAGGTAGGCGGACAGCATCGGGGCAGTTCTCCAGTGCGGTAAGTCGCCGCCTCCGCGGCGAGGTGCGGAGGAAGGCAGTCGGTGGTGACCCGGCATGACACCGGGTCGCCAAACCCGAACACCATAACAGACCCCGACGATGCCTGCGAATTGCAGTAACTAGGCCGACATTGGTTTCAGATGTGAGCAAATTCGATGCCCGTGGGAAGCCGCCGGGCGGATCCGGGGACCCCGGCCGCGATGCCGGAGGCCGACCTAGAATGCCTCCATGCCGTACGTCCACCTGCGCACCCACACCGAGTATTCCATCGTCGACGGCGCGCTGCGGGTCGATGACATGGTGCCGGCGGCTGCCGGCGACGGGCAGGGGGCGCTGGCGATCAGCGACCTCAACAACCTGTTTGCCGCCGTGCGGTTCTACAAGGCGGCGCGGGCCGCCGGGGTCAAGCCCATCATCGGTTGCGACATCCTGGTCAGCGGCCGCGACACGCCGCCGCAGGCGCAGCCGAGCCGGTTGCTGCTGCTGGTGCAGGACGGGCGCGGCTACCTCAACCTGTGCATGCTCCTCAGCCGCGCGTGGCTGGAAAACCAGCATCGCGCCCGGGCGGTCGTTCGCTGGGAGTGGCTGGAGGAGGGGCTGGCCGACGGGCTGATCGCGCTGTCCGGGGCGCACGACGGGGCGATCGGGCAGGCGCTGCTGGGCGGCGACGCCGCGGGCGCGCGGGAACTGGCGCGCCGGCATGCCGCGCTGTTCGACGGCCGGTTCTACATCGAGCTGCAGCGCAGTGGTCATGCCGCCTGCGAGCCGCACGTGCAGGCGGCGGTGCCGATGGCAGCGGAGCTCGGCCTGCCGGTGGTGGCGACGCATCCGGTGCAGTTTTTGCGGCGCGAGGATTTCGATGCCCACGAGGCACGGGTCTGCATCGCCGAAGGCGAGACGCTGGGCAATCCGCGCCGCCAGCGTCGCTTCACCGAACAGCAGTACTTCAAGACCCAGTCGGAGATGGAGTCGCTGTTCTCCGACCTGCCTTCCGCAGTCGCCAACAGCGTCGCGGTCGCGCAGCGCTGCAACCTGGTGCTTGAACTGGGACGGCCGCAGCTGCCGCTGTTCCCGATCCCGCACGGGATGACGACGGCGGACTATTTCCGGCAACAGGCCGAGGACGGCCTGGAGCAGCGCCTCGCGGTGCTCTACCCCGACGCGGGCCGGCGCGATGCCGCGCGCCCCCGCTACCGGGAGCGACTGGAGTACGAGCTGGGCATCATCGGGAAGATGGGCTTCGAGGGCTACTTCCTCATCGTTGCCGACTTCATCAACTGGGCCAAGAACAACGGCTGTCCGGTAGGCCCGGGACGCGGCTCGGGCGCGGGTTCGCTGGTGGCCTACAGCCTGCGCATCACCGATCTCGATCCCCTGGAATACGCGCTGCTGTTCGAGCGCTTCCTCAATCCGGAGCGGGTGTCGATGCCCGACTTCGACATCGACTTCTGCCAGGAGAACCGAGACCGCGTCATCGACTACGTGAAGGGCAAGTACGGCGCTGATGCGGTGTCGCAGATCGCGACCTTCGGCACCATGGCGGCGCGTGCCGCGGTACGTGACGTCGGCCGGGTGCTCGATCTCAGCTACACCTTCTGCGACGGGATCGCCAAGCTCATTCCGGCCAAGCCGGGCCAGCACATCACCATCGCCGACGCACTCAAGCAGGAGCCGATGCTGTCCCAGCGCTACGAGGAGGACGAGGAGGTGCGGCAACTGCTCGACCTCGCCCAGCAGCTCGAAGGCCTGCCGCGCAACATCGGCATGCATGCCGGAGGGGTGCTGATCGCTCCGGGCAAGCTCACCGACTTCTGTCCGCTGTATGCCCAGCCGGGCAGCACCGATGCCGTGTCGCAGTACGACAAGGACGACGTCGAGGCGGCCGGTCTGGTCAAGTTCGACTTCCTGGGACTGGCGACGCTGACCATCCTCGAGCTGGCGGCGCAGCACATCCGGCGCAACCACGCCGACCGCGCGGATTTCCGGCTGGAGGACATTCCGCTCGACGATCCGGCCAGCTATCGGCTGATGGCCCAGGGCGACACCGTCGCCGTGTTCCAGCTGGAATCGCGCGGCATGCAGGGCATGCTGCGTGACGCCCGGCCCGACCGTTTCGAGGACATCATCGCGCTGGTTGCGCTCTACCGCCCCGGGCCGATGGACCTCATTCCCAGCTATTGCCAGCGCAAGGCCGGGAAGGAAGCGGTCGACTATCCCGATCCGCGCATGGCGCCGGTGCTCGAGGAGACCTACGGCATCATGGTCTACCAGGAGCAGGTGATGCAGGTCGCGCAGGTGATCGGCGGCTACTCGCTCGGTGGCGCCGACCTGCTGCGCCGCGCGATGGGCAAGAAGAAGCCCGAGGAGATGGCCAAGCACCGCGGCATCTTCGCCGAGGGGGCGGCCCGGAACGGCATTGCTCCGGAGAAGGCGAACGAGATCTTCGACCTGATGGAGAAGTTCGCCGGCTACGGCTTCAACAAGTCGCATGCCGCGGCCTACGCGCTGCTTGCGGTGCAGACGGCCTGGATGAAGGCGCATTACCCGGCGGAATTCCTCGCCGCCAACATGAGCATCGCGCTCGACGATACCGACAAGCTCAAGATCCTGGTCGACGACGCCCAGGCCCGCGGCATCGCCGTGCTGCCGCCCGACGTCAACGCGTCGCAGTGGCGGTTCGATCCGGTCGATGCCCGGACCATTCGTTACGCGCTCGGGGCGATCAAGGGCAACGGACAGGCGGCGGTCGAGGCGATGGTCGCGGCGCGGCAGGAGCGGCCGTTCGCGTCCTTGTTCGACTTCGCCGCGCGCGTCGACCGCAGCCGCATCAACAAGCGGGTGCTCGAGGCGCTGGTGCGTGCGGGGGCGTTCGACTCGCTCCATCCCGAGCGGGCCGCCGTGCTTGCCGCGGTCGAGACGGCGATGGATTACGCGGCGCAGCAGGACGCGGCGCGGCAGCAGGCCGGGCTGTTCGACGTGTTCGCCGCCGACGCCGATGTCGCGGACGGCAGCAACCCGGCGGGCGAGCCGGCACTGCCCGCGGTAGAACCGTGGGACTTGCGGACCCGGCTGTCCAACGAGAAGACCGCGATCGGCTACTTCCTCAGCGGCCATCTGTTCGACGCCAGCGCCGCCGAGGTGCGGCAGTTTGCGCGCACGCCGCTGGCGGAACTGGTCGATTCGCGCGAGCCGGTGATCATCGCTGGCATTGCCGCTGGCGTGCGGCTGGTGCAGTCGCAGCGCGGCCGCATTGCCATCCTCACCTTGGAAGATCGCTCCGGAGCGCTCGAAATCGTCATCGGCGACAGCCTGCTCGAAACGGTGCGCGACCGCCTGCGCGACGATGCACTCCTGGTCCTACGCGGCAAGGCGCAGACCGACCGCTTCAACGGTGGGCTGCGCTTCAACGCCGACACGGTCTGGACGCTCGACGAGGCACGGGCGCGCCTCGGCCGGTGCATCCGGGTCAAGCTCAACGGAAGCAGCACCGCGGCGCCGCTGGCCGAGGTTGCGCGGCAACATGCCAGCGACACCGGGCTGCCGCTGCTGCTCGACGTCGAGCGCGGCGGTGCGCGGGTCAGCCTGCGGGTGGACGCCGTCCGTCCCGAACCGAGCGACGCCGCGCTGGCCGATTTGGCGCGTGTCGCGGTGGACGGACAGGCCGTGGTGCTCTACGACCGGCCGGGCGGTTGACGCGCCGCGCGAGAGGCGGCGCTGGCGTCAGGACGGGTCGCGCGGGCCGGCCTTGATTTCCATCGGCGTGTACCACTGGCCGTGCTCGTCGGGCGGAAAGTGGCCGACGCGCTGGATGGCGCGCAGCACGGCCTGATCCCAGCTCGGAACCCCGCTGGACCGCGTGATCGTCGAGCCCAGCACCTCGCCGGAATTGGGGTCGAGACGCACGGTGATGACCACCTTCGGATCGCCGCTGATCTGGTTGATCTCCGGAAAGATCACGTTCTGCTTCACTAGACCGGCGATTCGCGCGGCGTAGGCGCCCGACGGGCCGGAACTGCGGGCTGCCGTGCCCGTGCTGTTGGCCGCGCCGGTGCCGGCCTGCGCCATCAGCTGCTTCATGTAATCGTCGCGCGACGACGCGGCCAGTTGGGCCTGCTGCTGTTCGAGGCGTTTGCGCTCTTCCTGCTTCTTCTTCTGCTCGGCGAGCTTCTGCTGGCGTTCCTTTTCCTGCTGCTCGCGCTGCTGCTGCAGGCGGCGCTGCTCCGCCTGCTGTTGTGCCTTCTGCTCGGCGAGCCGCTGCTGCTCGGCGCGCTGCTGCGCCCGCAGCTTGCGCTGCTGCTCGAGCGCCAGCTGTTCCTCTCGCTGCTTCTGCTTCAAGGCGGCGAGCTCGCGCTGGCGCTGCAGGACGATGTCGGCATGGCTGGGCTGCTGCGGCTGCGGCTGGGGTGCCGGTTGCGGCGGCGGCGTTTGCGGCCGGGGATGGGGCTGCGGTGCGTGGTGTTCCAGTGGCGCGGTCGGCCGGGGGGCCGCCACCTGTACCGTCGGCGACCACAACTCGGCCTCGATCGCATCGGGCGCGTGGCTGCGCCAATGCACGCCGAACGCGATCAGCGCGATGAGCAGCAGGTGGAACAACGCTGCGAGCACGAACGCGCGCGGCGTGCCCCGTTCGTGCGGGGGGCGCAGCGCCGCGTCGTCCGGCGGCAGTCGCGAGATGCTGCTCACTTCGTGCCCTTGACCGCCAGGCCGACGCGCTGCACCCCGTGCCGCTTGAGCGTATCGAGCACGCGCATCACCGCGTCGTACTTGACGTCCTTGTCGGCGGCGATCAGCACCGGCATGTCGCCCAGGTTGGTGCCGGCGTCGGACGCGAGTTGCTGGACCGATTGCGGCAGCGTCGCGATGGTGACCGGCTCCGCGGCGGCCTGCGGCTTGCCGCCTTGCTGCTTCGGGTCGCGCAGCTCGACCTGCATGGTCGCATCGCTGCGGATGGTGACCTGGACCAGTGTGGTCGGCGCCTGCGGCGCGTTGCCCACGGTCGGCAGCTTGACCATGGTCGGGGTGATCAGCGGCGCGGTGACCATGAAGATGATCAGCAGCACCAGCATGACGTCGATGTAGGGCACGACGTTGATGTCCGCCAGCGCCCGGCGCGAGCGGTGGCCGCGGCCGCTATGTTGGATCGCCGGCATGTCAGACCCCGCCCGTGAATGCCTGCCGAAGCCCGGCGCCCCGCAGGCCGCGGGCCGGCTGCCGATGCGCTGCGCGTGGGGAAACGTGCATCTCAGCGCCCTCCGCCGAAGCCGGACACCGGGCCTTGGGGGTGCGCCGCGGCCGGCGCCGGCGCGCTCTGCCGCTGCAGGATGTTGGAGAACTCCTCCATGAACGATTCGTAGCGGTTGGCCAGACGGTCGATGTCGCGGGCGAAGAAGTTGTAGGCAATCACCGCCGGAATCGCCGCGAACAGGCCGATGGCGGTGGCCACCAGCGCTTCGGCAATGCCCGGGGCGACGGTCGCCAGCGTGACCTGCTGCAGGTTGGACAGGCCGACGAAGGCATGCATGATGCCCCAGACCGTGCCGAACAGGCCGACGTAGGGCGACACCGAACCGACCGAGGCGAGGAAGGACAGATTGGCCTCGATCGCATCCATCTCGCGCTGGAAGGCCGCGCGCATCGCGCGCCGGGCGCCGTCGACCAGGGTCGATCCGTCGAGGACGCGGCGCTCGCGCAGCTTGAGGTATTCGCGCATCCCCGAGGCGAAGATGCGCTGCAGCGGGCTGCCATGGCGGCCGGCATTCAGCGCCGCCTGGTACAGGTCGTTCAGTCCGCCGCCCGACCAGAAGTTCTGCTCGAAGTCGTCGGTCTTGACGCGGGCACCCTTGATCGCGAAGTACTTGCGGAAGATCACCGTCCAGCTCGCCAGCGATACGGTCAGCAGCAGCGCGAGCACGATCTGCACCACGATGCTGGCGCCGAGCACCAGCGAAACGATGGAAAAGTTCTGGTTCATGGGGAAGGGAGGGAGAAGGCGATCGTGCCGTGGCGCGGACCGGGCGTCGGGTCGTATTACATCAAAAGCTTGTTCCGGCGGTGTGGAAACCAGCGATCGTCCGTCGGAAAGACCTGTGGCGCGGCGAAAGGTTCATCGGCAGTCCGGCACGGGTGCGCAGTGTGTCGCGGCGATGCGACGGGTGGGGTCAGCCCGCGACCCAGGGCGAGACCGCGGCGCACACATCGGCCGGGATGCGTGCCGGTCGCAGATTGGCGACCTCCACGCAGCCGACCCGCACGGTTGCCTCGGCAAGCCGGCGCTGCGGCTCGCCGTCGCCGTCCAGCCGCCAGGCCTGCTGCGCCAGGGTGATGTGCGCCGTCCCGAGTTCCTGCACCTGCAGCTGCAGCTGCAGCAGATCGTCGAGTCGTGCCGGCGCGCGATAGCGCAGGTTCACCTCGGCGACGACGAACACCAGCCCGGGATCGGCGGCGAGCGCCGACTGCGATACCGCCAGGGCGCGCAGCCATTCGGTGCGGGCCCGCTCGAAGAACTTCAGGTAGTTGGCGTAGTAGACGATGCCGCCGGCATCGGTGTCTTCCCAGTAGACCCGCACCGGCCAGTCGAAGGTCCGTGGAGCGGCCGACGCGCCGCTGTTGTCGCTCATGCCGCCTTGCGCTCCAGGTAGCCGCGCAGCCGGTCGAGGGCCTCGTTGAGGTTGTCGACCGTGTTGGCGTAGCTGAGCCGGAAATAGCGCTGCGGTTCGGCCGTGCCGAAATCCTTGCCCGGCACCAGCACCACGCCGGTCTCGCGCATGACGTCGAAGCAGAAATCCCAGCTGTCCGCGCTGAAGCGCGAGCAGTCGGCGTAGACGTAGAACGCGCCGTCCGGATGCACCGGCACGTCGAGGCCGAGGGCGTCCAGCCCGGGAACGATCAGGTCGCGCCGGCGGCCGAACTCGGCACGGCGTCGTTCGTATTCGGCGAGAGAGTCCGGTTCGAAGCAGGCGAGCGCCGCATGCTGGGCGATGCTGCTGGCGCAGATGAACAGGTTGCCGGCGAGGCGTTCGAGCGGCGCGGCCAGATCGGGCGGCACCACGAGCCAGCCCAGCCGCCAGCCGGTCATCTGGAAGTATTTCGAGAAGCTGTTGACCGTGACCACGTCGTCGCCGGCATGCAGCGCGGTGCGGCCGAACGGCGAACCGCCAGTGCCCGGCTGGTCCGCGTAGCTCAGGCCGAGGTAGATCTCGTCGACGATGGTCACGCCGCCGCGCCGGCGCACCACCTCCGCGATGTGGCGCAGTTCGTCGGCGGCGATCGATGTGCCGGTGGGATTCGACGGCGATGCCAGCAGGACGCCGGCGGTGCGCTCGGACCAGGCGGCTTCGACCTCGGCCGCGGTGAGCTGAAAGCGCTGCGCCGCCGGGGCGGGCAGCATGCGCGCCCGGGCTCCCGCGGCAGCGACGAAGTTCTTGTTGCACGGGTAGCTGGGGTCGGGCATCAGCACCTCGTCGCCCGGATCGAACAGCAGCAGGCTCGCCAGGGTCAGCGCGCCCGAGGCGCCGGCGGTGACGAACACCCGCGACGGATCGACGTCGACGCCGTGCACCTGCGCGTAATGCGCTGCGATGCGTTCACGCAGCGCTGGCAGTCCGGGGGCCAGCGTATACCCGGTGCGGCCGTCGCGCAGCGCGCGCTGCGCTGCTTCGATCACCGGCGGCGGGGCGGTGAAGTCGGGTTCGCCGACGCTGAGGTGAATCATGCGCCGCCCCTGCGCGTCCCATTGCGCCTGCTGCTGCGCGGCCGCGCGGACCACGTCCATCACGTAGAAGGGTTCGATCGAGTGGTTGCGTTGGGCGAGGCGCATCGGAAAACGTGGCTGCAAAGGAAGACAGGATCAGCCGTTGCGTCGCGGGCCGGCGCTGCGGCGCGGTGCCGTACGGTGCGACTTGTGGCTGACCGGGATGTGCGCGAACGGCCCCGGTTGCGGCGCGTTGGATGGCGCCTCCGGCGCAGGCTGCGGGTGCGATGCGTTTGCCGCCTGTACCTCGAGCGGCCGCAGCTGTGCGGCGACGCGGTCGAGCACGCCGTTGACGTAGCGGTAGCCGTCGGTGCCGCCGTAGACCTTGCCCAGTTCCACCGCCTCGTTGATCACGACCCGGTAGGGGACGTCGACGTGCTGCTGCAGTTCGAAGGTGCCGAGCAGCAGCAGGGCGTGTTCGACCGGCGAGAGTTCGGCGGTCTTGCGGTCGATGTGCGGCTGGATCAGCGCGTCGAGCATTCCGGCGTCGCGCAGCACGCCGTGCAGCAGCGACTGGAAGTGCGCCTCGTCGAGCTTGATCGTCGGGTAGCGCTCGTGCAGGAAGGCCTCGATCGCGCCCGGATCGCTGCCGGACAGCAGCCATTCGTAGATGCCTTGGAACGCGAGTTCGCGCGACTTGCGGCGCGCGCTCTTCGGTGCGGATGCGGGACTGCTCATTCGTCGTCGTCGCTCAGGTCGATCAGCAGGTTGGCCATCTCGACGGCCACCCGCGCGCATTCAGCGCCCTTGTCGAGGCGTTCGATCGCCTGGTCCTCGTCCTCGACGGTGAGCACGCCGTTGGCCACCGGCACACCGTGGTCGAGCGCGACCTGCGCGATTCCGGCAGCCGAGGTGTTGCAGACCACCTCGAAGTGATAGGTGTCGCCGCGGATCACGCAGCCGAGCGCGATCAGCGCGTCGAACTCGCCGCCGACGGCCAGCGCCTGCAGCGCCACCGGCAGTTCGAGCGCCCCGGGGACGGAGTGCAGCACGATGTCGTCCTCGGCGACGCCCAGTCGCTGCAGCTCCTCGAGGCAGGACTGCGCAAGGCGGTCGGTGAGGTGGACATTGAACCGGGCCTGCACCACGGCGATGCGCAGGTCGTGGCCGTCGAGTTGCTCGGGAAGGGTTCGAACCTGGGCGTCTTGCATGGTCGTCGAAGGGAAGGCGAAGGAAAACAGCGAAACCGCGCGCAGCGCGGGGCCCGAAGCGCGCAGCTTACGCGCCTGGCGCTGCTAACGGGGCCGGTGCCGGCTCGAAACCGACGATCTCCAGTCCGTAGCCGACCATGCTCGGCATCTTGCGCGGCTGGCCGAGGAGGCGCATCGGGCCGATGCCGAGATCGCGCAGGATCTGTGCGCCGATGCCGTAGTCGCGCAGCGCGGCGACGCCGGTCTTCGACGGTGCCGGTGCCGGCTGCAGCAGCCGCTGGAACTGGGCGCCGAGCTGCTGCGCCGACTCGCCGCAATTGAGCAGCACGGCGACGCCGGCGCCCTCGGCGACGATCCGCTGCAGCGCCTGTGGCAGGTTCCAGGAATGTCGGGCGCCGCGGGCATCGAGCAGGTCGAGCACCGACAGCGGCTCGTGGACCCGCACCAGCGGCGCCGGACGGGCAGCCGGCTCGCCGTGGACTAGCGCGAGGTGCAGGCCGTTCGCCGCACTGTCGGTGTAGGTCACGCAGCGCATGGCGCCGAACGGGGTCTGCAGCGGGTGTTCGCCGGTGCGCCGCACCAGCGTCTCGGTGCGGCTGCGGTATTCGATCAGGTCGGCGATGGCGCCGATCTTCAATCCGTGTTCGGCGGCGAAGCGTTCCAGGTCGGGCAGCCGCGCCATCGTGCCGTCGGGATTCATCACTTCGCAGATCACCGCGGCCGGTTCGAACCCGGCGAGCGCGGCGAGGTCGCAGCCGGCCTCGGTATGCCCGGCCCGCATCAGCACCCCGCCGTCGGCGGCCATCAGCGGAAAGATGTGGCCCGGCTGGACGATGTCGCTCGGCCGGGCATTGCGCGCCACCGCGGCCTGGACGGTGCGGGCGCGGTCGGCCGCGGAGATGCCGGTGGTCACGCCTTCGGCGGCTTCGATCGACGCGGTGAATGCGGTGCCGTGCGACGAGCGGTTGTGCTCGACCATGTGGCGCAGCCCGAGCCGGTTGCAGCGCTCGCGGGTCAGGGTCAGGCAGATCAGCCCGCGCGCATGCGTTGCCATGAAGTTGATCGCCTGCGGCGTCACGTGTTCGGCCGCGAGGATCAGGTCGCCTTCGTTCTCGCGGTCCTCCTCGTCGACCAGCACGACCATCCGGCCGGCCTGGAGTTCGGAGATGATTTCGGGAACGCTGGACAGAGGCATGATGCGCGGATCGCGGAACGACCCGGCATTGTAGGAGACGGCCGCGTCGGCCGCTGCCGCTTCAGAATTCGTAGCGGGCGAAGAAGAACGCCACGTTGCCGTTGTTGAAGTTGTTGTTCACCCGCGGAATGAAGGTTCCGTAGATCGACACCGGCCCGATCCGGACCGAAGCCAGCGGCAGGGCGAGAGGGAACGGGATGTTGTTGAAGATGTCGGCGCGGGAGGTCACGGCCAGGGTGTAGCCCAGCCCGAAGCCGATCAGGTGGCCGTTGTTCCACATCAGCTGGTGGGCATACCCGACGATGGGCTCGGCGTTCCAGTGCGAATCGGAGAACATCATGGCGTAGACCATGTCCTCGTTGCCGTTGGCATCCATCCGGTGCCGGCCCCAGCCGATTCCCCAGGCGTGCGAGTTGAGCGTGGCGCGTTTCGCCGCGGTGTAGGTTCCGGGATCGTGCCAGGTGTAGCCGTCGAAATAGAGATCGTCCTTGCCGTGGCGGGCGGTGTCGACCGCGGTGTTCCAGGTGTCTGCGAACCAGTTCCCGATGCCGTCGATGCCGGAGGCCCAGGTGATGCGCGGCAGCAGCGCGACCAGGCTGAACGCCAGCACGCCGATTGCGCGGATGAAGGGGCGGATGCGGTGGACGGATTGATTCATGAGCAGGGGATGGGGCAACGAAACGGGCGGAAATTTAGCAGGGGCCATGCGGCGCAGTCGTATCGACAGGTATCGCGGCGTCGCGCGGTCCGGCGCCTGCGGATCCGCGTCAGAGGCGCTCCAGCAGCTCCCCCTGCCGCAGCACCAGCAAGGTGTTCTCGGGCAGCGGCTCCCACGCTTCGGCCGTCAGTGG
>JAKAIB010000163.1 GCA_021814605.1 Pseudomonadota bacterium | reverse complement strand
GGGCGTCGAGCGCGCCCAGCCCGTCGCGCTCCGGGTGGGATTGGGCGTCGGCCCGCAACTGCAGCAGTTGCGCGATGGCGGCATCGCGCGCAGCCTCGCGCTGGCCGAATGCCGCCTGGTAGCCGTAGACCTGCGGCTCGCGCACGTGATCGAGCGCGGCGTAGCGGCCGCGAGCGGCTTCGGCGGCGTCGGGGTCGACCGTCTGCAGGTAGTCGATGACGGCGTCGGCGGAGCGGTACAGGCTGTAGAGGTCGAGGCCGTAGAAGCCGACGCGCTGCGGCGGGCGGCGCCGGCGGTTGTCGTCGCGCAGCCAGGCGATGAACTCGAGCACCTCGCGGTTGCGCCACATCCATTGCGGAAAGCGCTCGAAATCGTCCAGCGCCGACGCCGCATCGGGGTCGCCTTCGCCCTGGACGTAGCGGTTGACCCGCCAGGCGTCCGGCCAGTCGGCCTCGACCGCCACGGCGTCGAAGCCGAGTTCGGTGACCAGGCGCCGCGTGATTTCGGCGCGCATGCGGTAGAACTCGCGCGTGCCGTGCGTCGCTTCGCCGAGCAGAACGAAGCGCCGGCCGGCGGCCAGGTCGAGCAGCGCGTCGTAGTCGGCCGGCGTCTCGTCGAGCCGGCGCGCCAGATCGCGTACCGCCAGGAAGGGCGTCATCGGCAGGGTCATCGGCCATCTCCCGACGCCGCGGATTGCGCGAGCAGCGTGCGGACTTCGTCGTCGCCGGTCTGGCCGAATTCGCGGTAGAACTGTCCGACGGCCTGGAAGTCGGCCGGGAGCCGCACGCTGACGAACGCGTCGCACACGTCCTTCATTCGAGCGGGCGCGTCGATCGGCGCCACCGGCACGGCGACCACGATCTTTGCCGGCTTGCGCGAGCGCAGCGCCTTGAGCGCGGCACGCATCGACGCGCCGGTGGCGATGCCGTCGTCGACCACGATGACCGTGCGGCCTTCGACCGGTGCCGCTGGCCGTGTTCCACGGTAGAGCGCCTCGCGGCGTTCGAGCTCGCGGTACTCGTCGGCCATCACCCGCTCGATCTCGTGCTCGCCGACCCGACCCATCGCGATCACGTCCTGGTTCAGGTGGACCCCGCCGCCCGAGGCGATGGCGCCCATGGCCAGTTCGGCGTGCCCCGGCAGGCCGAGCTTGCGGACGATCAGCAGATCGAGTTCGACGCCGAGCGCGCGGGCGACCTCGTAGCCGACCGGAACGCCGCCGCGCGGCAGCGCGAGCACAATGACGTCGGGCCGGCCGGCATAAGTGTGCAGCCGTTCCGCCAGGATGCGTCCGGCGGCACGCCGATCGTCAAAAGGGAGTTCCATCACGGATCCTTACGTCGATTGGTGTCGACGTTAAGCCCGAGGCGGACGCGATTCCTTGATCTGCATCATTGCGCCGGAGTCGACCCCGGCACCCGCGGGGGGCGCGCGGCTCCGCCGCCGGCGTGCCGGGACTCAGCCGGTGGCCGTGGCGACCGGCAGCACCGGAAGTGGCGCGCCCACCAGCGATTCGAAGGCCGCGACCGGAACGGGCTTGCTGAACAGGAATCCCTGGAAGGCGTCGCAGTCGTGCTCGCCGAGGAAGGCCAGCTGCGAGACGGTTTCGACGCCCTCGGCGACGACCTGCAGTCCCAGGCCCTTGCCGAGCGCCAGGATGGCCTGCACCACCAGCGCGGCGTTGCGGGTATCCGGCAGATTCTCGACAAAGGATTTGTCGATCTTGATCTGGTCGAGCGGCAGGCGGGTCAGGTAGGCGAGCGACGAACTGCCGGTGCCGAAGTCGTCGAGCGCGATCTGGACCCCGCGTGCCTTCAGCGCGTTGAGCCGGATCACGGCGGCGTCCATGTCGGCGAGCAGCAGGCTTTCGGTGATTTCCAGCTCGAGGTGTGCCGGATCGACGCCGGCGGCATCGATCGACTGGAGGACCTTGTCGACGAAGTCCGGCTGGCGGAACTGGCGCGCGCTGACGTTGACCGACAGCCGCAACGCGCGGGTCGACGGTTGCCGTGCCCACGCCGCGAGCTGGCGGCACGCCGCGTCGACGACGAACTGGCCGATCGGCTCGATCAGCCCGGTCTGCTCGGCCAGCGCGATGAACTCCCCGGGCGCCACCAGCCCACGCGCGGGGTGCGCCCAGCGCAGCAGCGCCTCGGCGCCGATCACACGGTGCTGGCGATCGACCTGGGCCTGGAAATGCAGCAGCAGCTGTCCTTGGTCGATCGCCCGTCGCAGATCGGTCTCGAGCGCATTGCGCGAGTCGAGCGCGGTCTGCATCTCGCGCTCGAAGAAGCGCAGGGTGTCGCGTCCCTCCGACTTGGCGCGGTACATGGCGAGTTCGGCCTGGCGCAGCAGTACGTCGTCGGACGCCCGCTTGCCGCAGAACGACGTCAGGCCGACGCTGACCGTGCAGACGACCGAACGACCCTCGAGCACGAAGGGCGTGCGCATTGATTCGACCAGCTGCTCGCCGATGTTCGCGGCCCGCGCCGCCGCACTGTCGGCGTCGTCGCCGAGGGCCTCGAGCACGACGGCGAAGGTGTCGCCGCTGAACCGCGCAACGGTGTCCTGGTCCCGCATCTGCTGTCGCAACCGCTGCGCCACCTGCAGCAGCAGCAGATCGCCGACAGCGTGGCCGAGGGAATCGTTGATGTTCTTGAAGTTGTCGAGATTGGCCATCAGCACCGCGCCGAAACGATCGCTGTGGGCGTGCGCCTGGAGCGCATGCGCGAGGCGGTCGTGGAGCAGGGTGCGGTTGGGCAGTTCGGTGAGCGGATCGAAGTTGCGCAGGCGGTCGGCTCGGGCGGTTGCCTCCTTTTCCCGGGTGATGTCGGACAGCGATCCGACGTAGTGCAGCACCGCGCCGCTGGCATCGCGGATGGCCGAAATCGCCAGGCGCTCGTTGAACAGCCCGCCGTCGCGGTGGCGGTTGACCAGTTCACCCTGCCAGTAGCCGTCGCGCGACAGCCGCCGCCACATCTGTCCGTAGAAGTCCGCGCTCTGCACTCCCGACTGCAGGAGGCTCGGCGTGCGCCCCACGGCTTCCTCGGCGCTGTAGCCGGTGATCCGGGTGAACGCGGGGTTGATGCGCTGGATGACGGCATTGCTGTCGGTGACGACGATGCCGTCCTGCGACTCGAACACCGCGGCGGCGAGCCGCAGCTCGCTCTCCGCCTGCTTGCGGAGAGTCACGTCACGGGCGACGGCGAAGGTGCCCGACGGTACGCCCGCGGCATCGAAGATCGGGCCCTTGACGGTGAACAGGGTGCGCGTGCCGCCACCGATGGTCAGCGTCTCCTCGGTGGTGAACACCTCGCCGGTCCGCAGCACGCGCTCGTCGTCCGCCTCGAGTTGCCGCGCCTCGGCCTCCGGGAAGATGTCGCGCAGCCCCCTGCCGAGGACCTCGGCGGCGGCATGGCCGCTGATCCGCTCGGCGGCGCGGTTGAACAGGATGAAACGCCCCTGCGCATCCTTGGCGATGATCGCGTCGCTGACGTTCTTCGAGATCTCGGCGAACAGGCCTTGCGAGGCCGCGGCGTGGGCCAACGCCTCGATTTCGCGCCGATGCGCCGACTCGATGCGCCGGATCATCCGCCGGAGCATCGCGGCGAGCAGGACCGCCGTGATGATGACAAAGGCGACGCCCTTGAGCGACGCCAGCCGCTCCGTCGTCTCCGGACTCAGCCCGAGCCAGCGCAGCGCGGCGTCGCTGGCGACGATCCAGAGCGTCGCCACGAGGGTGTAGACGAGGGCGATGCGCAGCGCCGTGCCCGGGGCCTTGGGTCCGTTCACGGGCGAACTCGGGGAGGCGGCTCCAGGCGATGGTGATGACATGGTGACGTCGGAAGGACATCGCACTGTAGCGTCGACCAGGGCCGCCGCCGCGGACAACGACGCGGAAATGTCGGTCCGGTGTGAGCGATTTCACACAATCGGACAAGCCGCTCACGCCGCATGTCGCTCCCGCGCTGCGGGATCGACCGTCCCGCCGGCGCCGGTGTCCCGGGCGTGTTGCGCAATCAGGCGCGACGGTGCAGGTCCGTCGCGCACAGCAGCCGGTCGATCTGCGCGTCGCGCATCAACGGATAGCAGCGCCGCAGCCGCTCCCGACCGGCTTCCAGGCGATCGAACCCGGGCCGCATGCTCCGCTCGAGCGCCTGTGCCTCGGCTTCGGTCATCAGGGTGCGCAGGAAGCGCTGGTACAGCCGCCAGCGCTGCAGGGTCGTCAGCCGGTCGTGGGGTTTCACGTCGCGCTCCAATCGTCCGCGGATCGGTTGCCGGCGCCGCCGGAAGTGGCGGCTGTGCCGGATCGCGGACGACAGCGTGGCGGATCGATGTGACACGGCGATGGCAAGCGTCGACGACCGCGTCGACCTCGGCGTTGCAGGTGGTCTGGCGGGATCGCCCTCCCTCGGCGGCGGGGCCAAGGACGGGGCGATTCCGGGCCGTCCGAGTCACGCGGCGCTTTTGAACAGCTCGTACAGGCGTGCCGCACTCGTCGACAGTACACGTCCGCGGCGCCGGATCAGGCCCATGGTGCGGGCGATCTCCGGCTGGACGAGCGCCACGCCGGCCAGATCGCGGCAGGACGCGATCGACAGTGACGGCATCGCCGCGACCCCGAGCCCCGCCTCGACCAGGCAGAGCGCCGTCGCGCCGGTCTGCACTTCGTAGGTGACGCGGGGACGCGCAGCCGCTCCGGCCAGCGCCTGGTCCACGACGAGGCGATTGCTCGAGGTTCGTGCGACCGCAATGAAGGTCTGCCCGTCGAGTTCGGCCCAGGTGATGCTGTCCCTTTGCGCGAAGGGGTGGTCGCGGCGGCAGGCCAGGACGTAGCGCTCCTCGAACAGCGGGGTGAATTCGATGTCGCCGTCGTTCGCGTCGACGAAGGTCACGCCGAAGTCGGCGTCGCCCTGCGACACTGCGTTGCGGACCTCGTTGGCCTTGGCATCGAGCAGCGTGACCTGCACCCGCGGGTGCGTCTCCCGGAAGCGCGCGAGCACCCGCGACACGATGTGGCCGACCGCCGTCGGCACGCAGGCGAGGGCGACGCGGTCGCCGCGCGTGCCCGGATCGCCCCGGATGCCGAGCAGCGCGTCGTCCAGATCGTCGAGCAGCGCGCGCACCTTGCGCTCGAATTCGCGTCCTGCGGCGGTGAGTGTGACGCGCCGCGTGGTGCGCTCGACCAGGCTGACGCCAAGGCCGCGCTCCAGCTTGTCGATGCGTCGGCTGAAGGCCGGCTGCGACAGGTGCACCGCGTCGGCCGCCTTGCGGAAGCTGCCGAGATCCGCCAGGGTGCGAAACGCGACGAGATCGTTCAGGTCGAAATTGATGCCCATGGCATGCGCCGGTCGATTGATGCGCATTCTCGATCAATCGATACCTTCATTGCAATTGACGTCCCATCCCGCTTGGCCGAGACTGCACCCCATGATCCATTCCATCGAATGACGGTGGCCGGCGCCATGGTCGACGTGCTCGTGATCGGCGGCGGCAACGCGGCGTTGTGCGCCGCGCTGACCGCGCGCGAGGCCGGTGCTTCGGTGCTGCTGCTCGAGGCGTCGCCGCGCGAGTGGCGCGGCGGCAATACGCAGCACACGCGCAATCTGCGCTGCATGCACGACGCGCCGCAGGACGTGCTGGTCGATGCCTATCCGGAAGAGGAGTTCTGGCAGGACCTCCTCGGCGTCACGGGCGGGCGGACCGACGAAGCGCTGGCGCGGCTGGTGATCCGCGCCTCGGCGACCTGCCGGCCGTGGATGCGCCGTCACGGCGTCCATTTCCAGCCCTCGCTGTCCGGTGCGCTGCACACCGCGCGGACCAATGCGTTCTTCATGGGGGGCGGAAAGGCGTTGGTCAACGCCTACTACCGCAGCGCCGGGAACCTCGGCGTGGGCATCCGCTACGAGGCGCCCGTCGACCGGATCGATCTCGACGGCACGCGCTTCGTCGCGGCCCGCGTCGGTGGCGAGCGCATCGCGGCGCGTGCCTGCGTGCTGGCCGCCGGCGGCTTCGAGTCGAACCGTGAGTGGTTGCGCCAGGCCTGGGGGACGAATGCCCGCGGCGAACATCCGGCCGACAACTTCCTGATCCGCGGCACGCGGTTCAACACCGGGGTCCTGTTGCGTCACATGCTCGATTCCGGCGCGGATGCGGTCGGCGACCCGACGCAGGCGCACATGGTCGCGATCGACGCCCGTGCGCCGCTGTACGACGGCGGCATCTGCACCCGGATCGACTGCGTGTCGCTCGGCGTGGTCGTCAACCGCGACGGCCGGCGCTTCTATGACGAGGGCGAGGACTTCTGGCCGAAGCGGTATGCCATCTGGGGTCGCCTTGTGGCGCAGCAGCCGGGCCAGACGGCCTATTCGATCATCGACGCGAAGGCGGTCGGCCGCTTCATGCCTCCCGTCTTCCCCGGCGTCCGTGCCGACAGCCTTCCCGCGCTGGCGCGGGCGCTCGGCCTTCCCGAAACGGATTTCATGGCGACGATGGATGCCTACAACGCCGCATGCCGTCCCGGCACCTTCGATCACACGCGACTCGACGATTGCCGAACCGACGCCCTCGCGCCGGCGAAGACGCATTGGGCGCGTCCGATCGATACCCCGCCGTTCTTCGGCTACGCGCTGCGGCCCGGAGTGACGTTCACCTACCTCGGCCTGCGCACCGACGAGACCGCGGCGGTCCGCTTTGGTGGCGCACCAAGCCCGAACCTGTTCGTTGCGGGCGAGATGATGGCCGGCAATGTGCTCGGCCAGGGATACACGGCAGGCGTGGGCATGAGCATCGGCACGGCCTTCGGTCGCATCGCCGGCGCCAGTGCGGCGGCCGCCGCCGGCAAGGAGCGCGCCGATGCCCTCGCTTGACGCCCTGATTCGCGACGCGCGTGACCTGGCCGAGGCGCCGTCGGCGCTGCGCGTGGAGCCGTCGGCCGAAGCCGAGGCCGCGCGCATCCTCGGGATCTGCAACGCCTGCCGCTATTGCGAAGGCTACTGCGCGGTGTTCCCGGCGATGACGCGGCGCCTCGCGTTCGGCGATGCCGACGTGCACTATCTCGCCAACCTCTGCCACAACTGCGGCGCCTGCCTGTATGCCTGCCAGTACGCGCCACCGCACGAGTTCGCGGTGAACGTGCCGCAGACGATGGCGCGGGTGCGGCTCGGCACCTATTCGCGCCATGCCTGGCCACGCGCGCTGGGTGCATTGTTCGAGCGCAATGGCCTGGCCGTCTCGGTCGCGCTCGCGGCCGGGGTTGCGCTGTTCCTGATCCTTGCGCTGGCGTTGCGCGGCAGCCTCTGGGGCGCCGTGCCGGGGGCCGATTTCTACGCGGTCTTCCCGCATGCGGTGATGGCAGGCATCTTCGGTGTCGCGTTCCTCGCCGCGCTGGCTGCGCTCGGCGTCGCGATGGCGCGCTTCTGGCGGTCCATCGGCCCGGGTTCGCCCGGCATCGCCGCGGTCGCCGACGCGACCGGCGCGGTCGC
>JAKAIB010000162.1 GCA_021814605.1 Pseudomonadota bacterium | reverse complement strand
GAGCGCCAGCCCCTGCTCGCGGACGATCGCATCGCGCAGCGCCCGTAGCCGCGAGAACGGCTCGCGCTGCGCGGCGATGCCGGCGCGCGGCTCGGGTATGCACATCAGCCCGCGCAGCACCAGGTTCGGCAGGCGCGCAACCGCTGCGGCGAGCGCAGGCGCGTCCTGCGGGGCCACGCCGCTCTTGCTCGCCTCGGCGTCGACGTTGACCTGGATGCAGACCTGCAGCGGCGGCCGTTCCGGCGGACGCTGGACGCTCAGCCGCTCGGCGATCCTGAGCCGGTCGATTCCGTGCACCCAGTCGAACTGCGCGGCGATCTCGCGCGTCTTGTTGCTCTGGAGCGGACCGATGAAGTGCCATTGCAGGTCGGGCCAGTCGGGACGCAGCGCGGCGATCTTGCCGAGAGCCTCCTGGACGTAGTTCTCGCCGAAGGCGTTCTGTCCGAGCGCCGCAGCCTGGGCGACCGTGGCGGCGTCGAAGGTCTTGGACACGGCGAGCAGCGTCACCGAACCGGGATCGCGCCCGGCAGCCCGGGCTGCGGCGTCGATGCGGGCGTGCACCTCGGCGAAGTTGTCTTTCAGGGAGTGGGACATGCGGCGGAGTTCGGGAAAGCAACAACGTCGGCGCGTCGTTGCGGCAAGTTGTCAATAATGCGCATTCTGAACTTAAGATAGGCGAATCGATCACGCACAAGCCTGCTCGGGGGAGACATCGCTTGGACATCACGCAACTTCTGGCTTTCAGCGTCAAGAACAACGCATCCGACCTCCACCTGTCGGCCGGCCTCCCGCCGATGATCCGGGTGCACGGCGACGTGCGTCGGATCAACGTCGAACCGCTCGACCACAAGGCGGTGCATGCCATGGTGTACGACATCATGAGCGACGCGCAGCGCAAGCACTACGAGGAATTCCTCGAGGTCGACTTCTCGTTCGAGATTCCTTCGCTGGCGCGGTTCCGCGTCAACGCCTTCAACCAGGCACGCGGCGCCGGCGCGGTGTTCCGCACCATCCCGAGCAAGGTGCTGACGCTGGAGGACCTGAACGCGCCCAAGATTTTCGGCGAACTCGCGCTCAAGCCGCGCGGGCTGGTGCTGGTCACCGGTCCGACGGGGTCGGGCAAGTCGACGACCCTGGCGGGCATGGTCAACCATTTCAACGAGAACGAGTACGGTCACGTGCTCACCATCGAGGATCCGATCGAATTCGTCCATCAGTCGAAGAAGGCACTGGTGAACCAGCGCGAGGTCGGTTCGCAGACGCTGAGCTTCGCCAATGCACTGCGGTCCGCGCTGCGCGAGGATCCGGATGCGATCCTGGTCGGCGAAATGCGCGACCTCGAGACCATCCGGCTGGCACTGACCGCTTCCGAAACCGGCCACCTGGTGTTCGCGACCCTGCACACCTCGTCGGCGCCGAAGACCATCGACCGGATCGTCGACGTGTTCCCGGCAGAGGAGAAGGAGATGGTGCGGGCGATGCTGTCGGAGGCGCTGGTCGGGGTGATCTCGCAGACGCTGTGCAAGCTCAAGGACGGCTCGGGTCGCGTGGCGGCGCACGAGATCATGATCGGCACCCCGGCGATCCGCAACCTGATCCGCGAGAACAAGGTCGCGCAGATGTACTCGATGATCCAGACCAGCCAGTCCTTCGGCATGCAGACGCTCGACCAGAACCTCGCCGATCTGGTCCGGCGCAACCTGATCTCGGCCACGGAGGCGCGTTCCAAGGCCAAGCAGCCGGAAAATTTCCCGGGCGCCTGATGGCCGCCTTGCCCTTCGCACCGAGCAGCCCATGAAATTCTTCGACAGATGGCGTGCCAATTCCCGCAGGGATGACGTCGACGACGCGACCGAGTCGCAGTTCTTCACCACCGGTTTCCACGATGCGGAGGTGGCGACCAGCGAGGGCGTGGTGCAATGGCCGCAGCGTGCGGCCGAGATTGGCGCCACCAAGCTCGCGCGCAGCGCCGCGGGGCAGCGGTTGGTCGAGTTGTGGCAGCAGGACAAGTACATGGCCGGCCTGACGCCGGCCGACATGGACCACTGCGTCAAGTATTTCCATTTCTACAGCGTCCGCTCCAACGCCGACCTGATCACCCAGGGCGAGACCGGCAGCTTCATGGTGGTGCTGCTGCGCGGCTCCGTCGCGGTGGATCGCCTGCAGCCCTGGGGCGACCGGCTGCGGTTGACGGAAGTGCGCGCCGGCAGCATGCTCGGCGAGATGTCGCTGGTCGATGCCGCGCCGCGCTGGTCGTATTGCACGACCCTGACCGACAGCGAGATCGCAGTGCTCGAGGCGGGTGACCTCGATCGCATGATCGGGCAGGATCCGGCTGTCGCCTGCCGACTGATCGGTTCGCTGGCGCGGCGGTTGTCGCTGCGTCTGCGCAAGCTGAGCGCCCGCGTCGCGGCCACCACTCCCGGCGGCTGACCGGGCAACCCGGCGACGGTCGCCCGACGTGGCGGCGGGCCTACGAGGAATCAACCATGGATCGTGACCAGGCATCCAAGTTCATCAACGATCTGCTGCGGCTGATGATCAGCCGCGGCGGCTCGGACCTGTTCCTGACGGCCGATTTCCCGCCGGCGATCAAGGTCGACGGCGCAGTCGCGAAGGTGTCGTCGCAGGCGTTGAGCAGCCAGCACACCCTGGCGCTGGCGCGCTCGATCATGAGCGACAAGCAGGCTGCCGAGTTCGAGCGCACCAAGGAGTGCAACTTCGCCATCTCGCCGCCGGAACTGGGACGGTTCCGCTGCAATGCCTTCCTGCAGCAGGGCCGGGTCGGGCTGGTGCTGCGACTGATTCCGCAGACGTTGCCGTCGATCGACACGCTGGGCCTGCCGCAGGTGCTCAAGCAACTGGCGATGCACAAGCGCGGGCTGGTGATCTTCGTCGGCGCGACCGGATCGGGCAAGTCGACGTCAATGGCGGCGATGCTCGATCATCGCAACGAGAATTCGTACGGCCACATCATCACGGTGGAGGATCCGATCGAGTTCGTCCATCCGCACAAGAACTGCATCGTCACCCAGCGCGAGGTCGGGCTCGACACCGAGAGCTGGGATGCGGCGCTGAAGAACACCCTGCGTCAGGCGCCGGACGTCATCCTGATGGGCGAGATCCGCGACCGCGAGACCATGGAGCATGCGGTCGTCTTTTCCGAAACCGGCCACCTGGTGCTGGCGACGCTTCACGCGAACAACGCCAACCAGGCACTCGATCGCATCATCAACTTCTTTTCCGAGGAACGGCGGCCGCAGCTGCTGATGGATCTGTCGCTCAACCTGCGGGCGCTGGTGTCGCAGCGGCTGGTGCCGCGCCAGACCGGCAAGGGCCGGGTTGCCGCGGTCGAGATCATGATCAACTCGCCGCTCATCGCCGACATGATCTTCAAGGGCGAACTCACCGAGATCAAGGACGTGATGAAGCGCTCGCGCGAGCTCGGCATGCAGACCTTCGACCAGGCGCTGTTCGAACTGTTCGACTCCGAGGCCATCGGCTACGAGGACGCGCTGCGCAACGCCGATTCGGTCAACGACCTGCGGCTGCGGATCAAGCTCGACAGCAAGCGCGCACGCAATTCCGACCTCGGCGCCGATACCGGGCACCTCGCGATCATCTGACGGCCGCCGGCGGGGCGGGGTCGCCTGCGGCCAGCAAGGCTCGGACCGGCGCCGGCAGCGCCAGGGCGGGGGCATCGGCAAGGCGCGTCCATCCACTCCCGGCATCTGCCGCATGCGCGGTGGCGTCGACGTCCACCAGGAGCGGGCGCAGGGTCAGCTCGAAATGGGTGAAGCCATGGCGGATCGGGGCGAGCCGCTGGCGCTGCACGATCGGGCCGAATCGCCCGGCGAATTCCAGCGCCGCGTCCTCCGAGGCGAATTCGGGCAGGCTCCACAGTCCCGGCCAGATCCCCGCCGGCGGGCGTTTCTCGAGCCAGAGCCGGTCGTCGGCGGCACGGCGCATCCACAGCACCACCGTCTCGCGCTGCGGTCGTTGCGCGTTGCGCGGGCGGCGTGCCGGAAGGTCGGACTCCGCTCCGGCGCCGTGCGCGCTGCAATCGGCCTCGAACGGACACCGGCCGCACTCCGGCCGGCGCGGCTTGCACAGGGTCGCGCCGAGGTCCATCAGCCCCTGGGTGTACGGCGCGATCAGCCCGGCGTCGGGCAGCAGCGAACGCGCCAGTTCCCATAGTCGTCGATTGGCCGCAGCGGTCCCTGCCGGGAGATCGACGCCGAAGGCACGGCAGAGCACGCGGCGGACGTTGCCATCGAGGATCGCCGCGCGCTCGCCGAAGCAGAATGCGGCGATTGCCGCGGCGGTCGACTCGCCGATGCCGGGCAGCGCGGCCAGCGCGGCTGCGCTGCGCGGGAATTCGCCGCCATGCTGCGCGACCACCACGCCGGCGCAGCGGTGCAGGTTGCGCGCGCGCTGGTAATAGCCGAGTCCGCTCCACGCGGCGAGCACGTCGTCGAGCGGAGCCGCCGCCAACGCCTCGATGGTCGGGAAGCGCGCCACGAAACGGCCGAAGTAGTCGATGACGACCGACACCTGGGTCTGCTGCAGCATGATTTCCGACAGCCAGACGCGATAGGGATCGGCGCCCTGCCAGGGCAGATCGTGCCGGCCTTGCAGCGCCTGCCAGGCGACCAGCCGGGTGGCGAAGGCATGCGGCCCGGCGGGCGCCGCGGCATCGCCCGAAGCGGCGGAGCCTTGCTGTGCGGCGGGCGAAGCGGGCGCCACCGCCGCGCCGGGCGAGCGCCTCACAGCGCGGTCATGCGGCACGCACCCGCGCGATCCGCTCGGTCAGCGATTGGCGCAGCGTGTCGATCTGGGCGATCTGGTCCTGCAGTTCGGCGATGCGCTGCTGCAGCGTGCCCTTGGTCAGCTCGATGCGCTGCAGGGTCGAGAGCCGCCGGTTGAGCTGGCGCTTGCGGTCGCGCACCTGGGCGTCGAGCTGCGACATTGCCGACTGGTCCCAGTTCTCGACGTCGCGGACGGCGCGCTCGAACAGGTCGCGCAGCCGCGCCGACAGCGCCCGCAGCGTCCGGCCGATGTAGGCGCCGCTCTGCAGCTTGAACCAGTTCACGCCCGTGAGGTGGGCGCTGTAGGCATCGGCGATGCGGTCGAATTCGAGCAGAGTGTTGCCCAGTCGCAGGATCCGCGGCGCCGAGACCGTGAACCCGAATTCGGCGTTGGTGCGCAGGAAGGCCGCGGCGAGCATCTGCCGGATCTCCTCGATGTCGGCTTCGGCACCCTGCAGCCGCTCGCGCAGGCTGGAGAACATTTGCGCGAGTTCGCCGCGCACGCCGATCTTGAGCAGTGCGGCGTCGAGCCGAAGCTGAAGGCCCTGGACCTCATCCTGGACGATCCTTGCCGCGAGCCGGGCGCGCAGCTTGTCCATCAGCCGCCCGTTGACCGTGCGCAGCGCCAGCACCTGCGCCATCCCGGAATCGAATTCGGTGCGCTCGGCGCTGAGGCGCTGCAGCATCAGCGTGACCATGCCGGCGTTCTTTCCGCGCAGCGCGGCGAGTTCCTCGAGCTGTCCTTGCGCGTCCTGCGACTGCAGATTCAACTGCCGCTCCAGATCGCTCTGCACCTGTTGCAGGGCGTCGTCGAGGTTGCCCTGAAGCAGCCGGCGCCGGTCGAGATTGGCGCTGCGGTTGAGAGCGTTCTCGAGCTGTCCCAGTCCCGACTGCCCGAGCAGCTCCGCATCGTGCCGGATGCGGGCGAGCAGCGCCTTGTGCGCCGAGACGGGGAACACGCGATCCGGCGGCAGCTGGAGGGTCTCTGCCGTGGTACGGATCTGGCGCCGGATGCTCGCGTCGACCTCGTCCGCACTGCGCAGCGGATCCCACAGCACGTCGACCTTGTTGAGCGCCACCAGCGTGCGCTTGCCGCTGTGCGGACCGATGTGCCGTGTCCAGATGTCCAGGTCGCTGCGGGTCACGCCGGTGTCCGCGCCGAGCACGAACACCACGGCATTCGCCGACGGGATCAGCGACAGCGTCAGCTCGGGCTCGGCGCCGACGGCGTTGAGCCCGGGAGTGTCGAGGATGGTCAGTCCCTGGTCGAGCAGCGGGTGGGCAAAATTGACCAGCGCATGGCGCCACTTGGGAATCTCGACCGCATCGACCTTGCCCCCGAGTTCCTGCAGTTCCGCCCCGTCATGGAAGAAGCCGAGCTCCTGCGCCTGCTGCAACGGCACCAGCCGGGTGTCGGACAGGTGTGACAGCGCCTGCGCCAGGCCCTGCGCATCCTGCGTCGGCAGGTCGATCTGTGTCCACACCCCCGGGCTGGATTTCCATTGGTTCAGCGTCTGCTCCTGCATCCGGGTTTCGATCGGCAGCAGCCGCAGCCCGAGCGGTTGCGATGGATCGGAGAACAGCTCCATCGGGCACATCGTGGTGCGGCCGGCACCCGCCGGCAGGATGCGCTGGCCATGGCCGGAGAAGAAGATCGCGTTGATCAGCTCCGACTTGCCGCGGGAGAACTCGGCGACGAACGCCAGCGTCATCCGGTCGTTCTCCAGCCGCGATTGCTGCTGCAGCAGCAGCGGGCGGGCCTGGTCGAGCTGCAGCCCGCTTTCATCGAGCCAGGCGAGCAGATCGCGGATGCGCTCCAGCCGCTCGCTGCGCCACTCGGCATAGTCGAACAGACCGGCGGTGAGGATGGGAGATTCGACGAGCGGATTCATGGGCTGCAAGGTTGCCGCGCACCGCGGCGGTCGGGGCAAAGTAAACCACAACCCGGGCAGGATCTCGATCAGCCATTGTCCGGCCGTCGCCGCGGTTTGAGCAATTTTTGGCAGTTCGGGCAGAAAAACGTACTGCGCTGGCCTTGCCGGATCTGCCGGATCGGCGTGCCGCACACCCGACAGGGCTCGCCCGCGCGCCCGTAGACCTGGGCCTCGAACTGGAAGCAGCCGGCCTCGCCATCGCTGTGGGCGAAGTCGCGCAGGGTGCTGCCACCAAGCGCGACCGCGCGGTCCAGCGTCTCGCGGACCGCGCGCGCGAGACGGTCGCAGTGCGCGCGACCGAGCCGCAATGCGGGGGTGCGCGGGTCGATGCCGGCGCGGAACAGCGCTTCGGACGCGTAGATGTTGCCGACGCCCGCGACCAGATGCTGGGCCAGCAGCGCCAGCTTGATCGCCGTGGTGCGCCCGCTCAGCATGTGCTGCAGCGTGGCGCCGCCGAACCCGGCATCGAGCGGTTCGGGGCCGAGGACGCGCAGCAGCGGATGGGCGTCGACCCCGGCGCCGGCATGCCAGATGACGGCACCGAAGCGGCGCGGGTCGCGCAACCGCAGGACGCCGCGATCGGTCAGCAGTTCGGCGTGTTCGTGCGGACCTCGCGGCGGCGGGGATTGCGACGCCGGTGTCCACAGCAGCGCCCCCGACATGCCGAGATGAACGATGAGGCAGCCGCGCCCGGTGTGCAGCAGCAGGTACTTGCCACGCCGGCGCACGGCGTCGATGCGCAGGCCGGACAGGTCCTCCGGCGCGGCGCGCAACGGCCAG
>JAKAIB010000161.1 GCA_021814605.1 Pseudomonadota bacterium | reverse complement strand
CGCGCCGACCCCGACGCCACGGCGCGACCGGCCGCAGCGCGGCGCCGCCGGGGCTGGTTGCGACGTCGGCCGCTCGACGACGCCGACGCCCGGATCCGGTCGATCTGGCTGTACGCCGACTGCCCGCGCGACGGCGAGATGCCGGTCACGCTGAGCTGGGCCGCGCCGCGGCGCGGTCTGCTGCCCTGGCCGATGCTCACCGTCGAGGGCCGCTATCCGCTCGGCGTGTGGCGCGCATGGAGCCGCTGGCGACCGCAAGGCGAACTGCTCGCGCTGCCTGCGGTCGAGCACCCCGCACCGCCGCTACCACCGCAGCGTCCATCGCCAGGCCCTGGTCCGGCGCTCCAGCGCGGCAGCGGCGACACCGAAGGCGTGCGCCCATACCGCCCGGGCGATCCGCCGCGTCTCGTGCTGTGGAAGAAGCTGGCGCACAGCGACGAGCTCGCCAGCCGCGACACCGTGCAGCCGCAGGCCAGGGCCGAGCTCTGGCTCGATTTCGCCGCGTTGCCGGCGGGGCTCGACGTCGAAGCCCGGCTGTCGCGCCTGTGCGCCTGGGTGCTCGCCGCCGATCGCGCCGGCCTGCCCTACGGGCTGCGCCTGGCTGCCGTGCAGTTGGCGCCGGCAACGGGCGCGGCGCACCGCGACCGCTGCCTGCGACTGCTGGCACTGCATCCCGGACCGCTGCTGCACGTCGCTGCGGCGCCCGCCGGCGGCCGGTCGCCATGAACGCCGCCGCCACGATATCGCGCTGGCGCGGCAGCGCCGCGGCGTTGCCGCGCGATGCCCGCGACACCCTGTTCCTGCTCGGCGTGTCGCTGCTGCTGATGCTGCCGCTGTTCGGCCATCTTCCCGGCTGGACCGCCGCGCTGGTGCTGGTGCTGCTCGGCTGGCGGGCAATGCTGGCCTGGCGCGGCGCCCCGCTGCCGGGGCGGCCGGCGCTGCTGGGGCTGCTGGCCGCGTCGGTGGCGCTGACGCTGTGGCAGCAGCACAGCCTGTTCGGACGCGACGCCGGGGTCGCGCTGGTCTGCCTGCTGCTTGCGCTGAAGACGCTGGAGATGCGCTCACGCCGCGACGCCCACGTGCTGTTCTTCCTCGGGTTCTTCACCATCGCCGCGAATTTCCTGTTCTCGCAGTCGCTCGGTGTTGCGCTGGTCATGGTGCTCGCGACCTGGGGCCTGCTGGCCGCACTGGTCAACGCCAACCTGCCCGCCGGCCGGCCGCCGCTGCGCCGCTCGCTCGGCGCAGCGCTGCGGATGATGCTGCTCGGGACGCCGGCGATGATCGCGCTGTTCCTGGTGTTCCCGCGACTGAGCGCGCCGCTGTGGGCGCTTCCGCAGAGCCGCGACCAGGCGGTCACCGGACTGTCGGCGCGCATGGCGCCGGGCCAGATCGCCGATCTGGCGCGCGACGACTCGGTGGTGTTCCGGGTCGTGTTCCACGGCCCGCGGCCACCGGACCGCGAACTCTACTGGCGCGGCCCGGTGCTGAGCCGGTTCGAGGACGGTGTCTGGACACCCGCGACGCCGGGTCCGAAGCCGCCGCCGCCTTCAACGCCGTCCGTCGATCTGCGTCCGCTCGGTCCCGCGGTCGACTACACCGTGACGCTGCAGCCGACGCAGCAGCCGTTCGTTTTCGCGCTCGACGCGCCGCTGGGCGTGCCGCGGATCGAAGGGCAGCAGGTGCGCCGCCTTCCCGACCTGCAACTCGTCACCTCGCGGGCGCTCGACCACCTCGTGCGGTATTCGCTGCAATCGGCACCGCAGTTCCGCTACGGGCCGCGCCGGTTGAACGCCGCGCTGCGCGCAGACACGACGCTGCCGCCGGGAGACGATCCGCGCAGCATCGCCCTCGGCCGCGAGCTGGCCGCGCAGGCGCACGCCGCGGGACAGGGCGCCGCGTTCGTCGCACAGGCGCTGCTGCGCCGCTTCCACGACCAGCCGTACCGCTACACCCTGCGTCCGGGCAACTACGGCCGGCGCGACGGCGTCGACCAGTTCCTGTTCGGCCGCCGCGCCGGGTTCTGCGAGCACTATGCCCAGGCTTTCGTCGTCGTGATGCGCGCCGCAGGCGTGCCGGCGCGGATCGTCACCGGCTACCAGGGTGGGCGCGCGAACCCGATCGACGGCACCTGGGTGGTCCGGCAGAGTGACGCCCATGCCTGGGCCGAATACTGGATCGCCGGGCAGGGATGGATTCGCGCCGACCCGACCGCTGCGGTCGATCCGGCCCGCGTCGACCGCAGCGGCGCCACCCTCGCCGCAGGCGAGCCGCTGCTCGGCGTCGCCGCCTTCGGTCCGCGCGACACGGCGCTGTTGCTGCAGCTGCGCAACGGCTGGGATGCGCTCAACAACAGCTGGAACCAATGGGTGCTCGATTACGGCAGCGCCCGGCAGACCAACCTGCTGCAGCGCCTCGGGTTGCAGCAGCCAAGCAGCGCGACGCTCGCGGCGCTCGCAGTCGGCGTGCTGGTGATCGTGACCCTGTTCGCCGGAACGGCGTTTGCCGTCGAACGGCGCCGCGCCGACCCGTGGACGCTGGCGTACGCGCGACTGCGGCGACGGCTGCAGTCCGCGGGCGTGGCCTCCAGTCCGTCGACCCCGCCGCGCGAACTCGCCGGGCGCGTCGTCCGGAACGGCGCCACCCGGCTGCCACCGCAGGCCGCGCGGCAGGCGGTGGCGCTGCTGCTGCGGCTGGAGCGCTGGCGCTACGCGCCCGGCGGGGCGGACAGCGACGAATGGCACCGGCTGCGCCGCGCGGCCCGGCGCTGGCGGCCGGACGCAAAAAAACCGGGCGCGTCGTCCTGACGGGCCCGGTTCCTCGACGGCTGTCGTGCGGTGTGGCAGCGCTCAGGCGAACTGCGCCAGCGACTTGCGCATCTTCTTCATCGCCGCCACCTCGATCTGGCGAATGCGCTCGGCCGAGACCCCGTACACCGCCGCCAGTTCGTGCAGCGTCTTGCCACCGCTGCCGTCGTCGTCGACCTGCAGCCAGCGCTGCTCGACGATCGCGCGGCTGCGCGGGTCGAGTTGTTCGAGCGCGCTTTCCAGGCCCTCGCCCTGCAAGCGGTCGCGGCCGCGCGCTTCGAGCACCGCCAACGGCTCGGTCGCCGTATCGGCGAGGTAGGCGATCGGCGCGAAGCTCTCCTCGCCATCCTCCACCGTCGGGTCCAGCGCCACATCGGCGCCGCCCATGCGGCTCTCCATCTCGACCACGTCTTCGCGCCGGACGTTCAGCGCCTGCGCCATGTCGGCGATCTGCGCGTCGTTCATGCCGCCGTTGCCGGTCTTCATCGAACGCAGGTTGAAGAACAGCTTGCGCTGCGCCTTGGTCGTGGCCACCTTGACCAGCCGCCAGTTGCGCAGGATGTATTCGTGGATCTCGGCCTTGATCCAGTGCAGCGCGTAGCTGACCAGGCGCACGCCATGCGCCGGATCGAAGCGCTTGACCGCCTTCATCAGCCCGATGTTGCCTTCCTGGATCAGGTCGGCATGCGGCAGGCCGTAGCCCAGATACTGCCGGGCGGTCGACACCACCAGCCGCAGGTGCGACAGCACCAGCTTGCCTGCGGCATCCTTGTCGCCCTGCTCGCGCCAGCGATGCGCCAGCCGCGCCTCTTCCTCGGCGCTGAGCATCGGCAGGCGGTTGACCGCGCTGATGTAGGCATCGAGGTTGCCCAGCGTTGGCAGGGCCAGCGGAAAGGCCCCATCCAACTGCGCCGGGCGCAAGACGATTGCGGCTGACTGGGTTTGGGTCATGGATGCGTTCCTCAGGGTTGGAACCAATATTAGCACTCCCAAATAGAGAGTGCTAACGGCCGGAAGTTCCCGCCGGCATGCGGTATGCCGCGGCCGCTGTCGGCTTTCATTCAATTCTGAACTCCTTTCATTCGTTTCCGAACTCTCAACCTGGCTCGCGGAGGGGCCGGTTTGTGCATATGTATTTGTTTTTCCTATATATTCTTCCAAGTGCCGTCCCGATAGGCGCGCTGGTGTAGCGCAGCCGGGGCCTTGAGCGCCAGGCTCCAGCACTGCATTGCGAGAGGCGCGACCCAACCCCGTTCCCACGCGAAATTGGAGGGGAGGCTCGGAGACAGCGCCGGTGCCTGCTCCTCTGGCAGAACAACCATTGGGCATGGCCTGTCTTGGTGACCGCTGTGCCACAGCCAGCCGTCACCGGCAGCGCCGCTCTCCGGATCTTCAGCCTTCATTGTTGAGGTTGTGCCGGTCCTGGGCGCCTTCGATGTGTCTCTGACACGGCTCGAGCAGACTCCGCAGCGCCACGATGGAGCCTGTCGTTCCCCAAAGCGATGCGTGATGCACCACGGCGACTCGGATCGCCGACCCGGCAAACGCATCCAGATGCCGATCCGGAGAGCTATTCGTGGCACAAACCTTGCAAGAACTGCATTGCACGGATTTGGTGGTGACTCGCCAATCGTTGTTGCGTTGACAGGACAGCTAGGGTTCCGGCTTTTCGCAAAGCGTCTGGTCCAAGAGCGGTCCGGCCTTCTTCGGAAGGCTCCACGGAGGGATAAAAGCCCGGGAGATAAGCGATACCCGCTTACTTCCGTGCCTGTCGTCAGCCCTCAACCCTGGAGCCTCCGATGTTCTCACCTCGTCGAACTGTCCTTCGCGCCGTCATCGGCGCCGCCGCATTCGCCTCCATCTCGCTTGCGGGCACACAAGCCGCCCTCGCCGCGCCGATGACCATCGGCACCGTGACCTGGATCGGCTACGGTCCGTTCTACGTCGCGGATGCCAAGGGCTTTTTCAAGAAGCATGGCCTCGAAGCCCGGCTGCAGAACTTCAGCGACCCCGCGCTCATTCCATCGGCCATCGCCAGCGGCGCGGTGTCGGGTGGCATGCTCACCTACGACCAGGTCATCGGCGCCGACGCCAAGGGCCTGAACCTGCAAGTGGTGATGCCCATCGACTACTCCAACGGCGCCGATGCGATCGTGGCCCGGAGCGACATCACCAAGATCACCCAGTTCAAGGGACAGAAGATCGGCTACAACCCGCTGTCGCCCTCCGACTTCCTGCTGACCTACGCGCTGATGAAGAACGGCCTGGGCGAGAGCGACATCTCGTCGGTCAGCATGAGCCCCGAGCAGGTGCCGTCGGCCATGGCCTCGGGCGGCATCCCCATCGGGGTCACCTACGAGCCCAGCCTGTCCCAGATCGTCGCGATGGGCGGCGGCAAGAAGTTCCACGTCGTGTTTTCGTCCAAGGACGCACCGGGCCTGATCACCGACGTCCTGGTCTACAACAAGGACTACATCGCCAAGCATCCGAAAGACGTGAAGGCGGCAATCCAGGCCTACCTCGACGGTCTGGCCTACATGAAGTCCAACCCGGCGGACGCCGACGCCATCATCGGCAAGGCCATGGGCGTGACCGCAAAGGACGTCAAGGACCAGATGGCGGGCGTGTTCAACATCCCGCTGGGTGGCATGGTCAAGACCTTCGCCAAGTCGACCGAGACCACCTCGCTCTATGGCAGCGGCCCGGTCATTGGCAAGGTGCTGATGGCCAAGAAGCAGATCACCAGCGTCCCCGAGATCGACACCACCTTCGACGGCACCTTCGTCAAGGAACTGGCGAAATAAGTGCGCTCCTGCTGCCGCGGCGCCCTGCGGTGCCGCGGCAGCGGATCCCTGCTGACCGGAGTGACTCGATCATGGCCACACCCATCTTCCGCTATGCCGACGGTGCATGGCCCAACATCGCCGCGCTGGCCTACACCGTCATGGGCTACGTCGGCGGACTCGCGCTCATCGTCGCCGATCCCTGGTGGCTCAATGCCGTCGGCGTGCTGCTCCTCGCGCACGCCCTCGTCTATGCCGCCTATTTCCTGCACGAGTTCGCGCACGGTACGGTATTCAGGACCAACCAGGCCAACCAGCGTGGCGGCGCGACGATGAGCTGGATCACCGCCGCGGCATACGCGCCCTTCGCCGATCTGCGGCGCAAGCACATGCGCCACCACATCGACCGCGCGGACGTCGTGACGTTCGACTACAAGGCGTTCCTGCGCGCGGGTCCGGCCTGGCTGCGCGGGGTCGTGATCGCGCTGGAATGGCTCTACATCCCCGCCGTCGAGTTCCTGATGCGCGGCTACGTGATCGCTCTGCCTTTCATCAATCCGGAGCGCAAGGCCGGCCGTGCACGCATCGCCGGCGTGCTGGCCATGCGCGTGGCCTTCTTCGCCGTGCTGGGCTGGATCGCACCCAAGGCGCTGCTGCTGTACTTCGCGGCCTATGCGATTTTCGTGACGGTGCTGCGCTTCGCCGACGCCTACCAACACACCTACGACGCCTTTGCGGTGCTGGTATCGGGCGAGATTCCGCAGGACAAGGTGCGTGACCGAGTCTACGAACAGCACAACACCTACACCAACCTGGTGTCGTTGGCGCACCCTTGGCTGAACCTGCTGCTGCTGAACTTCAGCTATCACAACGCCCACCACGAGAAGCCGACCGTGCCCTGGTACCGCCTGCCGGCGCTGGATCGCGATCTGTTCGGCGGCGCGGACCAGCAAGTCCTGCCGATGCGGACCCTGCTCAAGGGCTTTCACCGAGACCGGGTACGGCGCGTCCTCAGCAATGACTACGGTGCCGTCACCACCGGCGACCGCAAGGCCGACGGGTTCTACGGCGCCGTTGGCGTGTCCTTCCTGACCGCGGTCTGATCGTGGCGTCGTCGATCGACTTCTCGGGACGGACCGCCGTGATCACCGGCGCCGCAGGCGGCATCGGCGCGGCCATCGCCGACGCCTTCGCGGCGCAGGGTGCAACGGTCATCCGGGTCGATCGCACCCCGTCGGCCGACGCCCGCTGGCATGGCGTGGATCTTGCCGACCCTGGAGCGGTCACGGCGTTCGCCGAACACCTGGCGGCGCGCGGCGCGACCATCGACGTCCTGGTGAACAACGCCGGCATCGAATACCCGACGCCGCTGGACGACCCGGACATGCAAGCGCCCGAGCGCTGGGGCGCACTGCTGCACAACAACGTGACCAGCATGTACCTGTTGACGCGGGCGCTGTTGCCCCGCCTCGCGCCCGGCGCTTCGGTGATCAACCAATCGTCCATCTGGGGCAAGACCGGCGTTGCGCAGTTCTCGGCCTACGCGGCCAGCAAGCATGCCGTGGTGGGCCTGACCCGCTCGCTCGCGGCGGAACTCGGACCGCGCGGAGTCCGGGTCAATGCGGTGTGCCCCGGCTGGGTGCGCACCGACGCGGCCATGCGTTCGCTGCATGCCATGGCCATCGACGCAGGTCGGCCCGAAGAACAAGTGCTGCGCGAAATTCTCGCGGAGCAGGCGATTCCGCGACTCCTCGAGCCAGAGGATCTGACCGGCACATTCCTGTTCCTGGCCTCACCGCTGGCGGCCTGCCTCACCGGTCAGACCATCGTGGTGGACAACGGCGGGTTGATGAACTGAACATGAGTCTGCAAATGGATCTCGACGGGCGGGTCGTCCTGGTCACCGGTGCGGCGACCGGCATCGGTCGCGCCATCGCCAGCGCCATGGCGCTGGCGGGTGCCACGGTCGTCGTCAACCATCTCGGCCGCACCGGGCTGGCCGGGGAGGTGGTGGC
>JAKAIB010000160.1 GCA_021814605.1 Pseudomonadota bacterium | reverse complement strand
ACGCCTCCGGGCGACCCCCGCGAGGTGATTGACGCCGGCCAGGCGGCGGCCGCCGCACTCGACCTGCCGGCGAACCTGCCCGGAGTCGATGGACTCTCCGGCAGCATCGACGCAACCCAGGCCGGGGGCAGCGCGACGCTGGCGCTTTCCGAGGGCGGGCTCGACCTGCCGCTGGTCTACGCCCCGGCCCGGCTGCCGCTTGAAGCGGCCCAGGCCACGCTGGCCTGGCGGCGCGACCGCAATGGCCTGTGGCAGATCGACGCGAACAATTTCAGCTTCGCCAATGCCGATGCCGCCGGCCTCGCCACGTTGCACTGGCGCGGCGCGGCAAAGGGTCCGGGATCGATCGATCTGCAAGGGCGGCTCAGCCGCGCCGACGCGCGCGCGGTGTGGCGCTACCTGCCGATCGGCATTCCGCTGCAGACCCGCGACTACCTCCGCAGCACCATCGCCGCCGGGAGTGCGCGACAAGTCGATTTCGCCGTCAAGGGCCCGCTCGCCGATTTCCCGTACGACCGGCCGGGCACGGGGACATTCCGGGTCAGCGCGCAGATCGAGGATGGAACCTTCAACTACGCCCCGCGCAACCTGCTGCCGCCGGGTGAAACGGCCAGCGCGGCGACGGTCCACGCCAACGCCGCCTGGCCCGAGTTCACCCACGTCGCCGGCCAGCTCGTGGTGACCTCGAACAGCCTGGAGGTGCACAACGTCTCGGCACGGGCCTATGGCGCGCGGCTGAGCGCGGTCAACGGCGCGCTGCCGAGCTTCCGCAACGGCGTGCTGCGGGTCAGCGGCAAGGCGCAGGCCCCGGCGTCCGACGCGCTGCGCTACCTGGTCGACAGCCCGGTCAACCGGCAGCTGGACGACGTCTTCAGCGGTGTGCGGGCGAGCGGGCCGCTGGCGCTCGACATCGACCTGCGGCTGCCGCTGGATCACCTGGCCGATGCCACGGTCAAGGGCCGGGCCAGCCTGCAGGGCGTCGACGTCGCATGGAGCCCGGACCTGCCGCATTTCGCAGGGGTGCGCGGCACGGTCGACTTCAGCCACCGCGGCTTCTCCCTCCGGCTCGACGCACCAAACGTCTTGGGCGGCGCCCTCGACCTGACCGGCGGCCAGCAGCCGGGGCAGCCGCTGAGCCTGCTGGCGAAGGGATCGTTCACCGCCGCCGGACTGCGCACGGCCGACCAGGCCTGGATGCAGTCGCTGGGCAAGGTCGTGCACGGGCAATCGGCGTATTCGCTGCGGATCATCCAGCCAGCCGGCGGCCAGGCCGCCGGCCCGACGCTCGAACTGCGCAGCAACCTGGTCGGCACCAGCATCGACCTGCCGCCGCCGCTGGGCAAGCCGGCAGTGCAGTCCGACACACTCGTCTACACCCGCACGCCGCTGCCCGGCAGCAGCGGGACCCGGCAGCGCAGTGCGGTGCAGATCAACCTCGGCGGCGACGCACGGGCCCGTTTCATCTTCGACCAGCCGGCCATGAACGCGGCACAGGCCGCGCCGACCGCGGTGATCAGCGGCGGCATCGCGATCGGCCCGCAGGCAACCCTGCCGCAACCGGCCTCGGGCGTGCAGGCCAACGTCCGCCTGCCGGTGCTCGACGTCGACGCCTGGGACGCGGCACTCAAGGGCCTGCTCGACGGCAAGGCGCAGCCGGCCGTGCCGGCGCTGTTCAACGCCGGCGGCGACCAGGGCATCGACGCGCTGCTGCCGACGACCCTGTCGCTCGACATCGGCCAGCTCACCCTGATGCACCGGGTGATCAACTCGGTGCTGGTCGGCGCGAGTCGCAGCGGCGACCTGTGGCAGGCCAACGTGAATTCGCAGCAGCTCTCGGGCTACGTCGGCTGGCAGATCGGCCAGGGCAACAACCCCGGCACCCTGAGCGCCCGGCTCACCCGGCTGGAACTGCCTCGCTCCAGCGATTCGGACGTCGAACGGCTGCTCGACGAGCAACCCAAGAGCATCCCGGCGCTCGACGTCGTGGCGGACAACGTCGACCTCCACGGCCACCATTTCAGCCGGCTCGAGGTCCAGGCCGTCAACCGCGGCCGCCGCGCCGGCACCAAGGAGTGGCGTCTCACCCATTTCCTGCTCAGCTCGCCCGACGGCGTGCTCACGGGCAGCGGCAACTGGACCGCGCTGGGCTCGCAGCTCACCGTCCCGGGCAGCGCCGACTCCGCCTCGCCGGCGCGACGCACCGCGATCACCTTCAAGCTGGCGATCTCCAACGCCGGCGGCCTGCTCGCGACGCTGGGCAAACCCGGGCTGATCAAGGGCGGACAGGGCGACATCACCGGCAACCTCGCATGGCTCGGGTCGCCGCTGAACCTCGACTACCCCAGCATGGACGGACAGTTCAAGCTGCGCCTGGGCAGTGGCCAGTTCCTCAAGGCCGACCCGGGAATCGCCAAGCTCCTGGGCGTGCTGAGCCTGCAGAGCCTGCCGCGGCGGTTCACGCTCGACTTCAGCGACCTGTTCTCGTCGGGCTTCACCTTCGACCGCGTCGACGCCGACGTGACGATGAACAGCGGCGTGGCCACCACCCGCGACTTCCGGATGAGCGGAGTTTCCGCGACCGTCCGCATGGAGGGCAGTGCCGATCTGGCGGCGGAAACGCAGAAGCTGCGCGTGGTCGTCGTGCCCAACATCAACGCCGGCGCCGCCTCGCTGGCCTATGCGCTGGTCAATCCAGTCGTCGGGCTGGGGACCTTCCTTGCGCAGTTCGTCGCCCGCGAGCCGTTGGCGCGGGCGTTCACCCACGTCTACGACATCACCGGCACCTGGATCGACCCGACGGTCAAGGACGTGCCGCTGGGCACGCCGGCGCCGGATCGGACATCCGTCACGCCGTGAGCGCGCTGGCGCCGCCGGTCGTAAGCTCGCAACTGCATTTCGCCGACAACAACACCCTGCCCGCATCGCCATGAAAGCTGCCGTCGTCCAGATGGTTTCCGGAACCGCCGTCGCGGCCAATCTGCAACGTGCCGAGGCGTTGCTGGAAGAGGCCGCAGCGCAGGGCGCGACCCTTGCGGTGCTGCCCGAGTACTTCTGCCTGATGGGCCGCACCGATCGCGACAAGGTCGACGCGCGCGAGGCGCCGGGCCATGGTCCGATCCAGGATTTCCTCGCTGCGACCGCACGCCGCCTCGGATTGTGGATTGCCGCCGGCACGGTGCCGCTGCAGACCCCCGAAGCTGGTCGCGTGTTCAACACCACCTGGGTCTATGCGCCCGACGGCCACGGCGTCGCACGCTACGACAAGATCCACCTGTTCGCCTTCGACCGCGGCAGCGAGCACTACGACGAAGCCGCCAGCATCGTTCCGGGGACGGCGCCACAGACGTTCACCCTGCCCGATCCGGCGGCAACCGACGGCAACGGCTGGCGGATCGGGCTGTCGATCTGCTACGACCTGCGCTTTCCCGAGCTGTACCGGGCGCTGTCAGGTACCGTCTCGGACCATTCCGCACCCTGCGACGCCATGCTGGTTCCGGCGGCGTTCACCCATACCACCGGCAAGGCGCACTGGGAGGTGCTGCTGCGCGCCCGGGCAATCGAGAACCAGTGCTACGTGCTGGCGTCGGCGCAAGGCGGGACCCACGAGAACGGCCGGCGGACCTTCGGCCATTCGATGATCATCGATCCGTGGGGCGAAGTGGTCGCCGCGCTCGACGAGGGCGAAGGCGTAGCCTGCGCCGAACTCTCCGCTGATCGGCTGCGCGAGGTCCGTGAGCAGCTGCCCGCGCTGCGGCATCGACGGCTGGCCTGACCCGCGCGTCGAGCGCTTCGGCGTTGCCGGAGCGCAATCCGGGCCGTGGCGCATCGCCATGCCGTCACGAGCCGTTCCCTATCATGGCGGCATCCGCCGCACCCTCCTCCACATGGCCGCCTCCGCCGACTCGCCGCACCGGTTTCGATCCCGCCTGATCTGGGTCTTTGTCGCGATCCTGCTGGCGGCCGCGGCGGGGTGGTGGGCGAGCCGGCCACCGCAAGTACCGGGCTATCGGGTCGAGCGGCGCGATCTGGTGCAGGACGTGGTCGCGACCGGCTATGTGCTGACGCCGTCGCGCGTCCAGGTCGCCAGCGAGATCACCGGAACGGTGGTCAAGCGACTGGTCGAGCGGGGCGATCATGTCACCCCGGGCGAGCCGCTGGTGGAATTGCGCAGCGACCAGACGACGGCGCAGCTGGATCAGGCGCGCGCCGCGCTGCGCCAGCTGCGGCAGCAGACCCGTCCTCAGGCCGCGGCGGCGCTGGCGCAGGCAAAGGTCCAGCTCGAACAGGCGGAACGGGACGAACGGCGCGCGCGCGCCGTGTTCAACGCCGGCGGCGGCTCCGAGCAGCAGCTGGAACAGGCACAGACCGCGCTGCGCACCGCGCGCCAGCAATTCGACAGCGCACAGGCCGCCGACGCCGCGGTGGCGCCCGGGGGATCGCAGGAGCGCGTGCTCGAGGCGGCGCTCGCCGCGGCCGACGCGGTCAACGCCCGCAGCGTCGTTCGGGCCGGAGTCGCGGGCGTGGTCCTGGCGCGCAACGTCGAAGTCGGCGACACGGTGACGCCGGGCGAGTCGCTCTACACCCTGGCGATGGACGGGCCGACGGAGATCTCGCTGCCGGTCAACGAACAGAGCATCGGCAACCTGCGCGTCGGCCAGCGGGCGCAATGCGTCGCCGATGCCTATCCGGGCCGCAGCTTTGCGGCGCAGGTCAGTTTCCTCGCGCCGCAGGTCGATCGCAGCACCGGCACACTGGAAGTGCGGCTGCGCGTGCCGCAGCCACCGGACTGGCTGCGCCAGGACATGACCGTCTCGGCCGACATCGTCACCGCGCGGCGCAGCAATGCCTTGGTCGTCCCCAACGATGCGCTGCACCAGATCGACGGCGACAGCGCCACCGTGCTCGTCCTGCAAGGCGGCCGCGCCCGCCCGCGAAAAGTGCGGCTCGGATTGCGGGGCCTGACGCTGACCGAGGTGCTGTCCGGTCTGTCGCCGGGGGCCGAGGTGATAGCCGACGAGGCGGTGCAGCCGGACAGCCGGGTTCGCGTCGCGCTGCGTCCGCTCGCCGCGGCAGCCAGCGCGCCAGCACCCGCGGGTTCCGGCGTGACGGGGCCGGGGCAGTAACGTCCCGATCGGCGGCGCGATGCGATTGTCCTGGACCATTGCACTGCAGTTCCTGCGCGACGGGCGAGTGCAGTCGCTGCTCATCCTGATCGGGATTGCCGTCGGGTCGGCGGTCATCGTGTTCATCACCGCCCTGGTCACCGCGCTGCAGGGCAACATCGTCAAGCGCACCCTCGGCAGCCAGGCGCAGATCGTGATCAAGGCGCCGGATCTGGTGCCGCTTCGGCCGCCGCCGCAACGGCATACGGTCTACCTCTCGCGCGTCGATCCGCGGCCGCAGCGACTGCGCGGGATCGACAACGCCGCGGCAGTGCTGCACGCGGTCCGCGCCATGCCGGACGTCGTCGCCGCCACGCCCGTGGTCTCGGGCCCGGCATTCGCGCAGCGCGGCAACGCGGTACGTGCCGTATCGGTGACCGGCATCGAGCCGTCCAGCTACGTCCGCATCATCCCGGTGGACACCGACGTCGTCGCCGGTAGCTTCGCCGTGGGTGCCGAGAAGATCCTCGTCGGGTCTCGGCTCGCCACCGACCTTGGGCTGAACGTCGGCGACACGCTGCGCCTGACCGGCGCCTCGGGACAGGCCCAGGCGTTTCGCGTGGCGGGCATCTTCACGCTCGGCGTACGCGACATCGACGAGCGCCAGGTCTATCTCGGACTGCAGCAGGCGCAGACGCTGCTCGGGCTGCCCGGCGCAATCACCGAGATCGACCTGACCGTGCGCCAGCTGTTCGGCGCGTCGGGGGTGGCCGACCGCATCGCCGCGACCTTCGGCGACAAGGCCGAAAGCTGGATGACGACCAACAGCCAGCTGCTCAATGCGCTGCGCTCACAGTCGCTGTCGACCTACATCATCCGGCTGTCGGTCGCGCTGTCGGTCGCGCTGGGGATTGCAAGCGTGCTCGCGGTCAGCGTGGTGCAGCGAACCCGCGAGATCGGCATCCTGCGCGCAATGGGTGCCACCCGGGCGCGGATGATGGCGGTGTTCCTCATCCAGGGCGGCGTCCTCGGACTGGCGGGATCGACCATCGGCGCACTGGTCGGCGTCGGCCTGGTCGCGCTGTTCAACGCCTATGGCCCACAGCTGTTCCCGATCACCGTGAGCGCGTGGCTGGTACCCCAGGCCATGCTGGTGGCGACGCTGGCCGGCGTGCTCGCGGCGTACGCGCCGGCGCGACGCGCCGCACACCTCGATCCGGTCGAGGCGATCCGCACGGTCTGAGCCGCAATGAGCCTGCCGCCGCCCATTTCGACGCCTGCCGACGTTCCGCCGGTGCTGCGCCTGGAAGGACTGCGGAAGTCATACGGCGCTGGCACGCCGCTCGAAATGGAAGTGCTCCACGGCATCGACCTGACGCTGCAGCGCGGCGAGTTCTGCGCGCTCATCGGTCCGTCGGGTTCGGGGAAGAGCACCCTGCTGAATCTGATCGGACTGCTCGACACGCCAAGTGGTGGCGAGATCTACGTTCAAGGGCAGGGGACGCGGCAACTTCAGGACGCCGAGCGCACTGCGCTGCGCGGCCGCACGCTGGGATTCGTGTTCCAGTTCCACCACCTGGTCAACGCGTTTACCGTGCTGGAGAACGTGATGATGCCCGCGCTGCTCGGCGGCGCCCGGCGCGACGCCGCCCTGGAAGCGCGCGCGGCCGAGCTGCTCGGCGCGGTCGGGCTCGAAGCGCATGTGCACAAACGGCCGAATGCACTGTCGGGCGGGCAGCAGCAACGCGTCGCCGTTGCCCGCGCACTGATGATCCGCCCGCCGATCCTGCTCGCCGACGAACCGACGGGCAATCTCGATTCGCGCTCCGCCGACGAGGTATTCGGCCTGTTCCGCCATTTCAACCAGACATTCGGATGTGCCGTGCTCCTGGTCACCCACGACCCCCGGCTGGCCCAGCGCTGCGATCGGGTCGTCTCGCTGCTCGACGGACGGCTGGTCGAGGACATGCCAACCCGCCCCATGCAATAATGCGGTTAAGAACTATTCGCATTACGAGACGCGATGGCCCCCGCATCCCAAGTCCGACTGCACCTGCTGGCACTGATCTCCACCCTGATCCCGTCGTGCGCGATGGCCGCAACCGTCGCACCGGGGACCGGACCCACCTCGCCGAACACCCAGCTCGCGCCATTCACCGCGCCAGTCGCGCCGCCGGCGACGACCTGGTCGAACGGCCTCAGCACCTTGCTGCATTTCGATGCCGAGAGCGTCGGGATCGTTGGCGGCAGCGGCGGACGGCGGGCGATTTCGGTGGGGGCATTCCAGGCCGGCCTCACCCTCGACACCAGGCGCGCGGGGTGGTGGAGCGGCGGCCAGTTCGACGTCATGGCGATGGGACTACGCAATGACGGCAACCTGCAGGCGACGACGGGTGATGCGCAGCTTCCCAGCAATCTGTGGGCGCCGAACTTCCTGCGCATCTACCAGCTCAGCTACCGTCAGACCGTGGGCGCCGGGTTCGTCCAGGGCGGAATCATGGACGTTAACAACAGCTTCGACGTCACG
>JAKAIB010000159.1 GCA_021814605.1 Pseudomonadota bacterium | reverse complement strand
CATGCGCAGTGCGGTGCCCGAAGGCGCGTCGACCTTGTGTCGGTGGTGGGCCTCGATGATCTCGATGTCGTAGCCCTGCGCCAGCGCACGGGCTGCCTGGTCGAGCAGCCGGAACACCACGTTGACGCCGATGCTCATGTTCGGCGCCATCACGATGCCGATCCGCCGCGATGCATCGCGGATGCGGTCGAGCTGCTTGGGATCGAATCCGGTGGTGCCGATCACCATGTGCACGCCCGCCGCCTCGCAGGCCGCGACGTGGGCCATCGTTCCCTCGGGGCGGGTGAAGTCGATGAAGTATTGCGCTTGCCGCAGCGCGGCGTCGAGGTCGGCGCCGATGGCCACGCCGGTGTCCGCACCGACGAAGGTCCCGGCATCCTGGCCCAGCGCGGCGCTGCCCGGACGGTCGAGTGCGGCGGCCAGGCGGCAGTCGGGCGCGGCCAGCACCGCTTCGATCAGCATCCGGCCCATGCGCCCGCCGGCGCCGGCGACGGCAATGGGGAGGACGGCGGTGGCGGATGACGTCATGTCCGGCCCACCGGTCAGTCGGCCGCCGAGGCGGCGGCAGCGGGCGAGGCGGTCTGCTGCTGCAAGCGGGCGATTTCCGCCGGCGGTGCGTACAGGGTCAGGTCGCCGGGCTGCGACGCGGCGGCGGTCGGCTTGGCGACTTGTTCACGCTGCTTCTGCGCGGCGGCGATCTCCGCCTTCAGCTGCGCTTCGGTGAGCGACTTCGGCTTCTTGCCGCCGTCGCGCAGCGTGTTGATCTGCGCGACGAATTCCTGCTCGGACGGCAGCGGGTCGCCGTCGGCGCGCAGCATCTTGCCGTCCTTGTCGAAGTAGACCGTGAAGCGGCGGACGATGGGCGCGTGATAGCCCTGGCGCAGGCTGAACACGTACTCCCAGCGGTTCTGGTTGAACACGGTCTGCAGCAGCGGCGTGCCGAGGATGGCCTGGACCTGATCCTTGGTCATCCCGGGCTTGAGCTCGGCGGCCATTTCACGCGAGACGAAATTGCCCTGGATGACGTCGGGGCGGTACGGCTTGAACATCGACGTCAGATCGCCCTGCATCGTCTGGGTGCTGCAGCCGCCGAGCAGTACGGCAGCGCCGAGGATGGCCGCAGCGGCGAGCCGAGGGCCCGAGGCTGCGCGACACGCGATGGAACGATGGGCGATGCGCCGGAAAGGGGAAAACCACATCGGGAATCGTGCGCTGCTCGAGGCACCGGGGTCGACTAAGATTGGCGCATTCTACTGAACACGTCCGCATCGCGAATTTCTTCCACATGGCGCCGAGCAATGCACAGGGGCTGCGCAGCACCGGGCTGAAAGTGACCCAGCCGCGGTTGCGCATCCTCGAGATCTTCCAGAAGAGCGCGCAGCGGCACATGACCGCCGAGGACGTCTACCGCGTGCTGCTCGAGGAGCAGCAGGACATCGGCCTGGCGACTGTCTACCGGGTGCTGACCCAGTTCGAGCAGGCGGGGATCGTCCGTCGCAGCAACTTCGAGTCGGGCAAGTCGGTGTTCGAGATCAACGAGGGCAAGCACCACGATCATCTCGTGTGCCTCGACTGCGGCCGGGTGGTCGAGTTCTACGATGCCGAGATCGAGCGCCGGCAGAAGAAGATCGCGCACGAACACGGTTTCGAACTGCAGGAGCATTCGCTGGCGCTGTATGCCACCTGCGCGGACAAGCAGTCCTGCCCGCATTTCAACAAGGGCGAGGCACCAGCGGCCGAGCGCGCCGCGCACCGCGAGTAGCCGCGCCGGTTCAGTCGTCGCCGTCCTGGTCCTGCATGGCCCGGCGCTGGCGGTCCTGGAATTCGCTCAGGGTGTCGATGCCGCGCAGCTGCAGGATGGTGTTGCGCACCGCGGCTTCGACCAGCACGCCGAGGTTGCGGCCGGCTTCCACCGGGATCATCACCTTGCGGATCGGCACGCCGAGGATGTCTTCACTGAGGTTGCCGGCCGGGAGGCGGTCGAAGTTGCGGTCGAGCGTGTCGCGGCGGATGAGATGCGCGATCAGCTTGAGCCGCATCTTCCGGCGGACCGCGGTTTCGCCGAAGATGGTCTTGATGTCGAGCAGGCCGATGCCGCGCACCTCGAGCAGGTTCTGCAGCAACGGCGGGCAGCGACCCTCGATGGTGTTCTGCGACACCCGCAGCAGGTCGACGCAGTCGTCCGCGACCAGGCCGTGCCCGCGGGTGATCAGGTCCAGGCCGAGTTCGCTCTTGCCCAGCCCGGACTCGCCCGTGATCAGCACACCCAGCCCGAAGATGTCCATGAACACGCCGTGCTGCGTCAGCCGGTCGGCGAAGTGCTTGGACAGGAAGCTGCGCAGCACGTCGATGGTGAAGGCCGCGGTCTCGCTGGTGGTGAACAGCGGCACCTGCGCCGCGTTGCATTCGTCGATCAGCATCGGCGGCGGCGCGCGGTCGTCGGCGACGATCAGCGCCGGCGGCTCGAGTCCGATGATGCGCCGGATGCGGCGCAGCCGATCGATGTCGCTGGAATTGTTCAGGTAGTCGGTTTCGCGCCAACCCAGGATCTGCACCCGGAACGGGTGGATGTAGTTGAGGTACCCGACCAGATCGGCGCCCGAGGTGGCGCCCTCGATCGCTCCCATGTCGAAGCGCCGCTCGGGGTTGTTCTCGCCGGCGATCCAATGCCACTTGAGCTGGGCGGCGTTCGCCTCGAACAGGCGTTCGGCTGCGAGGGTCGATGCTTTCAAGGCGCGGGAGGTCGGGAAGCGGAATGCCGCGGCGTCGCGGCGCTGGCCGCGACCGGTCGCGGCAGGGCCGCGCGGCTCAGGCTGCGGTTTGCAGCGGGGCCCACAGGCTGATGCGCCGATGCAGCGCGGCGGTGTCGGTCTCGGTGAGGAGCTGCTCGCGTAGATCGGCGTCGGCGAGCATTTCGGCGATGGTCGACAGCAGTTCGAGGTGCTTGGTGTTGGCGTTTTCGGGGACCAGCAGCACGACCAGCAGCGACACCGGCTGGTTGTCCGGCGCCTCGAACGGGATCGGCTGGCGCAGCCGGATCACCGCGGCGCTCGGATGCTTGAGTCCCTTGATGCGTCCATGCGGGATCGCCACGCCCTGGCCGAGGCCGGTCGATCCCAGCCGTTCGCGGGCGAAGAGGTTGTCGGTGACGGTGGCCCGGTTGAGTCCCAGCGAATTCTCGAACAGCAGGCCGGCATATTCGAACGCGCGCTTCTTGCTGCTGACGTCGACGTCGAGCTGGACGTGCGACGGCGGCAGGATCTGGGCAAGACGGTTCATGGGAGCATCATTCGGCCGAACGGGAAGGCGAGTGTAATCCGGATCCACGACGCTCCGGAATCCGTCGGACGGGCCGGATCCGCCCTCGGAAAACGGCTGATCCGGCCTGCCGCGCAGAGCGTCCGGGACGCTCAGCTGGCGAGGTGCTTGCCGGGAACTGCCTGGTGGCTGCGCACCCGATTCTTGTGCTCGACGACCTGACGGTCGAGCTTGTCGACCAGCGCGTCGATGGCGGCGTAGAGGTCCTCGTGCAGGCTCTCGGCGAAGATCGACCTGCCCTTGACCATCAGGTTGCATTCAGCGCGCTGCCTCTTCTCCTTGTCCTTCGGCTTTTCGACCGCGAGCAGCACGTTGACGTTGACCACTTGATCGAAATGTCGCACGACGCGATCGAGCTTGGTTTCGACGTAGCTGCGCAGTGCCGGGGTGACATCCATATGGTGGCCGCTGATGGTCAGATTCATGGTGAACCTCCTGATTCGGACAAGGAAAAGGCATCGGAACGGGTCCGTGCCGGTTGCATCGAGATGGGTGTGTCCTCCTTGCTGCCGTATCCGGCGAACTGAAGTGGTTGCGGATCGTTTGTTTGTGGTCAGTGTGCTACCGGGTTTGGGCAAAATCAAGCCCCGTGCCGCGTTAGCCGCACGGGGCTTGATCTCGCTCGGCAGCTGGCGCCCGCGGCGCTCCACGTCGGGGTGCGCGCGGGGCGGATGCCGTCAGTTCATCGGGTCGATGGCCCAGCCGTGGTTGGCCAGCCAGGCCACTTCGAGGAACCCCGAGGGCACGATGTCCGACTCCTTCACGCCGTACAGCGTGTGCCAGTCGAGCTGCATCGCCTTGAGCGTGTTGTTGCAGATGTCGAAGCGCACGCCTTCGCGGCGCAGGGTGTCGACCGCGGCCTTGAGCTTGTCGTCCATGGGCCGCTCCAGCAGTTTCACTCCTGGCCCGTAGAGCACCACTCGCGCTTCGAGCCGTCCCTTCCACTGCTGGATGCCGACCTCGCTGTTCTGAAGGTTGTGGAGCTTGAATCCCCACACGGCGGGATCGGCGCTGGTGATCGGGACGACCATCCGCACGCGCCCAAACGGCGCATGGGTGATGTGCGGCTGCACATAGTCGGCATGCGCGGCCGGGCCGAGGGCGGTGGTGCCGATGGCCAGCGCGGCGGCGACCAGTGACAGGGACGGGCGAATCCGGAACATGGAACTCCTCCTTTGGAAAAGATGTCTCGTCTCGGCGCGGCTCGTGGGTTGCGCCGTGCTGCTGCCGGTACGCCCGGGACATGCGGGGACGCCGTAACGCGGAGTGCGTCCCGACGCAGGGTCCGGGACGGAGCGTCCGACCGGTTGCGACGACCGGCCGTGGACCCACTCGGAATACCGGTGTGTCATGCATTGTCTCCTTGCGTTGTTCTGGCCGGCTCCGGGATGTCCCGGAACCGGCCGCGTCGCGCGCTCGTGGGATTGGCGCGCAATCGGCGGCAGGATAGGCGGCGGTCCCGCGGGAATCCAATGCAAATATGTGGTGAAGTCCAGCAGCGGGATCGATCGATCCCGGCCGGCCGTCGCGCGTCAGTGCGCGACCGACTTCGAGAACAGCTGGATGACCAGCACGCCGCAGAGGATCAGCGTCAAGCCGACCAGCGCCGGGGCGTCGAGCGACTGGCGGTAGACGACATAGCCGATGAGGGTGATCAGCACGATGCCGACGCCCGACCACACCGCGTAGGAAATGCTCATCGGGATGCGCTGCATGGTCAGCGACAGCAGGTAGAACGCCACCGCGTACGCGGCAACGACCAGCGTCGACGGGGCGAGCCGGGTGAATCCGTGGCTCGCCTTGAGCGCCGAGGTGCCGACGACCTCGGCCAGGATCGCGCCGAACAGCAGGAGCCAGTACATCGGCGCAGCATAGCGGCGCGGGCATGGCCGCGCCACCATCGGGCGGTTCACATCGTGCCGTGCTGGATCAGCTCGATCTTGTAGCCGTCCGGGTCCTGCACGAAGGCGATCACGGTGCTGCCGCCGGCGACGGGGCCGGCCTCGCGGGTGACCGTGCCGCCTGCGGCCTTGATGCGCGCGCAGGTGGCGTAGGCATCGTCGACGCCGATGGCGATGTGACCGTACGCCGTGCCGAGGTCGTAGCGGTCGACGCCGTAGTTGTAGGTCAGTTCGAGTTCGGCCTGTGCCGGGTTGGGTTCGAAGCCGAGAAAGGCCAGGCTGTATTTCTGTTCGGGGCGGTCGGTGGTGCGGAGCAGCCGCATGCCGATGACATGGGTGTAGAAGTCGATCGAACGCTGCAGATCGCCGACGCGCAGCATGGTGTGCAACAAACGCATGGAAAGGTCCTGTTTCTGGGCGGCGCGGGCCGCGGATGGCACAAGCTGCGGATTTTTAGCATCACTGCGGCCGGCGTGCATCGGCGCCGGCCTGCGGCCTCAGCCGGACGGGGTCGGCACGCGGCTGGGAATGGGGGTGGAGAGCACGATCGAGGTGCGGGTTTCGCCGTACGGATTGAGGTCCTCGATCAGCCGTTCGAGCTCGGCCATGCCGGCGACGGCCACCCGCACCAGGTAGGAATCGGCCCCGGTGACGTGCAGGCATTCCTGCACTGCGGCCATGCCGCCGAGATGGTCGAGGAAGCGCTGCTTGTCGGGTTGTGGCACGGTGATGCCGATCACTGCCTGGACGTGCAGTCCGACCGCGCCGAGATCGACGTCAGCACGGTAGCCGCGGATGACGCCGGCCTCCTCCAGCCGCCGCAGGCGCTCGGCGGCCGCCGAGACGGACAGCCCGGCCGCGGCGGCGAGCGTCTTGACCGGGGCCCGGGCATCGGTCTGCAGCGCGGCCAGCAGTTTCCAGCCCCGGGCATCGAGGATTTTCGGTTGATCGGACATCTGTCGGGAAATCAGGTGGTCCATTGGTCAATATGCCGCAAAAATACAGCGATATCGCGGCGGGTGCCACCGGAAAATGACGGCATGGACATTCCGCAGCTGACCCTTTTCGCCCAGGCCGTGCTGATCGGCCTGTCGATCGCCGCTCCCGTCGGCCCGATCGGATTGCTGTGCATCCAGCGCAGCCTCGACGGCGGTTTCCGCCTCGGCTTCGCCACCGGTCTGGGCGCTGCCTGCGCCGACGGCCTCTACGGCGCCATCGGCGCGTTCGGCGTGCATGGCGTGACCACGGTGCTGCAGGCTGCGCGCCCGGTGCTCGGAGTCGGCGGCGGATTGTTCCTGCTCTGGCTCGGCTGGCAGACCTGGCGGCAACCGGCGACAGCGCACCCGGCCGCGGCCGATCGGCGGCCCTCGGCGGCGCGCGCCTGGGCCGGGACGGCGCTGCTCACGCTGTCGAATCCGATAACCATCCTCGCGTTCGTCGGCATCTTCGCCGCGCTCGGCGGAGCGGCGGCGGGCACGGCGCCGGGATGGATGGTGCTCGGCGTCTTCGCCGGCTCGGCGCTGTGGTGGCTGCTGCTCGCCGGCGGCGTGAGCCTGCTGCACCGCCGGCTGCCGGTCGATTTGCTCCGCCATCTGCGGCGTGCCTCGGCGCTGTTGCTGGCGGCCTTCGGCGCCTGGGCGATGCAAGGCGCGCTGCGAGGCTGAATCAGTCCCAGGGTGGCAGCGTGGCATGGCGGAGTTCGCGCCGCGCCTGCTGGTATTCGGGGTAGAGGCTGCCCACGTGCGCCCAGAACCGTGGGCTATGGTTCATTTCGCGCAGATGCGCGACTTCATGGGCGACGACGTAGTCGACCAGCTGCGGGCTGAAATGCAGCAGGCGCCAGTGCAGCCGGATGCTGCCGTCGCGGCTGGCGCTGCCCCAGCGCGTCATGGCCGAACTGAGCTTGACTGCCGCGACGCGAACGCCGAGCAGCGCGGCGTAGTGCGCCACCCGCGCCGAGAACAGCGCCAGCGCCTGCCGCTGCATCCAGGCCGCGACACTGTCGCGCAGTTGCTGCGCGTCGCCGTCAGGTGGCAGGGGCAGGTGAAGCTCGGCGGCGGCCGCATCCCAGTGCGGCTGCGGTGCTCCCCGCAGCCGCAGGGTGATCTGCTGCCCCAGATAGGGAACGTGTCCGCCGTCGCGCCAGTCGATGCGTGCGGCGCGCAGCGCCTGCAGCCGCAGTTCGCGCTGGCGCAGCTTGCGTTGCACCCAGGCGGCGTGGGTCCGCAGCAGTTCGGCGATCGATCCGCTGCTGGCGGCGCGCGGCGCGAGCACGCTGACTCCGCGGTCGTCGACCCGCAGTGCCAGGGTGCGGCGCGCCAGCCGGTGCAGCGACCAGTCGAAGCGGTGGATGCCGTCGTCGTAGTGCTGCATCGGCGGCCCGGGCGGGCGGTGCGTGTCCGGTCGACGCGGCGGGGTTGC
>JAKAIB010000158.1 GCA_021814605.1 Pseudomonadota bacterium | reverse complement strand
TCGATGTAGCGCCGGCCTTCGACATCCCACAGTTCGGCGCCTTCGGCGCGCGCGGCATAAAAGCCGCCCATCACCCCCACCCCGCGCGGCGTCGCCGCCGCACGCCGGGCCTGGAGTTGTTCGTTCAAAGACTGATTCATTGCAGTTCCTTGCGCACCGTCGGCGTCACGCCGCCTCGATACGCATCCAGGTGGTCTTGAGTTCGGTGTACTTGTCGAAGGCATGCAGCGACTTGTCGCGGCCGTTGCCCGACTGCTTGACCCCGCCGAACGGCACGGTGATGTCGTCCTCGTCGTACTGGTTGACGTGGATCGTCCCGGCGTGCAGCGCACGCGACACCCGCACCGCACGGTCGAGGTTGCGCGTCCACAGCCCGGCGTGCAACCCGTAGGCGCTGTCGTTGGCGATCGCGATGGCCTCGGCCTCGGTCTTGAAGCGGATCACCGCCAGCACCGGGCCGAAGATCTCCTCCTGCGCGATCTTCATGCGGTTGGACACGTTGTCGAACACCGTCGGCGCGACGTACTGGCCGCCGGTGGCCTCGAGGGCACGGCAGCCCCCGGCGACGCAGCGGGCGCCTTCGTCGATGCCGGCGCGGATGTAGCCCATCACCGTCTGCGTCTGGTTCTCGTCGACCAGGGCGCCCAGCGTGGTGCCGGGATCGAGCGGATCGGCCGGGGCGTATTGCGGCACCAGGCTGCCGAGCTTGGCGACGAAGGCGTCGGCGATGTCGTCCTGCACCAGCAGCCGCGACGGCGCGTTGCACGACTCGCCCTGGTTGTAGAACATGCTCGCCGCGGCGGTCTGTGCCGCGCGGTCGAGATCGTCGAAGTCGGCGAACACGACGTTCGCCGATTTGCCGCCGAGCTCGTTGTACACGCGCTTGAGATTGCTGCGGCTGGAGTATTCGAGCATGCGCCGGCCGGTGCGGGTCGATCCGGTGAAGCCGATGGCGTCGACCCCCATGTGCAGCGCCAGCGCCTCGCCGGCTTCGTGGCCGTAGCCGGGAACGACGTTGAACACGCCTTCGGGCAGTCCGGCGTCGAGCGCGAGTTCGGCCAGGCGCAGCGCGGTCAGCGGCGACTTCTCGCTCGGCTTCAGCACGACGCTGTTGCCCGCGGCAAGCGCCGGGCCGAGTTTCCACGACGCCATCAGCATCGGGTAATTCCACGGCACGATGGCGCCGACGACGCCGACCGGTTCGCGGCGGATGAGCGCGAGCGCGTCTTCACCGGTCGGGGCGATTTCGTCGTAAACCTTGTCGACCGCTTCGGCGTACCACTGGATGCAGCGCGCCGTTCCCGGCACGTCGGCCGAGAGGCTGTTCTTGATCGGCTTGCCCATGTCCAGCGTCTCGAGCAGCGCGAGTTCGTCGCGCGCGGCGCGGATGCGTTCGGCGAACGCCAGCAGCACCTTCTTGCGCGCGGCAGGCGATTGTCCGGCCCAGCGACGATCGGCGAACGCGGCGCGGGCGCTCGCGACCGCGAGGTCGACGTCGGCCTGCTTGCCGCGCGCGACGCGGGCGATGACCTTGCCGTCGATCGGCGAGATGCAGTCGAACAGGCTGCCGTCGGCGGCGTGGTAGCGCTTGCCATCGATCAGCAGGCGGCCGTCGATGCCGCGCGCCAGCAGGTCGGCGGCACGGGCGTGCCAGAGGTCACGGGGGGGGGTGGGGGCGTTCATGCGAGTCTCCGGGCCGGCGGTGCGTCCTTGCACGCGCCGGCGGGGTGTTTCATCGAAAGGCAGTGCGCGCCGGGCGTCGGCCCGGCGCTGGTCCGTCAGAAGCTCACGACCACCGAGGCGGCGAGCAGGTTGTTGGACTTCTTGTAGCTGCCGTCGGACACGTTGTAGAACGTGGGCAGGTTCGAACGATCGTAGCGATATTCCATCTTCAGCGTGGTCGACTCGGTCAGGAGGTAGTTCCAGCCGAGCGACAGCGCATAGCGGTTGGCGCCGGTGTTCGGGTCGACGACGCTCCACGCCCCGGCGACCGGGTCGTAGACGTAGCCGGGGCCGAAGCCGTTCACGCCGTTGAATCCGGTGGAACTGCCGCCCGACGAGGCGTTCATGTAACCGCCGGGAAGTCCGCCGCCATTCTTGCTGTCGTTGATGTAGTCGGCGCGGGCGAAGCCGAGGAAGCGCGGCGTGAAGTTGTACGTCAGCATGCCCGACAGGCCCCACCACTTGGCCTTGTCGCCGTTATAGGCAGCGCCGGCCTGCTGGCCCACGCCGGCCTGGGCGTAGTAGCCCCAGTCACCCTTGGTCAGGTAGCCGTCGACCTCGAACATCTGCGCGGTCGAGGTGCCGGTGGGAAACAGCGCATTGCCGCCAGCGTCGACGTTGGAGTTGGGCAGCTTGCCGACCATGCCCCAGAAGCCGATGTCGGCGTTGTCGTAGCCGGGAACGCTGTAGTCGGCGCGGAACACCAGCGCCGGGGCCCGCCCGCCCGCGCCACCGTAGTAGTAGCGCGGCGAGTTCATGTTGGCGAGCATCGCCTTCCACTCCCAGTTGCCAACGGTCTGGTCGAGCCCGACGCCGGTGTAGGCGGTGAGTTCGGTGAAGTCGAACAGCATGTTGTGGGTGATGGCCTTGGTCTGGTTGTCCCAGGTCGATTCATAGCCTTCCCAGTCGGGGATCTGGCCGGCGATCACCTTGGTGTCGCTGTTCATCGGGATCGACACCGACGCTTCATGGACGATCGAATTGCCGTTCATGTTGACCCCGGCGCCGCGGTCCGGCGCCAGCGTCAGGTGCCAGTTCACGCCGCCGGCGGTCTTCTTCTGGAAGTCGATGTACGCGCCGCCGAAGTAGGAGTTGTCGTAGTTGTACAGCGAGTAGGCGCCCGGATTGCCGTTCGAGCGGTTGAGGAAGACGAACGAACTGGCCTGCTGGTCCTGGTTGTAGACGTAGGCCGGCGCGATCATGCCGGTGATCTTCAGGCCCTTGAAGCCGGACGATTCGGTCTCCTGTTTGATGCCTGAGACCTGCACGTCGGCGTGATTGGCCACCTTCGAGGCCTCGCTGGTGGCCTTTTCGTTGTCGCTGATCTGGGCCTGCTGCGCCTTGACCTGCGCCTCGAGCTGCTGCACCTTGGCCTGCAGCGTCTGCAGTTCCTTCAGGATGTCGGCATTGGTGTCGGCGTGGGCGAGTGCCGGGGCAAGTCCCAGGCTGGCGGCCAGGACGGTGAGCTTGAATTTGTTCATCGTGAGATCCTCCAAGGGTCGTGTTGTCAGACGTGGTGATGCGCTAGCTCCGGGAAAAACGGGCGGTGCGGGATACGAATGAGATTCTGGGTCAGCGTCCCTCCGCCGTGATCAGCCCGACGCCGAATTCGTGCGTCGGGGGTTCGACCCCGTCGAGGCGCAGCGCGAGCGCCGCCTGGCGCGCCCGCTGGCGTTCGCGCCGGGCGATCAGCAGGCTGCTGGCGGCAACCGCGATGACGACGAGGTAGACGGTGATCGCGCCGACGACGTTGATGGTCGGGTTCAGTCCCAGACGGGCGCGGGAGAAAATCACCACCGGCAGGGTGGTGCTGCCCGGACCGGACAGGAAGGCCGAGATCACGACCTCGTCGAGCGACAGCGAGAACGCGAGCAGCCACGCCGACACCAGCGCCTGCGAGATCGACGGCAGGGTGACGAGCATGAACACCTGGAACGGCCGGGCGCCCAGGTCCATCCCCGCTTCCTCGATCGACTTGTCCATTTCCTTCAGCCGCGACTGGATGACGACCGCCGCGTAGGAGATCGCCATCACGGTATGGCCGATGAAGATGGTGAAGAAGCCCTTCTGCGGAAAGCCGATCGCCTTCTGCACCGTGACGAAGAACATCAGCAGCGCCAATGCGATCACCACGGTGGGCATGACCAGCGGGATGTTGATCATGAAGTTGAGCAGCGACTTGCCGTGGAAGCGGCGGTACCGGACCAGCGCGAACGCGGCAAGCGTGCCCAGCAGCACCGAGGTGGTCGCCGTCGCCAGCGCGACCTTGAGCGAGAGCACCAGGCCGTTGATCACCTCGGTGTCGTGGAGGACGGCGCCGTACCACTTGAAGGTCCAGCCTCCCCAGATGGTGACCATGCGCGAGTCGTTGAACGAGTAGACGACCAGGACGACGATGGGCAGGTAGAGAAACACATAGACCACGATCATCCAGGTCAGCGGCAGGATCGCGGGGCGCTTCATCGCACGGCCTCCAGGCTCTTGGTCTGATACTTGTTGAACACGGCGATGGGCATCAGGATCAGCACGATCATCACGATCGCGACGGCCGACGCGCGCTGCCAGTCGAGGTTGAGGAAGAACTCGTTCCACATCACCCGACCGATGTTGAGCGTCGACGGGCCGGCCAGCAGTTCAGGAATCACGTATTCGCCGACCGCCGGGATGAACACCAGCAGCGACCCGGCGATGATCCCCGACTTCGACAGCGGCACGGTCACCAGCCAGAAGGTCTTGAGCGGGGTCGAGCCGAGGTCGGCGGCGGCCTCGATCAGCCGCACGTCCATCTTCACCAGCGTGGCGTAGAGCGGCAGGATCATGAACGGGATGTAGCCGTACACCATGCCGATCATGAACGAGAACTCGGTGAACATCATGTGCAGCGGCGTATGGATGATCCCGCTCCATAGCAGCGCCTGGTTGATCAGGCCGTTGATGTCCAGCAGGTTCTTCCACGCGTAGATGCGGATGAGGAACGAAGTCCAGAATGGCAGCATCACCAGCATCAGCAATCCGGGGCGGACGGTCGGATTGGCGCGGGCGATGAAGTAGGCGAACGGATACCCGATCACCAGGCACAGCAGCGTGGTCAGCAGCGCGTACCAGAGCGACGACAGGTAGGTCAGGATGTACAGGCTGTCGCGCACCAGCGCCAGGTACGGGGTGAACCGGACCTGGAACTGGAAGGTGTCGTGGGCGTACTGGATCAGCGGCAGGAAGCCGACCCCGAGGGCATCGCTCTCGGAGACGCTGATCTTGAGCAGAATGAAGAACGGCAGCAGCAGGAACGCCAGCAGCCAGATCTGCGGGATGCCGATGACGGTCGAGCGCCCCCAGTTCCAGCGGCGGCGGGGCGTTTTCGTGGGGTGCGGGGCGGGAGTGGCTGGCATGATGGTGCAGACGTGCGTTCAGTCGCCGATCACCACCGGCGCGCTCGGCGCCCAGTGAGCGGTGACCGTGGTGCCGATGTTGAACGGGTCGGCGTGGCGGTCGGCATTGGAGACGGTGACCCGGATGCGGCGCTGGGTCGCCAGCAGCAGTTCGTACGCGGTGTAGCTGCCCATGTACGAGCGGCCGGAGATGGTCGCGTGCAGCGCGTTGTTGGGATAGTCCTGGTGGCCTTCGACCAGCACGATCTTCTCGGGGCGCAGCGCGACCCCCAGATCCATGTTGAGCGTGCCGCTGATGCCGTGGCCGACGTGGAACAGCGCCTCGCCGGTCTGGATTTCGCAGTGGTCGGGCTCGTCGGTCACCAATTGGCCCTGGAACATGTTGACGTTGCCGATGAAGTCGGCGACGAAGCGCGTCTGCGGATGCTCGTAGATCTCGATCGGCGTGCCGAGTTGCAGGAAACGGCCCTCGCGCATGACGGCGATGCGGTCGGCCATGGTCATCGCTTCTTCCTGATCGTGCGTGACCATCACGCAGGTGACGCCGACCTTGCGCAGGATGTTGACCAGTTCGAGCTGGGTGCGCTCGCGCAGCTTCTTGTCGAGCGCGGCAAGCGGTTCGTCGAGGAGCAGGAGCCGCGGGCGCTTGGCCAGGCTGCGCGCCAGCGCGACGCGCTGCTGCTGGCCGCCGGAGAGCTGGTGCGGTTTGCGCTTGGCGTAGGGCTTGAGCTGGACGAGTTCGAGCATTTCGGCCACGCGTTGGGCGACCTGATCCTTCGGCATGCGGTCGCGGCGCAGGCCGAACGCGATGTTGTCGTAGACCGTCAGGTGCGGGAACAGCGCGTACGACTGGAACATCATGTTGATCGGCCGCTCGTACGGCGGCAGGTCCGTGATGTCCTCGCCCTCGAGGAAGATGCGCCCCGAGCTCGGTGTCTCGAAGCCCGCGAGCATGCGCAGCAGCGTGGACTTGCCGCATCCGGATGAGCCGAGGAGGGCGAAGATCTCGCCTTTGTCGATGTCGAGGTCGATGTTGTTGACCGCGATCACTTCGTCGAAGCGGCGGGTGATGCCGTCGATCTTGAGGAAGGGTTTGTCACTCATGGAGTCAGGCGGCACGCCGCGAGGTTGGATCCCGGGCGCGACCGATGGGGCTTGGGTGAGCCGTCTCCGCCACGGATGCGGCGGAGACGGCGGTTCGGATTACAGACCGGTCTTGAACTTGGTGTAGAGACGGGTCACCAGTCGACGTTCTTCCGGCGTGTAGACCTTGGGCGGGATCAGCTTTTGCATCATCGCCTTGTCCAGGAAGACATAGTCGTTGTCCTTCACCCGAGGCAGAACCATGGGCAGGGACGCAGGCACCGGATTGGCGTAGTACACCGTGTTCGTATCGGCGGCGCAGACTTGCGGTTGCAGGCGGTAGTTCAGGAACTTGTAGGCGTTATCGACATTCTTGGCATCCGCAGGGATATCCATGGTGTCGATGAAAATCACCGCGCCGTGCGTCGGCGGGAATACCTTGATGTCCTGACCGTTCTTGGCTTCCTTGGCGCGGTGAGCGGAAATCCCCATGTCGCCAGACCAACCCAGGGAGGCGCAAACGGACCCGCCAGCGAGGTCATTGATATAGCCGCTGGAGGAGAATTCGCTCACGTCAGGGCGAATCTTCTGCAGCATGGCGTAAGCCTTCTCGAAATCAGCCGGATTGTTTGAAGACTGCGGAATTCCAAGATAGTTGAATGCCGCCTCCATGATGTCGCCTCCCGAATCGAGCATGGAGATGCCGCAGGATTTGAGCTTGTTGGCGTAGACCGGATCGAACAGCAAGGCCCAGGGATTGGCCGGCATGGGGGTGTTGCCCAGCGCCTTCTTCACCTTGCCGACGTTGATGCCGACGGTGGTGTACCCCCACATCCACGGGATGAGGTACTTGTTGCCCGGATCGACCGTCGCCAGCTGCTTCATCAGGAAGGGGTCGAGATTCTTGTAGTTGGGAATCTTGCTCTTGTCCAAGGGCAGCAGAAGTCCTCCCTTGATGTCGATTGCCGCCCAGTTCGACGACGGCACGACAAGGTCGTAGCCCGTGTCGCCCGCCACCATTTTGGCAAACAGGGTTTCGTTGGAATCGAAGGTGTCGTAGCGCACCTTGATGCCGGTTTCCTTTTCGAAATTCGGCACCGTGGTCGGCGCAATGTAGTCCGACCAGTTGTAGATGTTGAGCACGCCGGCGGCGTGTGCCGGCGCGGCGGCGCTGAAACTCACCGCCGCGATGCCGGCGGCCATGACCGACATCAGCTTGGTGCCCAATCGCTTGTTGCGAGACGCTTGGTGTGGCATAAAACCCCCTCGGAAAGTGGTGAAGCCCAGTGGAAAAACTGCTTGGAGCGCGAGTGCCGATGCAATTCCCATACCAGTGAAGCGCGTTGGTTGCGGCTGCGGGCCGGCAGAACGGCTTGGCGGCAAGTTATAGCAAGCCGTCGGCCCGCAGACCAGCCAGTGTGTCATCGAGGCTACGGCGGATGCGACGAATCATCTCGTCGATATC
>JAKAIB010000157.1 GCA_021814605.1 Pseudomonadota bacterium | reverse complement strand
CGCCGTCGCGAGAAATTGTCGCGCAGCACCAATGCCGCCAGTCCGTCGCTGCGGCCCCAGTCCACGGGATCGGCCTCGCGGTCGGGCGGTGCGGGGGCATCGTCAGCACGGCGAGGGCCGTCGCGGTCGAGCAGTTCCTTCCAGTAGGCGCGCCGCCGTGCCGGGCGATCGAACACGGCGGGGCCGGGCAGGCGCTGCAGCCGCCGCCGCAGCCCGCCGGTCAGCAGGGTGCGCAGCCACATCCGCTGCATCGCCCGCCGCGTCTGCCGTGCGAGCGCACCGGACACCTGCACGGCATAGTCCAGCCGCGGCTGCGCGCTCCAGCCGTGATGGATGTCGAAGCGGTCGTCGATGATGTTGATCCCGCCGATGAAGGCGGTGCGCGAGTCGACGACGCACAGCTTGCGGTGCAGCCGGCGCCAGCGCCCGCGCTGCAGCAGGTCGGGCCACATCCGCCAGGGACGGAACACCATGAACTCGACCCCGGCATCGGCGAAGCGCCGGGCCAGCGCATCGACGCTGCGGTTCGACCCGAGTCCGTCGATCAGGACGCGGACCTGGACGCCGCGGCGGGCGGCGTCGCACAGTCCGGAGACGATGTCCTGCGCCACCGGATCGGTGTGGAAGATGTAGCTCTCCAGCCAGATGCTGTGCCGCGCCGCGTCGATCGCCTGCAGCATCGCCGGGAACAATGTCGCGCCGTAGGGCAGCAGCCGCGGCGCGGCGCCCTCGATCCACGTCAGCGGCGGATCGGCAGCGGCCGGATCGAACGTCGCGCCCGGCGCAGCGGCGTTCAAGCGGCGGCCTCGCGGGGGTGGACGGCCGTGGCGGCCTCACCCGGGGCGCCGTCGACGGCCGGGCAGGACGGCAGCGTGCAGCGCAGCGATGCCAGCACCGGCGCATGGTCGGACAGCCGCGCCCAGCCTCGGCCCCAGCCCAGTCCGATCTCGCGGGCGACGAGGCCACGGGCGTAGATGCGGTCGAGGGGCATCAGCGGCAGCCGCGCCGGATAGGTCCGCAGGCGATGGCGCCAGATGGTCCGGCCGTCCGCGCGCACTGTCGGCTGACCGACGTCGGCCAGCCCCTGGCTCAGCAGTTCCGTGCCGATGCGGCCGTGCCAGTCGTTGAAGTCGCCCGCGACGATCAACGCGGCCTCGGGCGGAACGCTGGCGGCGATGTAGTCGAGCAGCCGTTCGGTCTGGCGCCGCCGGCTCGCGGCGAACAGGCCGAAATGCACGACGATGCAATGCAGCGGACCGCCCTCGGGCAGCGCCACCTGGACGTGCAGCAGCCCCCGCTGTTCGAAGCGATGGTCGGACACGTCGCAATGCGCGATGCCGACGATCGGGTACCGCGACAGCAGCGCGTTGCCGTGCTCGCCCTGCCGGGTGAACGCGTTGGTGCGGTACGCGGCGTGCATGCCCAGGCCTTCGGCGAGGAAATCGTGCTGCGGCTGCTGCGGCCACAGCGGAAAGCGCCGGGCGTGATGCTGGTGCAGGTACTGCACCTCCTGCAGGAACACCAGGTCGGGCTGGAGATCGCGCAGCGCGGCCTGCAGTTCGAGAATGCTCGCCCGCTTCGCGGGGCCGTAGCCGAGGACCCCCTTGTGGATGTTGTACGACGCGACGCGCAGGTCCATGGGGCGACTCCTTCGGTTCGATCCGGCCGGGATCAGCGGCACCAGCGGGCGGTGCGGCGCGGCAGCTGTTCGATCGCTGCGGCGTTCGACGCCGAGAAGCAGCGCCCTGCCGCCTGTGCCCACGGCAGCCAGGTCTGCGCGCGGTGCTCGCGCGGCGCCAGCCGCACCAGGGTCCCGGCCGGGACCTCGAGGCTGAACACGTGCTCCGTATTCTTCCATTCTCCGGGCGCGTAGCGCTCGCGCCAGAGCGGGTAGATCTCGTAGACGTTGGCCAGATGCCAGTCGCGCAGCGCGGCGCGCGGTACGTCCGGCGTGCCGACCCGGATGCCGGTCTCCTCCTCGACTTCGCGCATCGCGGTCGCCGCGAGCGGCTCGTCCGGAGCGTCGATGCTGCCGGTCACGCTCTGCCAGAACCCGGGCTGCCGCGCGCGCTCGATCAGCAGCACGTCGAGCGCCGGGGTGTGGATGACGACCAGGACCGAAACCGGAAGCTTGTAGGGGCGGGGAGCGGACATCGCGGGCAGGCGGCAGCTGGGCAGCTGCCGATGTTAGGCCCCGGCGACGGCGCCCGCGGCCCGCGCGGCGCTCAGGCGGCGCCGTGCCGCCGTGCGCGGACCGCTTCGGCCAGCTCGCGCAACAGCGGCAGCGTGTCGTCCCAGCCGAGGCAGGCGTCGGTGATCGACACGCCGGGTTGCAGCGCGCAGCCGGGGCGCAGGTCCTGCCGTCCTTCGTGCAGGTGGCTTTCGATCATCACCCCGGTGATGCGGCGCTCGCCGGCGGCGATGCGCTGCGCGATGTCGCGGCCGACATCGATCTGCCGCCGCGGCTGCTTGGCCGAGTTGGCGTGCGAGCAGTCGATCATCACCTGCTCGCGCAAGCCGGACTTGCGCAGCACGGCGCAGGCGGCGTCGACCGACGCGGCGTCGTAGTTCGGCGCCTTGCCGCCGCGCAGGATGGCGTGGCAGTCGGCATTGCCGCGGGTCTCGAAGATCGCCGCGACGCCCATCTTGGTCATGCCCATGAACGCGTGCGCACTGCGTGCCGCGACGATGGCGTCGGCGGCGACCTGGATCCCGCCATCGGTGCCGTTCTTGAAGCCGACCGGGCACGACAGCCCCGAGGCGAGCTGGCGGTGGCTCTGGCTCTCGGTGGTGCGGGCGCCGATCGCGCCCCAGGCGATCAGGTCGCTGTAGTACTGGGGCGAGAGCAGGTCGAGGAATTCGGTTCCCGCCGGCAGGCCGGTGGCGGCGATGTCGAGCAGCAGCTGCCGCGCCCGGTGCAGGCCCTCGTTGATGCGGAAGCTGCCGTCGAGCCGCGGGTCGTTGATGTAGCCCTTCCATCCGACGGTGGTGCGCGGCTTCTCGAAGTACACCCGCATCACCACCACCAGCGCATCGCCGAATTCGTCCGCGGCCGACCGCAGCAGCCGGGCGTACTGCATTGCCTGGTCGTGGTCGTGGATCGAGCAGGGGCCGACGACCGCGATCAGCCGGTCGTCGTCGCCGTGCAGCACTGCGGCGAGTTCGGCGCGGCTGCGCTCGACCACTGCCTCGACCGGCGCGGTGACGGGCAGCTCCTCGAGCAGCAGGGCGGGCGACACCAGCGCCCGCACCGCGCCGATGCGGGTGTCGTCGATGCGGGTGGTGTCGAGGGTGGTTTCGGCCGAGCCGGATTCGCGGTCGTGCGCCGGGTCGTCGACGCGGTTCAGGGGCGTCATGGAGGGCTCGTCAGACGGCGGGCTGCACGTTGCGCAGCCGGATGTGCAGTTCGCGCAGCTGCTTCTCGTCCACCGGGCTGGGGGCGTTGGTCAGCAGACACTGGGCACGCTGGGTCTTGGGGAAGGCGATCACGTCGCGGATGCTCTGCGCGCCGGCCATCATGGTGACGATGCGGTCCAGGCCGAAGGCGATGCCGCCGTGCGGCGGCGCGCCATACTGCAGCGCGTCGAGCAGGAAGCCGAACTTGGCCCGCGCCTCCTCCGGGCCGATGCGCAGCGCGGCGAACACCTTGCTCTGCACATCGGCGCGATGGATGCGCACCGAGCCGCCGCCGATCTCCCAGCCGTTGAGCACCATGTCGTAGGCCTTGGCCAGGCATTTCTCGGGCGCGGTGTCCATCAGTTCCTCGTGGCCGTCCTTCGGCGCGGTGAACGGATGGTGCACCGCCACCCAGCGCTGGTCGTCCTCGTCGAACTCGAACATCGGGAAGTCGATCACCCACAGCGGCTTCCAGGCGTCCTCGAACAGGCCATGCGCCTTGCCGAACGCGCTGTGGCCGATCTTCACCCGCAGCGCGCCGATGGCGTCGTTGACCACCTTGGCCTTGTCGGCGCCGAAGAACAGCAGGTCGCCGTCCTGGGCGCCACTGCGCTCGAGGATGGCTGCGATCGCCGCGTCGTGCAGGTTCTTGACGATCGGCGACTGCAGGCCGTCGCGCCCCTTGGCGCGCTCGTTGACCTTGATCCACGCCAGCCCCTTGGCGCCGTAGATCTTGACGAAGTCGGTGTAGGCGTCGATCTCGCTGCGCGTCATCTCGCCGCCGCCCGGGACGCGCAGCGCGACGACACGACCGCCGGGGGTGGTCGCCGGGCCGCTGAACACCTTGAATTCGACGTCGCGCATCGCGTCGGTCAGTTCGGTGAATTCGAGCTTCACGCGCAGGTCGGGTTTGTCCGAGCCGAACCGCGCCATCGCCTCGGAATAGCACATCACCGGGAAGCGATCGGCCAGGCGGACGTCGAGCACCTCGGCGAACACGCCCCGGATCATCTGTTCGAAGATGTCGCGGATCTCCTGCTCGCCCAGGAACGAGGTCTCGCAGTCGATCTGGGTGAATTCGGGCTGGCGGTCGGCGCGCAGATCCTCGTCGCGGAAGCACTTGGTGATCTGGTAGTACCGGTCGAAGCCCGCGACCATCAGCATCTGCTTGAACAGCTGCGGCGACTGCGGCAGCGCGAAGAACTGGCCGTCGTGCACCCGGCTGGGGACCAGGTAGTCACGCGCACCTTCGGGCGTGCTCTTGGTCAGCATCGGGGTTTCGATGTCGATGAAGCCCTGGGCGTCGAGGAAGCGTCGCACCGTCATCGCGACGCGGTAGCGCAGCTTCAGGTTGTGCTGCATCTGCGGCCGGCGCAGATCGAGCACGCGATGGGTCAGCCGCGTCGTCTCGGACAGGTTGTCGTCGTCGAGCTGGAACGGCGGGGTGACCGACGGGTTGAGCACGGTGATGTCGTGGCACAGCACCTCGATCCGGCCCGACACCATGTTCTCGTTCTCGGTGCCGGCGGGGCGCGGCCGCACCAGCCCCTCGACGCGCACGCAGAACTCGTTGCGCAGGCCTTCGGCGGTTGCGAACATCGCGGCGCGGTCGGGGTCGCACACCACCTGGACGATGCCTTCCCGGTCGCGCAGGTCGATGAAGATGACCCCGCCGTGATCGCGCCGGCGCTGCACCCAGCCGCAGAGCGAAACGTTCTGGCCCAGTTGGGCCTCGGTCACCTGACCGCAATATTGGCTACGCAGACTCATGTTGTCGTTCTCAGAAGATTGGTCGGTCGGGCGGCCGTCGCCGGCTTCCCGGAATTCGTTGGCGTCGGGTGCGGACTGCGGCGGTCGTCAGTGCACCGCCGGGTTGGCCGGGCCGCCGGGAACCACCACGCCCATCGAAATGATGTACTTGAGCGCGGCGTCGACGCTCATCTGCAACTCGACCACTTCGCTGCGCGGGAGCATCAGGAAGAAGCCCGACGTCGGGTTGGGGGTGGTCGGGACATAGACGCTGATGTGGTCGCCCGGCAGGTGCGCCGCGACTTCGCCGCCCGGGGTTCCGGTCATGAAGGCGATGGTCCACGATCCGGCCCGCGGATACTGCACCAGCAGCGCCTTGCGGAAGGCATTGCCGTTGCTCGAGAACAGGGTGTCCGAAACCTGCTTGACGCTGCTGTAGATGCTCTTGACCAGCGGGATGCGGGTCATCAGGCTGTCCCAGCGGGCCAGCCACCACTGGCCGACCATGTTCGCCACCAGCAGCCCGGTGACGAAGATCGCCGCCAGCACCAGCACGACGCCCACGCCGGGAATGCCGACCAGCTTGTGCAGGCCCGGTGCCAGGCCCGGGGCAATCGTGCTCAGTGCGCCCACGACCGCGCGGAAGATGCCGTCGAACACGGCCAGCAGCTGCCACAGCACCCAGATGGTGATCGTCAGCGGCAGCCACACCAGGATGCCGGCGACGAAGATGCTCTTCAGGCTCATGAGGGGAAGCCGCCTTTCGCGCCGCGAATGGCGGATCGGCCGGCGTGCCGGCGCCGCGCCGGGCCTCCGGTGGCCGGGCCGGGAGGGCGACTCAGTGGCAGGCGCATGACGCCCCGCAGGCCGGCGCGCTCGGGGCGTCCGATGCCGCCGCGGCGGCGGGCGCGGCGGCGCCCTTGAAGTCGGTGGCGTACCAGCCCGATCCCTTGAGCTGGAAGCCGGCGGCCGTGATCTGCTTCTGCAGCGTCGCCTGGCCGCACTGCGGGCAGACCGTCAGCGGCGCATCGGACAGCTTCTGCAGCGCATCCATGGCGTGACCACAGGCGCCGCACTTATAGGCGTAGATCGGCATGTTGAACCTCGTGGAAATGGTGCCGCGCAGCGGCGGCCGGACGATACCCGCCCAAAATGGGGGCCGCGCGGCGGCACGACAAGAGCCGCATTATAAAAAGGGCGGCCGGCGCCGGCCGGCCGATGGTGTGGCGCTCAGGGTGCCGGGTGCCCGAGTTGCGGACCGATGGCCGGTGGCTGGATGGTCGGCGGGAAGACCGGCCCGGGCGCGCCGTAGGCCGGCGGCGTCGGGGTCGCGGCGCCCGGCGGCGCGGGGTCGAGCCGAAGCTCCTCCCGACTGCCGTCGCGCTCGATCCAGGCTGCCTTGAACGCGGTCGAGCGCAGCGTGACACCCGGCGCGACCGGCTGCCCGACGGCCACCGCGCGCGGCGGCTGGCCATCGACGCCGATCAGCGCGGAACCGCTGTCGCCCCCGGCGATCACACCGTACAGTCGGAACTGCCCGGCCGCCGGGGCGGCGGTCGCGGTCACCGGCTCCGCGCCGAACAGGTTTGCTGCCTGCTGCGCCGCCTGGTCCGGCGCCGTCGCGCCGACCAGCCGCGCGTCCGCCGGAACCGGCCGGGGCCCGGCCACCAGGCGTAGTCCCCAGGCGACCGCCAGCGCTGCGCAACCGAAGGCGAGCAGCAGCGACAGCAGCTTCGCGGCGCTTTGTCCGCCACGGGCGGGGTCGCCGCTGACACGGCGGAAATGGAAGGAGGACGGCAACATGGCGCTCGTATTATCGACGGCAGAAAGGTCACGGTCGATGAAACTCCCGATTTCGCTGGTCCCCGCCGCTTCCGCGCCGGCCGATTCCGCCCCCGGCCGTCCGGCCCGGCGCGCGCGCGGCTTCACCCTGATCGAGCTCATGGTGGTGCTGGTCATCATGGGCGTGCTCGCCGCACTCATCGTTCCGAACATCCTCGGCCGCACCGACGAGGCGCGGCAGACCGCTGCGCGGACCGACATCGCGACCCTGATGCAGGCGCTCAAGCTGTACAAGCTCGACAACGGCACCTTTCCGACGCAGCAGCAGGGACTGCAGGCGCTGGTGGTCAAGCCGACCACGCCGCCGATCCCGGCCAACTGGAAACCGTATCTGGAAAAGCTCCCGACGGACCCCTGGGGCAATCCGTACCAGTACCTCAACCCGGGGGTGAAGGGGCCGGTGGACGTGTTCAGCTATGGCGCCGACGGCAAGCCGGGCGGCGAGGGCGCCAATGCCGACATCGGCAGCTGGCAGTAGTCCGCCCGGCTACCGGGTGGCCCCGTGGCGCGCGGCGCCGTCGCGCCAGCGGCAAGCGTGGGGGCATCCGCTCCGTCGCCGGGCCGTCCCAAGGCGGAGCGCGCCCCCTCGGGGGGCAGCGCCGCCGCGGCAGCGGCAAGCGTGGGGGCAGGGTTCCCGCGGGTTCACCTTGCTCGAAATGCTGGTGGCGCTCATGGTCGTCGGCATCGTGACGGTGATGGCCGCGCTGGCGCTGCCGCCGTCGCAGA
>JAKAIB010000156.1 GCA_021814605.1 Pseudomonadota bacterium | reverse complement strand
CACCCTCGTTGCCTGGCTGGCGATGATGCAGGTGATGATGTTCGCCTGGCCCGCGTACATCGACCCGGCCGGTCTGAGCGCCGCCGAGCGCGGCCTGTTCCAGTGGGCCAGCCTGGCGCTGACCTTGCCGGCGCTGCTGTTTTCCGGCTGGCCGTTCCTCGCCGGCGCGCTGCGCGACCTGCGCAACCGCCGGCTCGGCATGGACGTGCCGGTGACGCTGGGGCTCTGGAGCGCATTCGCCGCCAGCCTGTGGAGCGTTGCGCATGGCGAAACCATGGTGTATTTCGATTCGGTGGCGATGTTCCTGGCGTTGCTGCTGACCGCGCGGCTGATCGAGGACGGATTGCGCCAGCGCAGCCTCAACGCCGCGGAGGAACTGATGGAGCAGCTGCCGGCGGCAGTGCGCGTCCGTCAACCGGCGGGTGACTGGCGCAACGTCGCAATTACCCAGGTGCGGGTCGGCGACGAAGTCGAGTTCGCTGGCGGCGGCGCGGCACCGGTCGACGGTGTGGTGGTCTCGGGGGAATCCCTGGTCGACGAGGCGCTGCTGACCGGCGAGAGCCGCCCGGTGCGCAAGAGCGCAGGCGACGCGGTGCTGGCCGGGAGCATGAACCGGCAGTCGCCGCTGGTGGTGCGGGCGACGCGGACGGGCGGTGCGACCCGCATCGCCCAGATGGTGGAACTGATGCAGCACGCGCTGGCGAGCAAGCCGCGCGCGGCGCAGATCGCCGACGTCGCTGCGCAGTGGTTCACCGCCGGACTGCTTGTCGTGGCGGCGATGACGGTCGCGCTCTGGTGGTGGCTCGACCCGGCGCGCATCGTGCCGACGCTGGTCGCGGTGCTGGTGGTGAGCTGCCCCTGCGCGCTCTCGCTCGCGGTGCCGGCGGCGCTGGCGGCGTCGACCGCGCGGCTGTCGCGCCACGGCGTGCTGCTGGCGCGGGGCCATGCGCTCGATCGCGCGCCGCGGGTCGACGTCTGGCTGTTCGACAAGACGGGCACGTTGACCACGACCGAGCCGGTGGTCGCGCGGGTCACGGTGCTCGATGCCGGATTCGACGAGCACCGCCTGCTGGCGCTGGCCCGCGCGGTCGAGGAAGGCGTCCAGCATCCGTTGGCCCGCGCCTTCGCGGCGAGCGTGCCCGACGGTGTCCCGCCCGAGACGGTCGCCGACCTGCACGCGGTGGCGCACGGCGGAATCCAGGCGACGTGGCACGGCCGGTCGGTGCGGCTCGGCAACGCCGCGTTCAGCGGCGTCGAGCAGGCGGCGATGCCGCCGGACGATCGGCCCATCGCCGTCACCCGCGTCGGTCTGAGCCTGGACGGGCATGCCATTGCGGTGTTCGACATCGCCGAGACGTTGCGGCCGGGTGCCGCCGAGGCGATCGCGGCCCTGCGCCGTGGCGGCGCCGAAGTCGCGATGCTCTCTGGGGACGCACCGAGGACGGTGCGTGCCTGGGCGGACCGGCTGGGCATTGCCGAGGCGGAGGGCGGATTGACGCCCCAGGACAAGCTTGACCGGGTGCGGCGGCTGCGGCAGCAGGGCAAGGTGGTCGCCATGGTGGGCGACGGCGTGAACGACGCGCCAGTGCTCGCGGCGGCAGATCTCTCGGTCAGCTTCGCCGGGGCGACGCCGATCGCACGGGCCGGTGCCGATGTCATCCTGCATCATCCCGATCTGCGGGCCCTGCGGCGTCTGGTCGAGGCCGGGCGGCGCACGGTGCAGGTGATGCGGCAGAACCTGATCTGGGCCGTCGTCTACAACCTGGTGGCGATCCCGCTGGCGATCGCCGGGTTGATCACCCCGCTGTGGGCGGCGGTCGGCATGAGTTCGTCGTCGCTGCTGGTGGTGTCGAACGCCGCACGGCTGGCGCGGCGCGAGCGCGCGGTGCAGCCCTGACGGAGGCGACTGATGGAAGGTGCATTGCTGATCCTGATCCCCATCAGCGTGCTGCTCGTGCTCGGCATCGTCGGCGTGCTGTGGTGGGCGGCTCGCAGCGGCCAGTTCGACGATCTGGAAGGGCCGGCGCACGCCATCCTGATGGATGACGACCGACCGAAGACGCCGCCGTCGGACAACGCGCCGCAGTAGCCGTCGCAGCCCTGAACAGCCTGCGACAACGTGTCCGATGTGACAGAGTGTCGCATACGTACAAAAATGCGTAGGTGATATCCCTTACGAAATGGAATGTGTTGATACATGTCAACTGAGTGTGTCCGACGGTAAACAAGCATTTAGGCCGTTACACATCAATTCCTTTTCGTAGGTGGGGAGATGAGCGAACCGACGGTACAAGAGACATTCAATTACGCGGTCGTCCGCAAGTTCACGGTCATGACCCTGGTCTGGGCCGTCGTGGGCATGCTGGTCGGGGTGTTCATCGCGGTCCAGCTGATCTGGCCCGATTTGACCTATGGCATCCAGTGGCTGAGCTGGGGGCGGCTGCGTCCGGTGCACACCAATGCGGTGATCTTCGGCTTCGGCGGCACCGCGCTGTTCGCGACCTCGTACTACATCGTCCAGCGAACCTGCCAGGTGCCGCTGTTCGCCCCGAAGCTGGCCGAATTCACGTTCTGGGGATGGACCGCGGTGATCGTGCTGTGCGCGATCACCTATCCGCTCGGAATCACCAGCGGCAAGGAGTACGCCGAGCAGGAATGGCCGATCAGCCTGCTGATCGTCATCACCTGGGTGGCCTACGCCGTGGTGTTCTTCGGCACGATATTCAAGCGCAAGACGCCGCACATCTACGTGGCCAACTGGTTCTTCGGCGCCTACATCATCACCATCGCACTGCTGTACGTCGTCAACAACATCAAGCTGCCGATCAGCCTCTTCTCGTGGAAGAGCTATTCGGTCTACGGCGGTGCGCAGGACGCCATGATCCAGTGGTGGTACGGCCACAACGCCGTGGGCTTCTTCCTGACCACCTCGTTCCTCGGGATGATGTACTACTTCATTCCCAAGCAGGCGGAGCGCCCGGTGTATTCGTACCGGCTGTCGATCGTGCACTTCTGGGCATTGATCTTCACCTACATGTGGGCCGGTCCGCACCACCTGCTGTACACGGCGCTGCCCGACTGGACGCAATCGCTCGGCATGGTGTTCTCGCTGATCCTGCTCGCGCCGAGCTGGGGCGGCATGATCAACGGCATGATGACCCTCTCGGGTGCCTGGTACAAGCTGCGCGAGGATCCCATCCTCAAGTTCCTGATCACCGCGCTGTCGTTCTACGGCATGTCGACGTTCGAGGGGCCGATGCTGTCGATCAAGACGGTGAGCGCGCTCGGGCACTACACCGACTGGATCATCGGGCACGTCCACTCCGGCGCGATGGGCTGGGTCGGAATGATCACCATGGGCAGCCTGTACTACCTGATTCCGCGGCTGTGGGGCCAGACCCAGATGTGGAGCAAGCGGCTGATCGAGGTGCACTTCTGGATCGCGACCATCGGCGTGGTGCTGTACATCGCCTCGATGTGGGTAGCCGGCGTGACCGAGGGCCTGATGTGGCGCGCGATGCAGCCTGACGGATCGCTGACCTACAGCTTCATCGAGAGCATCAAGGCGGTCGCGCCGCTGTACGGAATCCGGGCTCTCGGCGGCGGCATCTATCTCTTCGGCATGGCGCTGATGGTCTACAACGCCTGGCGGACGATCCGGCAGGGGAAGGCCGTGGACGCGCCGATTCCCGCCCTGGCGCACGCCTGAGCGCGGCCCGATCCAACAACGGAGAGAATTCCATGGCCACCTTTAGCCACGAATCCATCGAGAAGAATGCCGGGCTGATGATCGTGCTGATTGCCATCGTCGTCAGCATCGCGGGACTGGTGCAGCTGGTGCCGCTGTTCTTCGACAAGGCGACGACCCAGCCGATCCCGGGAGTCAAGCCCTATACCGCGCTGCAGCTCGAAGGGCGCGATGTCTACATCGCCGAGGGCTGCTACCTGTGCCACTCGCAGATGATCCGGCCGCTGCGGGCCGAGGTCGAGCGCTACGGCCACTATTCGGTCGCCGGCGAGTCGGTCTACGACCATCCGTTCCAGTGGGGAAGCAAGCGCAACGGCCCCGATCTGGCGCGCGTGGGCGGCAAGTATTCGGACGAATGGCAGCGCATCCACCTGCGCGAACCGCGTGACGTCGTCCCGGAAAGCATCATGCCGGCATACCCCTGGCTGCAGCACCAGCCGGCGCACGTGGCCGACATCCAGGCCAAGATGCGCGCGATGCGGATGCTGGGCGTTCCGTATACCGATCAGCAGATCGCCGATGCCCCCAAGGAACTCGAAGGCAAGACGCGCGAGGACGCGCTGATCGCCTACCTGCAGTCGCTCGGCCTGGCGCTGAGCAACTACAAGTCCAAGGCGACCTACGGCGGCAACTGAGCATCCTCATGAGCTACGCGTCGATCGTCCTTGTCGTGACCATGGCGGTGTTTGCCGCGGTGGTTTGGTGGGCGTATGCGCCACGCTTCAAGAAACGGCACGAAAAGGACGGAATGATTCCCTTCCTCGATTCCGCGATCTCCCGGTCGGCGGCCGCGGAGTCGGAGACAACCGACAAGACCACATCATGAACCAGTTCTACTCCCCCGGCTGGGCGTTCTGGATCGGAAGCGTCACCATCGTTTCCATCGTCGCGCTGTTCATCTTCCTGCGCGGGACGGCCAAGCAGACCGTGTTCCGCGACAAGCAGGGCAACCCGATCGCCACCACCGGCCACGTCTGGGACGGCGACCTGCAGGAGTTCAACAACCCGTTGCCGCGCTGGTGGCTCGGGCTGTTCGTCATCACCCTCGTCTTCGCGGCGGTGTATCTCGCGCTGTACGGCGGCCTCGCCTTCTACGGCGGCGTCCTGGGCTTCTCCAGCGACAAGATGTACCAGCAGGAATCGGCGGCGTTCGATGCACGCATCGAGCCGCTGTACGCCGGGTACATGAAGACGCCGATTCCGCAACTCGCGGCCAACCCGACGGCGATGGCCACCGGCCAGCGCATGTTCCTCACGTACTGTTCGCAGTGCCACGGATCGGATGCCGGTGGCACCAAGGGCTTTCCCAACCTGACCATCAAGAACGCGGCGGCCTGGCTCTACGGCAACAGTCCGGACGTGCTGGTGCAGACCATCACCGAAGGGCGGCAGGGCATGATGCCGCCGATGGGCGCCGCGGTCGGCGGCGCGCCCGGCGTGACCGCGGTGGCGAACTACGTGCGCAGCCTCACCGGGCTGGCGCATGATTCAGCGCTCGCCGTCAAGGGCAAGGCGCTGTTCGCCAATGCCTGCGCGGCCTGCCACGGCGCCAATGCCGAGGGCAACAAGGCGCTGGGAGCCCCCAATCTCGCCGATCCGAAGCGGCAGTGGCTGTTCGGCTCGAGCATGGAGAGCATCGAGCACACCGTCGAGAACGGCCGTAGCGGCCACATGCCGGCACAGAAGGACTATCTGTCGCCGGAGAAGATCCACCTCCTTGCGGCATACATCTACAGCCTGAGCCACGCGGAGCAGGCCGCGCCGGCGAGCCGCTGAGCCGTCGCTGTCTTGCGGGCGGGTCGTGCGCTGATTTCCGCACGGCCCGCCCGTCGCTTGCATTTCACCTCATCGATTCCATGAACGCCCAGTCGCCCGAACCGAGCGAGAACGCATCCGCCGCCGAGGAGTGGCTCTACGAGGTCCGCCGGAAGATCTATTCGCGGTCCGTGACCGGCTGGTTCAACAACTGGCGGGTGTTCATGGTGCTGTTCACCCAGGTGGTCTTCTATGGTCTGCCGTGGCTGCGCTGGGACGGCAGGCAGGCCGTGCTGCTCGACCTCGCCACGCGCAAGTTCTACTTCTTCGGCATGATCCTCTGGCCGCAGGACGTGATCTTCCTCGCGTTGCTGTTGATCATCTCGGCCTACGGTCTGTTCCTGTTCACCGCAATCGCCGGGCGGCTGTTCTGCGGCTATGCCTGCCCGCAGACGGTCTACACCGAGATCTTCATGTGGATCGAGCGCAGGGTCGAGGGTGACCGGCTGGCGCGGATCCGTCTCGATGGCTCGGATTGGAACGCGCGGAAGATCGCGATCAAGACCACCAAGCACGCGCTGTGGATCGCGCTGTCGCTGTGGACCGGATTCACCTTCGTCGGGTATTTCACCCCCATCGTCTCGTTGGCCGGCGAGGTGCTGAGCCTCACCCTCGGACCGTGGCAGACCTTCTGGGTCCTGTTCTACGGCTTCGCCACCTACGGCAACGCCGGATTCATGCGCGAGCAGGTCTGCAAGTACATGTGTCCCTACGCGCGGTTCCAGTCGGTGATGATCGACAAGGACACGCTGATCGTCACCTACGACGGGCAGCGCGGCGAGCCGCGCGGGCGGCGAAGCAAGAACGCCGATCCCCGTGCGGAGGGCAAGGGAGACTGCGTCGACTGCAGCATCTGCGTCCAGGTCTGCCCGACCGGAATCGACATCCGCGACGGGCTGCAGTACATGTGCATCGGCTGCGGTGCCTGCGTCGACGCCTGCGACCAGGTGATGGACAAGATGAGCTACCCCCGCGGCCTGATCCGCTATTCGAGCGAGAACGCGATCCGCAACCACTGGGGCAAGCGCGAGCAATGGGCGCACCTGCTGCGGCCGCGCATCCTGATCTACCTGGGTCTGCTGGTCGTGATGGTCGGACTGTTCGTCGGCGGGCTGGCGATGCGCGACGCGCTCAAGATGAACGTCATGCGCGATCGCAACGTGCTGTCGCGCGAGATCCCGGGCGGGCTGATGGAAAACGTCTACCAGCTCCAGCTGATGAACACCACCGAGGCGCCGCGCCGGGTTCGCATCGAGGCCACCGGCCTGCCCGGTCTGGCCGTGCACGACGCGCAAGCGGTCGTCGTCCCGCCCTCCACCAACATCCTGCAGCCGATCGAACTGACCGTTCCGGTCGACAACGTCCGCAAGGGGATCTACAAGATCGAGATCAAGGCCGTTGCCGAGGGCGGACGCCCGTTGTCGGCATCGAGCCGGACGACATTCATCGTTCCGTGAGGCGCGCCGCGCCCGCACATTCGGGAGCCATCAGCATGCACAGTCTTCGCAATCGACCCTGGTATCGCGAGCCCTGGCCGTGGTTCCTGATGGCGCTGCCGCTGGCAGCGGTCATCGCCAGTCTGTACACCCTGTTCCTGGCGACCCGGAACGCCGACAGCGTGGTCACCGATCACTACTACAGGCGCGGTCTCGCGGTCGGCGGCGATATCGAGCGCGAGCGCTACGCCCAGGCACTCCATCTCGATGGCACCATCCGGGACGCTGGTGGCCGCATTGATCTGCGGCTCAACCAGACGGTGTCCGATCCGGTGCTGCGGCTGCGGCTGCGGCATCCGCTGTCGCAAAGCAAGGATGTCGAGATCCTGCTGTCCCGCATCGCTCCGGGCGACTATGAGGCCGTTGCGCCGCGGCTCGACGCCGTGCGCTACCGAGTGCATCTGGAAACGGCCGAATGGCGTCTGGCCGGCGTCTGGAAGCCCGGCGACGCGGTGACGTTGTTCCCCGGTGTCTGAGCCCCGCGGCGCAGGCCGCGGGGGATGCCGATCGTCGAGGCGATCAGGCGGGTTGCAGCAGTTCGGCCAGCCCGTTGCGGTCGGTGATGCGGATCTGCCGCTGCGCGACGCTGATCAGCCCGGCCTGATGGAACTTGGACATCAGGCGGCTGACGGTTTCGAGCTTGAGGCCGAGGTAGCTGCCGATTTCTTC
>JAKAIB010000155.1 GCA_021814605.1 Pseudomonadota bacterium | reverse complement strand
GTTCGTCGTCCACGAAATCCTCGGAAACAAGCAGTCGCGCCTCTACGCCAATTCGATGAACGAGTGGACCAACCTGGGCAATCCGACGGTCGCACTGCCCGAATAGGTCGGCCACCGAACCACCGCACCGTCCGGCGCGTCACGGCCGGGTCGCGTGGCCATCGGTCAATGTCTGCAGGACGGCGAGGGTGTTCGCCATGCCCTGCTGGCTGAACGCCGGCGACTGCCCAATTGGTGATCTAACGGTGGATCGGCCCAGTCGACGTCGGCCCGGTACGGCGCCGGCGGATCGACATTCGCCGGTATCACCGGATTGCGGGGCACGCCCAGCGCCGCGTCGTGGGCGTCGGCCAACAGCGGTGGCAGGCGACCGGCCATGGGCCGATCCGGATGGCAGGCTGCGCAATCGCCGCGCTTCGGGTCGTTGAACGCCTGGTCGCGTGCCAGTTCCCGCAGCGTCAACGTCGGCTTCCCCTGAAGCCAGGTATCGAATTTTCTGGTGAACGGATGAATGCTCGGGTCCGCGATTTCGTCACGGCCGGTCGCGAAAGGCGCCTCGCCGTCCAGCACAGCATCGGTGGCGAACGCCGCGGCTCCGAACAGACGCGGGAACTGCGGCACGCACAGCGTGGCCCGGATGAGCCTGGCCACCGCCGCGCTCGTCGCGGCCGGCAATTCGATCGGATTGAACAACGGCCCGGCGCGCAATGGCAGTCCATCCGGACGACGGATTTCCCCGAACGGCGGCGGGTTTCTGTCGATTCCCCGCCTGCTGCTGCATACTGTGGAAAATTACAGTGTTCGACATGCCCGACCCCGCCCAACCAGTCCCGGTGCCTCTCTTGCCACTTTTGCGCTCCGTCAAAGGACGGGGAACCGCGGAACAGCCGCAGCATCGCTTCAACGCGTTCCAGCGGGAAGCGCATCACGACGGCTGGAGCGACGACGCCGACACAGACGACAGCGCCCCGCGCCTGCCGACCGAGGTGACGTTCGAGACGGCACGCAGCATCCTCACGCGCAACAGTTCGCCCGACATCCCGTTCAGCCTGTCGCTCAATCCCTATCGGGGCTGCGAACACGGCTGCATCTACTGCTACGCCCGGCCGACACATGCCTACCTCGACTTGTCGCCGGGGCTGGACTTCGAGACCCGCATCGTGGCCAAGCGCAACGCGGGCGCGTTGTTGCGCCGCGAGTTGTCCCGGCCCGGGCATTCGGTCAGTCCCATCGCGATCGGCACCGTGACCGACGCCTATCAGCCGGTCGAGCGCCGGCTGCGCATCACCCGCGAGGTGCTCGAAATCCTGGTGGGCTGCGGGCATCCGTTCGTGATCATCACCAAATCGGCCGGAATCGAGCGCGATCTCGATTTGCTGGTGCCGGCGGCCGCGGTCGGATTGTGTCAGGTGTCGATCAGCGTCACCACGCTCGACCCCGCGCTGGCGCGCATCCTGGAACCCCGGGCGGCGTCGCCGTCGCGCCGTCTGCAGGCCGTTCGGCGGCTGCGCGATGCCGGCGTTCCGGTCGACGTCAACGTCGCGCCCATCATCCCCTTCATCAACGATGCGGAGATCGAACGCATCGTCGCTGCCGCCGCCGACGCCGGCGCCCAGGCCGCGCACTACACCATCCTGCGGCTGCCGCTGGAGGTTGCGGCGCTGTTCGAGCACTGGCTGCGCGCCAACTTTCCCGAGCGCGCCGACCGCGTGCTCGCGCGCGTCCGCGAACTTCACGGCATCGGCCAGCCGTCGCACCCCGGGAGCGACGGGCCTGCACCGGTCTACAGCGCCACCTTCGGCCAGCGCATGCGGGGCACCGGACCGTGGGCCGACCTCATCCGGCAGCGTGTCGCGCGGGCCAGCCGAGCCGCCGGAATGGATCAGCGCCTCCTGGACCGGCTGGCAGTCGACCGCTTCGTCGCCCCCGAGGCGCAGCGCAGCGGGCGCCGACCGGACGACGAGCGCCAGGGAGAGCTGTTCTGAGCATCGGCCGCCGGCGCGTCGCCGGATTCATGCAAGAAATGCGTCAGCGATATTTAAAAATTGCGCTATGTGCATCCATTGGTGTCGCGGATACTCGGTGACCCGAGCCCGCGACACAGCGGGCCTGACCACAAGACCGCCGGCTGACCGGTCGCGCGGCGTTTTTTCCTGGAGGAGACACCATGGAGACGTTTTCCCTTGCCCGGCGCCTGGCCGCCGTACTCACGCTGCTCATCGGCCTGACCACGGCAGTGCACGCTGCCGAGCCGTTTCACGGGGCGCGTGCGAGCCGCGACCACTACGGCGCGATCTTCCAGATCGATTCCGGCAGTCCGGGAGCCATCAAGAAGACCTTGAACAACATTGAAAACCTGCTCGGCGACCCGCGGCTCAAGGGCAAGATCCGGATCGAACTGATCGCCAACGCGCAGGGCTTCGCGGTCTACGTCAAGAACAACGGCTTCGAGGACCGACTCAAGAAATTGCAGGCGCAGGGCGTGCTCCTGGCGCAATGCGCCAACACGCTGCGCGAACTGCACATCGACCGCAACGATCTGTACCCGTTCATCAGCGTCGTGCCGTCGGGAATGGGCGAGATCACGTTGCGGGAATCGGAAGGCTGGGCTTACATCCACCCCACACCGCCCGACTCCAGCATGTGACGGAGCCCGGCCGGAGGGTCGATCCGGCGACGCCCGAATGACGCAGCCGCTGAACCGCGGCGCCCATTCGGAGTCGGAGAACACCGGCGTTCGCGGCGCCCGGCGGGCACCGCGATCCGCGCGCCGTGCCTAGCGGCTGCGCGCCCAGGGTCCCAGGACGGAACGCTCGAGCGCGCCGAGTTTGCGTTCAAACCCGGCCGACGCGATCAGCGAGCGCTCGATGAGCCCGGCACGCACTGCGCCGGCGTACTGCTCGCGCAAGGTGTCGAACGGGAGCCGGGCGAGCGTCTTGCCGGAATCGGCGAGCAACGTGATGCCGTCCGCCGGAATACTGCGGTCCAGCAGGCTGGCCGTCGCGGTGCTCACCACGACGCCCTCCGCGAATGCAGGCCGGGAATCGCGGCGTGCAGCGGAAAATCGTCGCAACCCGCTCCGCGGTGCTCGAGTTCATGAATCCGACGCTCGAGGTCGCAGGTGTCGACCGCTTGCGCCAGATAGTCCTCGTCGAGTTCTTCTTGCGTTTCGAGGCCGGAAAAGATCTTGTGAAGAAATTGCTTGAAGGCAGTCATGATGGTTCTCCCTCGTGAGGAGTCTGTTCACTGATTAGGGTAAACCCTAGTCTACACGCCTTCGCGAACTTTTGCTGCTGCGCGGCATTCGATGTTGCTTTGCAGCATCACCTGCCGAGATGTCGTTCGGCAATCGCAGGCGCGGCCGATCATGGCGGAAAGCCTGATGGCGCAGAACCGTCCGTGACCAACAAGCAAAACGGCCGCCTTGCGGCGGCCGTTCGATGCGGCGGGGAAGACAACAGGACGACCTGAGCCTCCAGTCCCGCGATCGGCCTTGCCTACTTGATGCCCTTGCCGTTGAGGAAGGGACCGTACTTCTTGTCGGTTCCCTGGATGTGGTTGATCAGCCAGTTCTTCAGGAAGTTCATGACTTCCAGCGACAGCGCTGCGGTCGCACCGCTGTTGTACTTCTGCTGGATGTCGACGACCTGCTTGGTCAGGTCCGCATGGATGGCCTTGTGCTCGGCCGTTCCGGGATACCCGGTCTGATCGAAAAAGTCTTCCTCGTGCTTGAAATGCTCGACGGTGTACTTGACCAGCCCGTCGAGGATCTTCCCGACCGCGTCCTTGCCCTGCCCCGCCTGAATGCCGTCGAACAGCTGGTTGATCATGTCGACCAGCCTCTTGTGGTCGTTGTCGAGGAGTTCCACCCCAACGCTCATCTTGTCGTTCCAGGTCATCAAAGGCATATCTGCTCTCCCCATCAAAATCCGCGGCAAGTCACCGCAACCGGCCTCAGGGCCGCTCCGTTCGTTTGAGTTCGTCGCACAGCGCGCTGATTTCGTCGACCATCGACTGCTCGACGGCCGAGGCGCGATCGAGCGTCGAGGCGATTTCCTCGACACTGCCGGCGGCCTCCTGGGCGTAGGTGTTCATCACCCCGAAGCTCTCGTCCTGCTGGCGCACCGCGGTCGAGACATGCTCGCTGGTCCGCCGGATCACCTGGAAGCTGCTGTTGACCTGGCCGATCGACTTGCCCAGGTCGGCAGCCGCACTGCGAATGGCGGCGAGCTGCTCGTCGATCTTGCTGGTGGTTTCGGCGGTGACCTTGGCGAGCGCCTTGACTTCACCGGCGACGACGGCAAAACCGCGCCCGTGCTCGCCCGCACGCGCCGCCTCGATGCTCGCATTGAGCGCCAGCATGTTGATCTGACCGGCGACTTCCCGGATCAGCCGCGCCGATGCCGCGATTTCCTCGAGATCGGCCAGCAGCGTGCGCTGATGCTGCTCGGTGCGGCCGGTTTCGCCGGAGATGCGCTCGGCCTCGTTGCGCGATTCCTCCGCGCTGGCGAGGACCGCCTGCATGCCCTTCGACAACTCGCCCATCATCCCGGCAACCATCCGCACGTTCATCACCACCATCTGCGCCGAACTCGACGCATTGCTGGTTTCCGCGGCGCTGTTGCGTGCGTCTTCGGCCAGACTCAGTGCCTTGGCGATGACGTCACTGCCGGACGATTCGGTGGACGATGACATGGATGCTGCACGCCGTTGTGGATGCGGCCGCCGCGAAGCGCGCGACGCCGCATGGTCTTTGAGATATTCGGCAACCCGATGCAGATGATTATCAGGCCGCGTGACACTGGCGAAATTTGCGCTGCGTCAAGCCGTCCGGAACTCGACGCCAGACCGTCGGTTCCGACGATCAATCGGGCAGCGTCGCCGCTTCCGATGCCACCGCGTCATCGATTGTCCGGGCCGCCACCTGCCATGGCAGGCCGAGCGCCGCGGCCACCGCCGGATGGGTGATCTTCCCGGCGTGCACGTTGAGGCCGGCCAGCAGGTGCGGATCGTCCGCGCAGGCGCGCCGCCATCCCTTGTCGGCCAGCGCCAGCGCAAACGGCAGCGTGGCGTTGTTGAGCGCGTAGGTCGACGTCCGCGCGACCGCGCCGGGCATGTTGGCGACGCAGTAGTGCACGATGCCGTCGACGATGTAGGTCGGATCGCTGTGGGTCGTCGGGCGCGAGGTCTCGAAGCATCCGCCCTGGTCGATCGCCACGTCGACCACGACGGCGCCGGGACGCATGCGGGCGAGTTGCGCGCGATGCACCAGCTTGGGTGCCGCCGCTCCCGGAACGAGCACCGCGCCCACGACGAGATCCGCTGCCATCACGGCCGCGTCGAGCGCGTCGAGGGTTGCATAGAGGGTCGTGACCCGGCCGTCGAACAGTTCATCGAGCTGGCGCAGCCGCGCGACGGACTTGTCCAGCACCGTCACCCGCGCCCCCAGACCTGCAGCCATCCGCGCCGCGTGCGTGCCGACCGTCCCGCCACCGATGACGACGACGTCGCCCGGCGCCACGCCCGGCACGCCGCCGAGCAGCACGCCGCGGCCGCCGCTGGCCTTCTGCAGCGCGACCGCGCCCACCTGGATCGCCATGCGTCCCGCCACCTCGCTCATCGGCGCGAGCAGCGGCAAGCCGCCGTGCGCATCGGTGACCGTCTCGTAGGCGATCGCGGTGCAGCCGCTGTCCAGCAGCGCGGCTGCCTGATCCGGATCGGGAGCGAGGTGCAGATAGGTGAACAGCAACTGGCCCGGACGCAGCATGGCGCATTCGGCCGGTTGCGGTTCCTTTACCTTCACGATCATCTCGGCCTGCGCGAACACCGTGGCGGCATCCGGCGCGATGCGCGCGCCGGCGGCGACGTAGGCGGCATCATCGGCGCCGATACCCGTTCCGGCGCCGGTCTGCACCAGCACCGCGTGGCCGTGATGCACCAGTTCCCGCACGGCTCCCGGCGTCAGCCCGACGCGGTATTCGTGGACCTTGATCTCCTTGGGCAGACCGACCAGCATGACAATCCCTCCTCATCGAATACGCCCCGCGGCGCTGGCTCATTGTGCGTCTGCACCGGCGAAATCCGATTGCGAAATGCCTCCGGAAAACCCCGAATCGGCGCAAGAATCCACTTCGATTCCCCGAAGAAAAGACGCAGAATTGCGCCATGGACCGCAATGCCGACGCCATGCCCGAACTCGACGTGCACGACCGCGCCATCCTGGCGCTGCTGCAACGCGACGGCCGCATGCCCAACGCCCAGCTGGCCGAGTCGGTCGGGCTATCGCCATCGGCCTGCCTGCGCCGGGTGCAGCGCCTGGAACATGATGGCGTGATTTCGCGCTACGTCGCGCTGCTCGAACCGGCGCGGATCGGCCGGGCGACGACCGTGTTCGTCGAGGTCACCCTCGACAGCCAGCGCGAGGAGGCGCTGGCCGCGTTCGAGAAGGCCGCCGCCGCCTGCAGCGACGTGCTCGAATGCCACCTGATGGCCGGTGATTTCGACTACCTGCTGCGCGTCGCGCCGAACGGCCCGCAGGGGTACGAGCGGCTGCACAAGCAGGAATTGTCCCGGCTGCCGCACGTCGTGCGGATCCGGAGCAGCTTCGCGCTGCGCACCGTCGTCCGGCGCACTGACTACGCGGTGTAGCCGGCACCCCCGCGGCACGCGATCGGGCCGCCCCGGCCGAATCCGCGGTCAGCCCTCGGGGCCGGCTGTCGGCGGCACGCTGCTTCGCGTGCCGCTCCTGCGGCGGCGCGGCGCGGCATAGGCCTGGCGGATCGCCGACAGTTCCGCGAGCTGCTCCGCCACCAGATAGTTGATGCTGCCGGCAGGAACGGTGCTTTCCTCGTCGGCCTCTCCCGCCGGGATCCCGGTGAGCAGTTCGATCGCCTCGTCGACGTTGCGGACCGCATAGACGCGAAACCGGCCTTCGGCGCAGGCGGTCACGACCTCCTGGCGCAGCATCAGGTGCTTGACGTTGTCGGCCGGGATCAGCACGCCCTGCTCGCCGCTCAGTCCCCTGGCCTTGCAGATGTCGAAAAAGCCCTCGATCTTCTCGTTGACGGCGCCGATCGCCTGGACATCGCCGAACTGATTGACCGAACCGGTCACGGCCAGTCCCTGCCGCACCGGCGCCGTCGCCAGATCGGACAGCAGTGCGCACAACTCGGCCAGCGATGCGCTGTCACCCTCGACGCCGCCATAGGACTGCTCGAACACCAGGCTGGCCGACAGCGACAGCGGAATCGACCGCGAGTAGCGCGCACCGAGGAAGGCGGCCAGGATCATCACGCCCTTGGAGTGGATCGCGCCGCCGAGCTCGACCTCGCGCTCGATGTCGATCACCCCGGCCTCGCCCACCCGCACGGTCGCGGTGATACGCGTTGGATGGGCGAACATGAAATCGTCCAGCATCACGACGGACAGGCCGTTGACCTGGCCGACGCGTGCGCCCTCGACCGAGATGAGCAGGTTGCCGCGCAGGATCTCGTCATGGATCCGCCCCCGCAGCCGGTCGACGCGCCGGATCTGGGCCTGCAGCGCCGTCTCGATATCGTCGCTCGACACGATCGACCGCCCCGCCGCGGCAGCGACATGGTCGGCCTCGCGCAGCAGGTCAGCGATCTGTCGTCGGTTGGCGCTCAGCCGCTGGCCATCCCCGCAGAGACGCGCGCTGTGGTCGATCAGCCGCCCCACCGCGCCGCGGTCCAGCGGCCGCAGCCCGGCGCCGCGCGCCAGCGTCGCG
>JAKAIB010000154.1 GCA_021814605.1 Pseudomonadota bacterium | reverse complement strand
GGCGTCGATGAGGCCGGCGATGCGCTCGCGCGCCGCGGCGGTGACGATCGGTCCCATCTCGGCGTCGGCCTCCATCCCGTTCTTCACCTTCAGGGCGCGGGTCCGCTCGACCAGCCGCGGGATGATCCGGTCGGCGACGTCGCCGACCAGCACGCCGACCGAGATCGCCATGCAGCGCTCGCCGGCCGAGCCGTAGGCGCTGCCGATCAGCGCGTCGACCACCTGGTCGAGGTCGGCGTCGGGCATCACCACCATGTGGTTCTTCGCCCCGCCCAGCGCCTGCGCACGCTTGCCCTGGCGCGCCGCCTCCTGCGCGATATGGTGTGCCACCGGGGTCGAGCCGACGAAGCTCACCGCCTTCACGTCCGGATGCGCCAGCAGCGCATCGACGGCGACCTTGTCGCCCTGGACGACGTTGAACGCACCGTCGGGCAGGCCGGCCTGCCGGAGCAGTTCGGCCATGAACAGGCTGGGCGACGGATCCAGCGGACTGGGCTTGAGGACGAAGGTGTTGCCGCAGGCGAGCGCGACCGGGAACATCCAGCACGGCACCATCGCCGGGAAGTTGAACGGCGTGATGCCCGCGACGACGCCCAGCGGCTGGCGCAGCGTCCAGTTGTCGATGCCGGTCGACACCTGGTCGGTGAAGTCGCCCTTGAGCAGCTGCGGAATGCCGCAGGCGAACTCGATGATGTCGATGCCGCGGGTGACCTCGCCCTGCGCGTCGCTGAACACCTTGCCGTGTTCGGCGGTGATCATCGCGGCGATGGTGTCGCGGTGCTGGTTCATCAGTTCGAGGAACCGGAACAGCACCCGGGCGCGGCGGATCGGCGGGGTGTCGGACCACTTCGGGAACGCGGCCTGCGCCGCGGCCACGGCGGCGTCGACGTCGGCGGCTTCGCCCAGCGTCACCTGCCGCGCGACCTGGCCGGTCGCCGGGTTGAATACCGGCTGGCTGCGCGTGCCGGTGCCGGCCACGCTGCGGCCGGCGATGAAATGCGCGACCGGCGTGGTCGCGGTGAAAGGTTCGGGGGCGCCCATGGCCGGTCTCCTGTTCGATGCGAGTGGGCCAGTCTAGGCCGGGCGCGGACGCTTGAACAGCGCCGAGGCGTGACAGCATCGTTCATCGAAATGAACAATGCCGCCGGTCGGGCGGACGCTTCAGCCGTGCTGCGGCTTGCTCTTGGCGGGCTTGGCGGAGAAGTAGTTCTTCTCGGCCAGCGCTTCGTACAGCGGCGGCGTGAACATCGCCGAGACGCGGGCGGCGAGCAGCGCAGCCGCCATCATCGGGATGACCATGGCGCTGCCGTTGGTCATTTCCATCACGATGACGAAGGAGGTCAGCGGCGACTGCGTCACCGCGGCAAGATAGCTCGCCATGCACAGCGCGATCAGCGCTGGCAGCGGCACCGAGGTGAACACCAGGTGCGCCCACTGCGCCAGGCCGGCGCCGATCGACAGCGACGGCGAGAACAGCCCGCCGGGGATCCCGGCCATGTAGCTGATCACCATCGCCGCCCACTTGGCCAGCGCGTAATAGCCGCTCAGCTCGGCGGTGCCTTCGAGCAGATGCCGCGCCTGGTCGTAGCCGCTGCCCCAGGTCTGGCCGCCGGTGGCGACACCGAGCGCGGCCACCGCGAGGCCGATCACCAGCGCATAGAGCAGGGGCTTGCCCGAGCGCCAGTCGCGCAGCGGCCGCGGCATCCAGACTTCCCAGCGCAGCAGTGCCCAGTTGAATGCGGCGCCGAACAGCCCGCAGAGAACCGCGGTGAACACCACCGGCAGCACGAAGGCGATGCCGAAGGTCTGCGGGACGTTGATCTGGCCGAAGTAGAGGTAGTTGCCGGCCAGCGCGAGCGAGGTCAGCCCCGAGAACACCACGGCGGTGATCATCGTCCCGCTGGTCCGGCTCTCGAAGTCGCGCGCCAGTTCCTCGATGGCGAAGATCACCCCGGCCAGCGGCGTGTTGAACGCGCCCGACAGCCCGGCTGCCGCGCCGGCGAGCAGCAGCTGGCGTTCCAGCCGACGGCCGCGATGCGGATAGAGGCGCCGCGTTTCGGCCATGATCGCCGCGCCGAGGTGCACCGTCGGGCCTTCACGCCCGATGGTCATGCCGCCGAGGAAGCCGAGCAGCGAGACGAACAGCTTGCCGATGATGACGCGCAGCCCGAACAGCCGGTGCATCAGGGTGTCGTCAGGCGGCGCGTGCAGCGCGGCGATGACCTGGGGAATGCCGCTGCCTTCGCTGCCCGAGAACCAGCGCCGTGTCAGGAACACCGCGAGCACCGTCAGCGCCGGGGTGATGAGGAATGCCAGCCACGGCCGGCCGGCGATCATCCGCAGGAACAGGTCGTAGGCGTCGGTGCTCCACTGCGCATACAGCACCGCGACGAGGCCGACGATCAGCGCACCGCCCCAGGGCAGGCCGAACTGCAGGAAGCTGCGCTGCAGCCGGTACTTGACCTGGCGTGCCCACGGCGGGCCGCGCCGCGTCGGCAGCGTCGGCGGCTCGGCGGTCGTGTCGTCCGTGTCCGTGGTCAAGCCGTCCTCCTTCACGCGCCGAGCTGCACGAGCTGCTTCAGATCGTGCGCGATTTCGGCGGGCGGCGTCGCCTCGGTGCCGATGAGCCGGCCGTTGCCCTTCTCGTCGAACACGTAGATCGCCGCGCTGTGGGTGACGGTGTAGTTGCCGTGGCTGTCGGGCTTGCCGTAGGAATAGGCGACGTGGTAGCGGCCGGCGAGCGCCTTGATCTGCGCCGCCGTGCCGGTCAGCCCGCGCGCTTCGGGGCTGAACGCCGCGGCGTACGCCCGCAGCACCGCCGGGGTGTCGCGGCGGGGATCGACGGTCACGAACAGGATGCGCACGTCCTTCGCGTCGGGGCCGAGCTGCTGCACCGCGCTGGCGAGATGCGACATGGTCAGCGGGCAGATGTCGGGGCAGTGGGTGTAGCCGAAGTAGACCGCGACCACCTTGCCCCGGTAATGCTGCGCCGAGACCAGCGTGCCGTCACCGCTGCGCAGGTCGTTGAACTGGAGCGGCGCCATCTGCGCGCCGACGTCATCCATGTCCCAGTGCAGCGGCTTCGCGCATCCGGCGAGCGCCAGCGCGGCGCAGGCCGCGAGCGCGGCGTGACGCAGGTGAGGACGTGGATCAATGACCATGGCGAACCGGGGGCTGGATGAACCAGGCGACGACCAGCCACACCAGCGCCAGCGCGGCGCAGGCGAGGAATACGCCCTCGGACGACCAGGCCTTGGCGATCCAGCCGCCCGCGGCGCCGCCGGCGAACAGGCCGAGCGACTGCGCGGTGTTGTACACCCCCATCGCCAGCCCCTTGCGCGCCGGCGGCGCGGTCCGCGACACCAGCGACGGGATCAGCGCCTCCATCACGTTGAACGCGGCGAAGAACAGGAACAGCAGCGCGATCAGCAGGGCCGGCCGGGTGTAGGCCGCGGCGAGGCCGAGCATGGTCAGGGCGAGCAGCGCCACCGCGCCGCGGAACACCGCGCGCATGTGGCCACGGCTCTCGGCCCAGATGATTCCGGGAATGGCCACGACGAAGGAGCCGACGGTCACCGGCAGGTAGACCATCCAGTGGTGCTCCACCGGGATGCGGGCGTAGTGCAGCAGTGCGAGCGGGATGACGACGAACATCGCCACCTGGGTGAAATTGACCACGAAGATGCTGAAGTGCAGCCGCAGCAGCGCCGGGGTGAACACCGAGTCGTGCGATGCCGCGGCGCCGACCTCCTCGGCCGGCGCGCGCATCGGCGCGTCGGGCACGACCCACTTGACCACCGCGATCGCCGCGACGGCGAGCACGCCGGTCAGGGCGAACATTCCGGGAATGCCGATCCAGTGGTACAGCGCCGGCCCGAGGATGAGCGAGACGATGAAGCTGGTGCCGATGGTCATGCCCACCATCGCCATCGCCTTGGTGCGGTTCTCGTCGCGGGTCGAGTCGGCGATCATGGCCGAGATCGCGGCGGAGATCGCCCCCGCGCCCTGGATCGCGCGGCCGACGATGATGCCGTCGAGGCCGTGGGCGATGCCGGCGATGAACGATCCGATGGCGAACACCGCCAGCCCGAACATCATCACCGGCTTGCGCCCGAAGCGGTCGCTGGCGATGCCGAACGGGATCTGCAGCAGCGCCTGGGTGAAGCCGTAGATGCCCAGCGCCAGGCCGACCAGGAAGTGGTTGCTGCCCGGCAGCCTGCCGGCGTAGATGGCGAACACCGGCAGGATCAGGAACAGGCCGAGCATGCGCAGGCCGTAGATCGATGCCAGCGTCATGCTGGACCGGCGTTCCTGCGCGCTCATTGCGGGGCGCGCAGCCTGGGGGATCGACGTGCTCGGAGGAGTGGCGGCCATTCGGGAAAAGGATCGGCCCGCGCCGCCTGGACGACGGTGCGAGCGTGACCGGATGGGAACTGGGAATGTTGCGATTATCGGCGTTCCCGACGTAACGCTCTGCAATCAGCCGCTCGAATTCGCTACCGCGCCGCGGGATGGGTGCGACGGTGGAGCAGGCCGAGGAAGCGGCGGTGGCGCGGCGCGGCCAGGTCGAGATGGCGGTACACGGTGCGCTTGGCCGCATCGGTGAGCAGCGACCACGCAATCGAATACCCCCAGATCAACCCGATCTCCGGCCACGAGATCGGCGTCACCAGCCCCAGTCCCCAGGCGCACAGCAGCGTTGCCGCCACCTTGGTCAGCAGCGCGGACCAGATCATCACGGGCGCCGGGTAGGGCTTGCGCCAGTAGGCATCGCGGCTGCGGGCGACGAACAGCGTGAGGTGCCCGGCGACGGCCATCTTGAGGAAGATGTAGGTCTGCACCTTGGCCATCGGCAGGTGCAGCCAGTCGACCGCCAGGTACAGCATCAGGAAGCTGCCCGCGGTGCCGGTCAGGCCCATCACGGTCGAGGCGGTCAGCACCCGGCGCATGTCCCAGCGCACCGGCCGCGGATCGAGCGCGGTGCGGTCGTAGGCGATGGTCATGATGGGCACGTCGTTGAAGAATGCCAGCAGGATGATCATCACCGCGGTGATCGGATAGAAGCCGTACGCCAGCATCGCCAGCACCACGAACACCATGATGCGGATGGTCTCGGTGATGCGGTAGGTGGCGTAGGCGTTCATGCGCTCGAAGATCCGCCGCGCCTCCTCGACTGCCTTGACGATGGTCGACAGCCCCGGCTCGGTGAGGATGAGTGCGGCGGCCGCGCGCGCGGCGTCGGTCGCGCCGGACACCGCGATGCCGACGTCGGCCTGCTTCAGCGCCGGCGCGTCGTTGACACCATCGCCGGTCATCGCGACACGGTGGCCGGCGTCCTGCAGTGCCTTGACGATGCCGTACTTGTGCTCGGGGAAGACCTGGGCGAAGCCGTCGGTCGCGCCGACCCGCTCGGCCAGGTCGGGTCCGGCAGCCGCGCGCGCGCCGTCGCCGAACACCTTGTCGGCCGATTCGATGTTGCGGCCGATGCCGAGCTGGCCCGCGATCTCGCGGGCGATGGCGACGTTGTCGCCGGTCACCATCTTGACGGTGATGCCGTGTTCGCGTGCCTGCGCGATGGTTTGCGCCGAGTCGGCGCGCGGCGGGTCGTACAGCGCCAGGATGCCGTCGAGCCGCCAGGCACCGTCGCCTTCGCGGCTGGCGACGCCGAGGGTGCGGAAGCCGCGCGCCGCCTGCGCGGCGATCCAGTCCTCGGCCTTGGCGCGGGTCGCGGTGTCGACCGCCGCCAGGTCGAGGATGACCTGCGGCGCGCCCTTGGCCGCGGCGATGGCCTGCCCGGCGGCATCGGTCCAGTCGCCTTCGCTGCGCTTGCTCACCGGGTCGAACGGGACGAAGCGCTTGCGGGTGAAGCCGTCCAGCGCCCCGGACAGGCCGGGCGCGGCGAACACCGCCTGGTCGATCGCGTCGCCGTTGTCCGACTGGCTGGCCAGAGCCGCGTGCAGGTTCAGCGCGCCGGCGTCGGCGGCGCCGACCAGCAGCGGTTCGCCCAGGGTGAGGCGGTTCTCGGTGAGCGTGCCCGTCTTGTCGGAGCACAGCACGTCGACCGCCGCCATCTCCTCGATCGACTCCAGCTTGGAGACGATGGCCTTCTCCTTCGACAGCGCCAGCGCGCCGAGCGCCATGGTGACCGACAGCACTGCCGGCATCGCCACCGGGATCGATGCCACGGTCAGGATCAGCGCGAACTGCATCAGATCGAGCCAGGGCAGGCCCCGGCCGAGTTCCACCAGCACCAGCACCGCGACCAGCGCCAGGCTGACGTAGATCAGGTAGTCGCCGATGGCCAGCACCGCCTTCTGGAAGTGCGATACCGCGCCGGCCTTCTGCACCAGCTGCGCGGTCTTTCCCAGGTAGGTCTGCGCGCCGGTGGCGCTGACCACGCCGATCATCTCGCCCTGGCGGACGATCGATCCCGAATAGATGGCGTCGCCCGCCTTGCGGTCCACCGGCAGCGATTCGCCGGTCAGCGCCGACTGATCGACGCTGAGATAGTCGCCGTCGAGCAGTTCGAGGTCGGCGGGAACGATGTCGCCCAGCCGCACCCGGACGACGTCGCCCGGGACCAGGTCGGCGGCGTCGATCTCGCGCCACTGGCCGTCGCGGCGCACCCGGCAGCGCAGCGCGAGCTGCTTCTTCAGCGCGTCGAGGGCGCTCGACGCCTTGTATTCCTGCCAGAAGCCGACACCGGCGTTGAACAGCAGCAGCAGGGTGATGATGGTGAAGTCCGCCCAGTGACGCACCACCGCCGACAGGATGGCCGCGATCTCGATCATCCACGGGATCGGGCCCCAGAAATAGCGCAGCAGCTTGCGCGCCAGGCTTTCGTGGGTCTCGGGAAGCCGGTTGGGGCCGAACTGCGTGCGGCGCCGGGCGACTTCCGCTTCAGTCAGGCCCTCGGCGCGGGCGGGCGCGTCCGGGGCAACCGCGGGGGAGGAGGCGGGTGGCGTCATGGTCTGCTTCCGATCGGGAATGCCGGCCGACTGCCGGCGCTGCGGATTGCGCGTACTCCAGCGTACCGCCGGCCGCGCGCGACGGGCCGAACGGAGGCGCGGGAACAGTATCGCTCCTCCACGTTGTGGTCATGCTGCAAGACGTTACCGAAGCTGCCGCGGGGCGGCGTGTCGCGTCAGCCGCGCGTCATGCGCACGCTGCCGAGTCGACCTAGACTCGGCCCGAAGCGGGGCGCTCGGCCCTGATCGTGCGGACGGAGGAGCGACGTCATGTGGTGGTACGGACATCCGGGAGGCTTTGGGTACGGGTTCGGCATGATGGGCGCCGGGGTGGGCTGGTTCTTCATGCTGCTCGTCGTCGTGATCGTGGTCGCCGTGGCGGTCGGACTGTTGCGCGACGTCTGGTCGATGCGTCACGACCGGCATCTGCGCAGCCGCACCGCGCTCGACATCCTCGACGAGCGCTATGCCCGTGGCGAGATCGACGCCGACGACTACAAGAAGCGGCGCGCCGATCTCAGCCGCTGAGCCCGCACCACCATGTGGCGCGTGCCGGCTTTGCCCGTCTCCCGCTGCGCCAGGGTGGCGCGAGACGGATCCGCTCGACGGACGCCCGATCGGGTGTCGTCGCCATCCCTGGCGAATCGCTGCAGGATGAAGGAGAACGGCATGAACGCAGGGGTCTTCCGAAGGTTGGCGGCCGCGCCCGCGCTGGCGCTCGCGATGGTTGCCGTCCCGGCGCTCGGCGCCGGGACGGCAAGCGCTCCGGCGCCGGCATACGGCCCGGGATACGGGCCAGATCG
>JAKAIB010000153.1 GCA_021814605.1 Pseudomonadota bacterium | reverse complement strand
CCCTCCGCCCTCGCCGCTGCGCCGGACGGCGCGGCCGCAGCGGCGGGGGTGGGTTGTGGGGCTGCGGGTGTTGCGTCGCCGCCGCGCCGCACGCCGCCGCGGCGCGTCCGGTGGCGCGGCGGATCCGTGGCGTTGATGCGATGTCGGCGCGATGCGTCGCGCTGCTGCGTGCCAGGGTTGTTGCCTCGGGTGTTCTGCCGGGTGCGGCGGTCCGGGTGTTTAAACGTACTAGCACCTTTGGTGCTGTAGGCGAAGGAAGGGGTGCCCCTTCCTTTCGAAACCTTCCCCCCAGGCCGCTTCGCTGCGGCTGGGATCGCGCCTCGTCAGGTGCCGCTCAGTCGCCGTCCGCCGCCTGCAGGGTGTCGCCGGCTGCCGCCGATGTCGCTCGAACGCCACGGTCGCTGCCGCCTGCCGGACGGCAGTGGACGGCCGTGGAGAATGCACATTATGCGGCCCGTTTGGGCGCTTCCCGCGTCCTGCGTTCGTCTCTACAACGACTTCTTCCACCACCCCAAGGAGTCGGACGATGAGTCGGAGTCGCATCGATGTGCAAGAAGAGCTGTTGGCGCGCGTGTCCGTGCGCCTGCAGGCGGTGCCGCAGTCCCGCCTGGCCTTTGTCGCGCGCCACAATCTGCGCCAGGGACGGCTGCCCGCCTACGTGGATCCGGGTCGCAGCCGGTTGAACCGGGTGCTGTTCGGTCCCGACTCGGGCGACTTCGCGGCGGCCGCCCACGCCAGCGCAGAGCGATACCGGCAACGCGTCGGCCAGAAGCTGCAGCGCAGGCAGGCCCGGCTGGTGGAAGGGATCATCACCTTCTCGCACGCGGCGCAACCGATCGTCCTGCAACACCTGGAGTCGGCGCATCGGTGCGCACAGCAGCTGGTCGAGGACATCGTGCGGGATCATGGACACGGTGCGCAGCGGGTCTCGCTGGTCTATCACGGCGACGAGGCGGCGCCGCATTACCACTTCGTCTTCGAAGCCACGGGCTCGGATGGGCTGAGCGTGCTGCAACGACTGCACCGGCGCGACGGGGTCCATCTGCAGGATCTCGCCGGGGATGCCTTCGGATCCCTGGGGATCCAGCGGGGTGTGCCCGTGGCCGAGCGCTGGCGGCGCGGTGACGATCGCAGCAGGATCGTGCATCGCAGTGTCCGACAGTTGCACCAGGATCTGCCGCGCGAGATCGCGCGGGTCCAGCAGCAACTGGACGCGGACACGGCGCAGCTGGCCGCGCTGCAGGCGAAGGCGGACACGACCCGATCCCGGTTGGCGAAGGCCACCGCGAACCTGGAGCGGGTGCAGGCGCAGGCCGAGGTCGATGCGACCAAGGTGGCGACGTTGCAGGAGCGGATCCGCGATTACACCGCACGCTACGCCAAGCAGATGGCGCAGATCGAGGCCATTGCGCCCAAGCCGGTGGAGGTCCCCGTCGTCACGGGAACAGACAAGGGGTTGCTGCACCGGCGGCCGACGATCGCGCCGCCGCCCTTCTATCAAGTGGCCGAGGTCGATCGGTTCGCGCGGCGTGTCAATCGCGCCTTGCTCCAGGAGTCGGATCGGCGGCGACGGGTGGAAGCGGAGCGCGACCGGGCGCGACAGGAGGCGCAGCGGCTGCGGTCGATCCTCGCTCCGTATCCGCAGCTAAGCTGGCGCCTGCAGTCGCGCCGGGGCGGCGCGCAGCAACCGGAGCAAGCCTGCCTGGTGCATGCGGACCGGGACTTCGTGTATGCGGTCGAGCCCAGGACGGGGGCATTGCTGGAGGGGCCGCGCCCGCGCAACCTGCGCCTGGACTACGGCATGGTCCTGGAGTTCGACGGCGACCGGGTGGGGTTGCCGGATCCGGCCACGATCCGGGCCTGGGGCACGGCGGAGGTGATTGCCGCGATCGAGGCAAGCGGGGTGCAGACGATGCCCAACGCCCTGGCGGCATTGAAGGCGCGGCTGGCGCAGGAACAGGCCGCGCGGGCGGAGGACGTGCCGTGGGAGGCGTTCGGGTCGGATCTGGATCCGACGCAGGGGTCGGGGCATGGGCCGCAGCCGACGCCCGAGGATCCGGCGCAACCGCGGTGACCGGGAACGTGGGGCCTGGATCGGGGGCCGGAAGGCGCTGCGGAGCGCGGTCATCGTCCACCGGCGGCCACCGAGCGTCATCGGTGTCGGCTCAGCCGATGAATCAGATCTGGAGTCAGATCTCGCAGCCGGAAAAAGAAAAATCACAAGTAACTTCAATGACTTGTGATCGCTTTTTTGGCGGAAGCGGTGAGATTCGAACTCACGGACCCTTGCGAGTCGCCGGTTTTCAAGACCGGTGCAATCGACCACTCTGCCACGCTTCCGGAAGTCCCTGACAGCACAGGGACGATGGCGGATTCTATTCGGCGGGCGATGCGCCGGGCGGAAGGAACAGTTCGAGGACGTCGTTGAGCATCGCGTAGCCGCGCGGCGTCGTCCGTAGCGTCTCGGTTGCTTCGTCGATCAGGCGGCGCGCGCGACCCTGCTCGACCGCGCGGGCGATGGCGGACGGCGGCAGGCCGGTGCGCTCGGTGAACAGCCGGGCTTCGACACCCTCGCGCAGTCGCAGTGCGTTGAGCATGAACTCGAACGGCAGGTCGGCGCGCCCCACTTCGGATTCGGTCTCGACGGCGGCGCCGGCTCCCGCCTGCTCGATGTAGCGCTGCGGATGTCGCCAACGTGCCTGGCGGATGACGTGATGGGCGAAACTGATCTTCGAATGGGCGCCGGCACCGATTCCGAGGTAGTCGCCGAACTGCCAGTAATTCAGGTTGTGGCGGCAGCGGTGGCCTGGCGCAGCATAGGCCGACACCTCGTAGCGCTCCAGGCCCGCGGATTCGGCCTGATCGGCGACCGCCTGCTGCATGTCCGCAACCCGGTCGTCGTCGGGCAGGCTGGGCGGATGCCGGGCGAACAGGGTGTTGGGCTCGAGGGTGAGCTGGTACAGCGACAGGTGCGGCGGGCGATGCGCCAGCGCAGCCCGCAGGTCGGCGGCACACCCGTCGAGATCCTGCCCGGGAAGACCGAACATCAGGTCGATGTTGAACGTCGGGAAGTGCCGCGCGGCTTCGTCCAGGGCGGCGTGCGCCTGCGCCGCGTCGTGCACCCGCCCGAGCACGCGAAGCCTGTCGTCGTCGAAGCTCTGCACGCCGAGCGACAGCCGGTTGACCCCGGCCTGCGCGAACGCAGCGAAGCGGTCGCGCTCGAACGTTCCGGGATTGGCCTCCAGCGTGATCTCTGCATCGGCGACCAATGGCAACCGCGCGCGGATGTCCGCCAGCAGCCGGTCGATCGCGTCGGGCGAGAACAGGCTGGGCGTGCCGCCGCCGATGAACACCGAGATCACGCGCCGTCCCCACACCAGGGGCAGCGCGGCGTCGAGATCGGCACGCAGCGCCGCCAGGTATGCCTGTTCGGGAATCTCACCCTCGCCGCGCCACGCGTGCGAATTGAAGTCGCAATACGGGCACTTCCGCAGGCACCAGGGTAGATGCACGTACAGGCTCAGCGGAGGCAACGCGGCCAGCTGCAGCGTGCCGGCACGCTGGTAATGCGGCAGTGCCTGCGCCGCGGACTGCAGCGCGGTGTCATCACGCGGCGGCACGGGTCCGGAGGCGTCCGAGACCGCCAAAGGAATGCGCCGTTTCACGTCCGCTTCGCGCGACCGAATCATTTCGCGGCAAGCCGCGTCAGCCGCCGACGGCGCCGAAGTTCCAGGCCGCACGCAGCATGGGCAGCAACGCCTGCAGCGCCTGCCCGCGATGGCTGATCCGGTTCTTTTCCGCGGCGTCGCACTGCGCCAGTGTCCGCCCGTCGGGAAGGACGAACAGCGGGTCGTAGCCGAAGCCGCGCAGCCCCGCCGCGGCATGGCCGATGCGTCCGGCGAGCCGGCCTTGCGCGATCAGCGGCTCGGGATCGTCGGCGCTGCGCAGGGCGACGACGACGCAGACGAATTCGGCCTCGCGCCGCGCCTCGCCGTCCAGACGCTCCAGCAGCAGTGCGTTGTTGGCCGCATCCTGCGCTTCGCGCCCGCTGGCCGCCGCCGGGGCGAAGCGCGCCGATCGGACGCCGGGTGCGCCCCCGAGGGCACCGACGCAGAGCCCGGAATCGTCGGCCAATGCCGGCAGCCCGGTCTGCGCGCTGGCATTGCGTGCCTTGACCAGCGCATTCTCGACGAAGGTGGGATGCGGCTCTTCGGCTTCGATCACCCCGAAGTCGCTCTGCGGCTGGACGAAACAGCCCAGCGGCGTCAGCAACGCCGAGAGTTCGGCCAGCTTGCCGGCGTTGCCGGACGCGAGCACGAGGCGTCGCTCGGGCGCCTGAACGGACGGCATCATCGGGTGTTCGCCCGGCCGCGGGACGGGCGGCGGGACCGGATCTGCCGCGGCGATTGAATTGACCGTCGGAGCGGGCTCATTGCAGTCCGAGTGCGGCGCGCTGCGCCTGCACCAGCGCGTCGATGCCCTGCTGTGCGAGATCGATCAGGCCGTCGAGCTGATGCCGGGTGAACGGTGCGCCCTCGGCGGTCCCCTGCACCTCGATCAGCGCGCCGCCGCCCGTACCGACGACGTTCATGTCGGTGTCGCACTGGCTGTCCTCGGGGTAGTCGAGATCGAGCCGCAACTCGCCGCCCACCAACCCGACCGACACCGCAGCCACCAACTCGCGCATCGGATGCCGCTCGACCAGCCCCTGCGCGAGCAGCCACCGGCCCGCATCCCATGCCGCAACCGCGGCGCCGGTGATTGCCGCAGTGCGGGTGCCACCGTCGGCCTGCAGCACGTCGCAGTCGAGGGTGATCTGGCGCTCGCCCAGCGCCTCGAAATCGACCACGGCGCGCAGCGCCCGGCCGATCAGCCGCTGGATTTCCTCGGTCCGCCCCTGCTGCCGGCCGCGCTTGGCCTCGCGCTCGCCACGGGTGTGTGTCGCGCGGGGCAGCATGCCGTATTCGGCCGTCACCCAGCCGCGCCCGCTGCCGCGGCGATGCGGCGGCACGCGCTCTTCGACCGACGCGTTGCAGAGCACCCGGGTTTCGCCGAAGCACACCAGCACCGAGCCTTCGGCGTGTCGGGTGTAGCCGCGCTCGATGCGGACGGGACGGAGTTCCCCGGCGGTGCGCCCCTGGCGCACGGGAATGAGAGAAGACATGCGATGGGCTACTTGCGGTTGGCCGATTGGCGGATCACGGCGTTGATTTCGGCGATCGAGCGTTCGATCGCGGCGTCGTCCATATCGTCGACCGGCGTGTCGTCGAGCCGGTTCTGGATGGTCGATGCGAACCCTCCGGGCTGCATCGTCTCGGTCTCCACCCGCATCGACGTTTCGAGGTCGTCGGGATCAGCCTCCCATTCGACGCCGAGGGCGGTGACGTTGTCCGAATCGGTTCCGCCCTGGCGCAAGGCCATCTCGACCACTTCGGGGACGGCTTCGGACAACACCTGCTGGCCGAATTGCCGGACCAGCACCGATTCGGGGATCTGCCCCCACAGCCCGTCGGAACACAGCAGCACGATGTCGCCCCGCCGCAGCGCCTGCGGGATGCCGACCTCGATCATCGGCAACTGCCCGGAGCCGAGGCAGGTGAACAGCATGTTGCGCGTCGGGCCGTCGGGCTGGAGCAACGTCATTTCCGGACTGCGGTCCTTCTGCTGGTGCTCGACGTGCGAGTGATCGCGGGTGCGGGTGAGCAGCGCGCCGTTGCGCAGGAAGTAGAGTCGCGAGTCACCCACGTGCGCCCAATGCGCCGCATCGTTCTGCAGCACGCAGACGACGACCGTGGTGCGCGGCGAATCGGTCAGCTTGTTCTCCTGGGCGTAGCGCTGGACCTGCTCGTGGGCACGGAAGATCGAGCGCCGCAGGAATTCCTGGGGATCGCGCAGTCGCGGCCTTGCCTCCTGCTGGAACAGCGTCGCGATGGTCTGCAGCGCAAGCTGCGCCGCCACCTCGCCGCGGGGGTGTCCGCCGAGACCGTCGGCCAGCGCGAACAGCGCGCTGTCCCGCGTGTAGCAATATCCCATCCGATCCTGGTTGGTGGCCCGACCGCCGCGACGGCTGACCTGATAGACGGAGAACTTCAATTGCGCTCCCGCGGGAATGGATCGTCGCGCCCCGGCTGCGGGCTGTTCTGCACCACGGCGCCGAACCGGGTCACGTCACGTACCTTCTTCACCTGCGACTTGGTGTCGTTGACCAGTTCGTCGATATGCAGCCGCAGCTTCTCGCTCAGCGTCAGATTGGTGTAGCGCCGCGCGTCCTCGGCGCCGAGCTCGCGCTGCAGGTTGAACACGCTCTGCGGCCGTGCCATCGCGTCGAGCGCCATGCACCACTCGACGATCTCGATCAGGTTGTCCGAATAGACGCCACGCAGCTTGGACAGCTGCGCCGGCAACCGGTCCTTGTCCATGCGCTGCGTCGCCTCGTAGGGTGGATAACCGGTCATGCTGGCATAGATGCAGGCGCCGACCGCGTAGATGTCGGTCCAAGGGCCGAACGCGCCCTCGCGCTTGTACATCTCGGGAGCGGCGAAACCCGGGGTGTACATCGGCCGGAACCGCTTGTCCTGCTGGTTCAGCACCTCCCGCGCCGCGCCGAAGTCGATCAGGATCGGCTTGTTGTCGTCGGTGATGAAGATGTTGGCCGGCTTGATGTCGAGGTGCAGCATCTTGTGCTGGTGCACCACGCGCAGGCCCTGCAGGATGTCGTCATACAGCGAACGGATGGTCGATTCGCGGAAGATCTTCTTGCGCTTGAGCTCGCGCGCGGTGATGACGAACTCCTGGAGCGATGCACCGTCCAGGTAGTTCATGACCATGTAGACGGTCTCGTTCTCGCGAAAGAAGTTGAGCACGCTGACGACGCTGGGATGCGAGATCTGCGCCAGCGAGCGTCCTTCCTCGAAGAAGCTTTTCAGTCCGAGCCGGTAGAGCGCGAGCTTGTCCGGCGGGACGACCGGCGCGCTTTCTCCCGGTGCGCGCTCGACCAGCGACGCCGGCAGATACTCCTTGATCGCGACACGCTGCCCGTCGGGACTCAGCGCCAGGTAGACGACCCCGAAGCCACCGCTGGCAAGGCGGCGCACGATGCGATAGCCGCCGACCTGGGTATCCGGTGCCAATGGCGCAGGCTTGGATTTCGACGGGCTCGACATGGTGGAGAACGGGTGCCGCGGCGGGGTCGGCGAGGCGGGTGTGAAAAAATGCGCCCAAAGGGGATCGGAGTGAAGCCAATTTATAGCATGACCGGCTACGGCCACCACAGCGCGATGTCGCCTTCGGGTGCAAACGTCCATATCGAGTTGCGCTCGGTCAACAGTCGATTTCTCGATCTGGCGTTCCGCCTGCCGGAGGAAATGCGCGGCGCCGAGCCGGCGCTGCGCCAGCTGTTGACGCGCTCGCTGCGGCGCGGCAAGGTCGAATGCCGCGGCGTGTTCGAGGCTCCACGGACGGGTCCGCGCCTGCCCGACCCCGCAGCCGCCGCGCCACTGCTGCAAGCCGAGGCGGCGCTGCGTGCCGTCGCGCCGCATCTGACGCCGCTGTCCGTCGCCGAGGTGTTCCGGCTCGCCGCTGATGCGGCGGACGACCGAAACGACCCGACCGCGATCGAGGACGCGGCGACCCGCGCGCTCGAACAGGCGCTGGCCGGGCTGCTGCAGGCGCGCGCCGCCGAAGGCGACCGGCTGCGCAGCTTCCTGCTCGAGCGCATCGAGGCCATCGGCCGGCACGCTGCGCGGGCGCGCGAACTCGTCCCGCTCGCGGTTGAACGCCAGCAG
>JAKAIB010000152.1 GCA_021814605.1 Pseudomonadota bacterium | reverse complement strand
TCGGCTATCTCACCCGCAACAGCCGATCCAACCGCTCGGACCGGAACTCGTCGGCATCGTCCCTCGCAGCGCAGCATGGCTGACTGTCGGCGGGCGACCCTGTCGGTACGTTGATAGTCGGCAGCGCCAATAATCGCGCTGCAATACCCCCCTTTAGTCACTCAACCAGGAGCCCTTCATGGCGAAAACCTCGATCAAACTCTCCCAGGCCCTTCCCGCCCTGGCGCTCGCCGCCGCGGTGATCGCGCCGATGCCGCAGGCGCTGTCGAGCCTGTCGCCGACCGGCGTCGCGCAGGCCGCGAGCAACCCCTGCGCCCCCAGCAACCCCTGCGCGCCGTCGAAGAAGATGGACAAGAAGAAGAGCAGCAATCCCTGCGCACCGTCCAAGGGCAGCAACCCCTGCGCCCCGTCGAAGTAATCCGCATTGCGCCGCGACGCGCGGCAAGGTCCTGACCGCGCCGCGCCGTTTCGACTCCGTTCATGTATCTGTCTTCTTCACTGCAGACGGGACATCTCCCCGGCGGGCGCCATCGCGTGCTCGAACGCATGCGCGGGCTGTCGCGGCGGGAACGCCGCGACCTGCACGCCGCGGGACAGGCCGCGCTCGAAGCCACGCAGGCGTTCCTGCGCAATGGCACAACCGTGGTTTCCGAGGTGATCGGCAAGTCGCCCTATGTCGAATGGGCGCACTATCCCGAGCACGATTCCAAGACGCCGACCGGCGCGCTGTTCTATTACCACGCGCACGCGGCACGGCAGCGCATCGACGGCGAGCACGGCCATTTCCACGTGTTCGCCGCCAATCGCCGCACCGACTGCCCGGCCGACCAGCGCTACACCCATATCGTCGGGCTGTCGGTCGACGCCCGCGGCATGCCGATCCGGGTGTTCACCACCAACCGCTGGGTGACGGCCGAGTGCTGGGAAGACGCCGAGCGGGTCTGCGCGCTGGCGCGGCGCACCCGGCTCAAGACGGCGCCGGCCCACGCGGTCGGGGCCTGGCTCGACGCCGTGCTCGCGTTCTTTCGCCCGCAGGTCGACGACGTTCTCTACCTGCGCGACGCGCGCGTCCGGGCGCTGGCCGGGCACGGCAACCTGTTCGAGGACCGGCGCCGTCACATCCTGAGCCAGTGCCGTATCGATTTTTCGACGCAGATTCTTGCGTTGGAAGAACTGGGCGGGTACACGCCCTGAAATGAGCAGTTCCATCAATCCACGAGGAGCATCCATGAATCTGAAACACCTGATCGCCGCCGGTGCCGTCGCCGCCTCGGCGCAACTGGCCGGGGCCGCCACCCTGCCCGGGCCGCTGGTCACGCCGCAGTGGCTCAACGCCAACAAGGATGCGGTGACCATCGTCGACATCCGCGACGAGCCCAAGACGTTCACCGAGGAGCCCAAGTTCGAAGTCGACGCCAAGACCAAGGTCAAGACCCTGGTCAAGACGGGCGGCCACATCGACGGGGCGATTCCGGTCGACTTCAACAAGATCCGCGAAGAGCGCACCGTCGACGGCGTGAAGATCAAGGCACAACTGCCGACCGCCGACTTCTTCACCAAGGTGATGGACGACGCCGGCCTGAACAAGACCGACAAGCCGATCGTCATCGTCCCGACTGGCGAAAGCGTCGATTCGATGGACATGGCCACCCGCCTGTACTTCCAGCTGCGCTATTTCGGCGAACCGCGTGACAAGGTCGCGATCCTCAACGGCGGCGTGAACGCCTGGATCCAGGCCGGCTATCCGGTCTCGACGGCGAAGGTTGCGCCGTCCAAGGGCAACTGGGCCGCCGGCGCCGAAGACAAAGCCATCCTGGCGTCGCTGCAGCAGGTGAAGCAAGGGCTGCAGAGCGGCAGCGAGCAGTTCGTCGATGCCCGCCCGACCGCGCAGTTCCTCGGCATCGTCAAGAAGCCGATCAACAAGACCGCGGGCCATCTGCCCGGCGCCCGTTCGTTCCCGACCGACGCGATCGTCAAGCCGGTCGGCGCGGCGCACGAGTTCATGACGGCCGACCAGTACAAGAAGATCTACGCCGAGTTCAACATCCAGCCCGAGAGCCCGACGATCACCTACTGCAACACCGGCCATCTGGCGTCCGGCGCGTGGTTCGTGACCCACGAGATCCTGGGCAACAAGAATTCGCGCCTGTACACCGGCTCGATGATCGAGTGGACCAACCTGGGCAACCCGACCGTCGCCCTGCCCGACTGATCGGACGCTGCACGCCGCGACTCGTTCGCGGCGACCACGCCGCGGCGACGCCCGGGACTCCCGGGCGTCGCCGTTTCTGCGCCGCGCCGGATCAGACCACTAGCGGCTCGATCTCCAGCCGCAGGCCGAACTTGCGCTGCACGCTCTCCTGAACCGCGTGCGCCAGTTCGAGCACGTCGGCGCCGCTGGCGCCACCGCGGTTGACCAGCACGAGCGGCTGCTGTTCATGCACGCCCGCCGCCCCCAGCGTCCTGCCCTTCCAGCCGCACGCCGCGATCATCCACGCCGCGGCCAGCTTGTAGGTTCCGTCGGGCAACGGATAGCTCACGATATCGGGGTGATCGGCGAGGATCTCGTTGCGGATCGTGCGATTGACCACCGGGTTCTTGAAGAAGCTGCCGGCATTGCCCAGCGCCTGCGGGTCCGGCAGCTTGCCGCGCCGGATCGCGCACACGGCGTCGAACACATCGCGCGGTGTCGGATCGCCGATCTGTTCGCGCTGCAGCCAGCGTTCGACGTCGGCATAGCCGGTCACCGGAACCCAGGGCCTGGGCAGCCGCAACCGGATCGCCGTGATCAGCGATTTGCCCGCCAGTTCGTGCTTGAAGACGCTGTCGCGGTACGCCAGCCGGCAATGCGCCGCCGGAAGCGTCGCGCAACGCCCGGTGACGAAATCGACGACATCGACCGACTCCAGGCGGTCGGCCAGTTCCATTCCGTAGGCACCGATGTTCTGCACCGGTGCCGCGCCGGCGGTGCCGGGAATGAGCGCCAGATTCTCCAGCCCCGGATACCCCTGCTCCAGCGTCCACGCGACGAGTTCGTGCCAGGACTCCCCGGCACCGACCTCGATCAGGGTCGAGCGCGCGTCATCCTCGAGGACACGCCGGCCCGCGATCTCGACCTTGACGACGAGGGCGTCGACATCGCCGGTCAACAGCAGGTTGCTGCCGCCGCCGAGCACCAGCTTGGGCATGCGGCCGAGTTCCGGGTGGTCGACGATGCGCCGCACGTCGCGCTCGGTGCGGACCCGCACCAGTCGGCGCGCGGTGGCCGCCACGCCGAACGTGTTGAGCGCACGCAGCGGCACGTCGGATTCGATTTGCAGGGTCATAGAATCGTTCGGATCAAAGCGATGCATTATCGGATTCCCACCATGCCTTCATTCGACACCGTCCTCGAGCCCGACCTGGTCGAGGTCCGCAATGCCTGCGACCAGGCATCCAAGGAGATTGCCACCCGGTTCGACTTCAAGGGCAGTTCCGCGCAAATCGAACAGAACGACAACACGCTGACGCTCACCGCGGACAGCGACTTCCAGCTCGGCCAGGTCCGCGACGTGCTGATGGCCAAGGCGGCGAAGCGCAAGATCGACCCGCGCTTCTTCGACCTGGGCAAGATCGAGAAGATCTCCGGCGACAAGGTCAAGCAGGTCGTGACGGTCAAGTCGGGGATCCCGCAGGAGCTTGCGAAGAAGATCACCGGCGCGATCAAGGCATCCAAGCTCAAGCTCACCGCGGCGATCCAGGGCGAGGTCGTCCGCGTCTCCGGCGCCAAGCGCGACGACCTGCAGGCGGCCATGGCACTGCTGCGCAAGGACGTGGCCGAAGCACCGCTGTCGTTCAACAATTTCCGCGACTGAGCGGTCTTGCCGCGTGGCGGCGGCCGTGCCCCTCAGCGCGGCCGGTTCTTCTGCCCGATGCGGCTCTCCTCGCCGCGCAACAGCTTGCGGATGTTCGAGCGGTGGCGCCAGATCAGCATCGCGCTGATCAGCACCAGTGCGGCAAGCATCCCCGGATCGGTCGTCCACACCAGCGTCCCGCCGAACCAGTAGTACAGCGGCGCGAACACTGCGGCGACCAGCGCCGCCAGCGACGAGTAGCGGAAGAAGCCGGCGACGATGACCCAGGTCGCGATGGTCGCCAGGCCGAGCCAGGGCTGGACCGCGAGCAGCACGCCCGCGGCGGTGGCCACGCCCTTGCCGCCACGGAAGTGGAAATACACCGGGTAGAGATGGCCGAGGAACACCGCGACCGCGACCAGCGCGATCGCCGCGGGCTGCAGCGCCCAGCCGGCCCCGGTCCGCTGCGCCAGCCAGACGGCGAACCAGCCCTTGAAGGCATCGAGCAGCAGGGTCAGCAGCGCCGCCATCTTGTTGCCACTGCGCAGCACGTTGGTCGCCCCGGGATTGCGGGAACCGTAGCTGCGCGGATCGGCCATGCCCATCACCCGGCTGACCAGCACGGCAAACGAGAGCGAGCCGAGCAGATACGCCAGTCCAGCCGCGAGAAGAGCCACTCCGGTCGATGCATTCATCGGGCGCGATTCTAGGTTGTGCAGCCGGTCTGCGATGGCGTGCCGTCAGTCCTCGCCGGGCAGCGCGCAATCGACCGGCCGCGCACCCAGTGCGACGTCGAGCACGGCGGGCCGGATGCCGACGAGAAACCCGCGGCGGCCGCCGTTGACATAGATCTGGTCGAGCTCCAGCACCGACTGCTGGACGTACACCGGCATCGGCTTGCGCAGCCCGAACGGCGACGTGCCGCCGACCTGGTAGCCGCTGTGCCGCTGCGCCACCTCGGGTTTGCACGGCTCGACGTGCCGGACGCCGATGTCGCGCGCCAGCTGCTTGGTCGAGACCTCGCAGTCGCCGTGCATCAGCACCACCAGCGGATGCGCCAACTCGTCCTGCATCACCAGCGTCTTGACCACCGCGTGCGGCGGCAGCCCCAGCGCCTTCGACGCCCAGGCCGTCCCGCCATGGTCGACGTAGTCGTAGACATGTTCGGTGTAGTCGACACCTTGCGCACGCAACCATTGCGTGGCGGGAGTCTGGCTGACGTGGCGGGACTTGCTCATCGGGAAACGGCCGGGGGAACTGCCGCAGTGTATTGCGCCGATGCCGCGCCCCGCATCCGGTCAATCGCGCGGCGCGACGCGGCCGGCGCCGTCCCTTCCTACAATCCCCCCATGTCCGTCACGACGCACCCGCAACTCAACGCCGATCTGCATTCCCATTCGACCGCATCGGACGGAACACTGGCTCCGGCGACGCTGGCCCGGCGCGCCGCCGACCACGGCGTCGAGCTGTGGGCATTGACCGATCATGACGACATCGGCGGCCTGTCCGAGGCACGCGACGCAGCACGGGCACTCGGGTTGCGCTTCGTCGCCGGGGTCGAGATCTCGGTATCGTTCGCCGCGCAGACGGTGCACATCGTCGGCCTCGGCGTCGATCCCGGCAGCACCGTGCTGCAGCAGGGACTGCGCCAGATCCGCGAAGGCCGCGACGAGCGCGCCCGGCGCATGGCCGGGGAGCTCGAAGCCCGGCTCGGTCTCGACGGCGTCTATGCCGGCGCACTGCGCTTCGCCGGCAATCCGGCGCTGCTGTCGCGCACGCACTTCGCGCGCTATCTGGTCGAGCAGCGCATCTGCCGCCAGACGCACGAGGTGTTCGCGCGCTTCCTTACCCCCGGCAAGCCGGGTTATGTCGAGCACGAATGGGCTTCGCTCGCCGACGCGCTGCAATGGATCACGGCAGCCGGCGGCGTCGCCGTCGTCGCGCACCCGGGCCGATATCGCTTCACTCCGGCCGAGGAATGGGCGTTGCTCGAACGCTTCAAGTCGCTTGGCGGACAGGCGATCGAGGTCGTCACCGGCAGTCACACCGCGGCGCAGTACCGCCGCTACGCCGACACGGCGCTCGAATTCGGCTTCCACGCCTCCCGCGGCTCCGACTTCCACAGCCCCGACGAGAGCGCCTGCGACCTGGGACGACTCCCGCCGCTGCCGGCCGACGTCGTGCCGGTGTGGGAACTGTTGCACTGACCACCGTGGCCCAATACTTCAGCCTCCATCCCGACAACCCCCAGCCGCGGCTGATCAAGCAGGCCGCCGCGGTGCTGCATTCCGGCGGCATCGCCGCCATCCCGACCGATTCCTCGTACGCGCTGGTCTGCCATCTCGACGACAAGGCCGCGGTCGAGCGGCTGCGCCGCATCCGCCAGATCGATGAACGCCATCACCTGACCCTGCTGTGCAGCGACCTGTCGGAACTCGGCGTCTACGCCCGCGTCGACAACCGGCAGTACCGGCTGATCCGCGCCTGCACGCCGGGTCCGTACGCGTTCATCCTCGAAGCCACCAAGGAAGTGCCGCGACGGTTGTCGCATCCGTCGCGCAAGACCATCGGCATGCGCGTCCCGCAGAACGCGGTCGCGCACGCCCTGCTGGCCGAAATGGCGCAGCCGCTGCTGGCCACCACCCTGATCCTTCCGGGCGAGGATGCGCCGCTCAACGACCCCGGGACGATCCGCGAACGGCTGCAGCACGACGTCGACCTGGTGCTCGATTCCGGTCCGTGCCCGAGCGAACCGACCACCGTGGTCGACCTGTCCGGGCCGGAACCGGTGGTGGTTCGCGTCGGCCGGGGACCGCTCGACGCGCTGGGGCTCCCTGCACTGCACTGACCGCCGGCCCGCGGCGCCGTCGCGAGGCGGCGCCCCTCTCCCTGCACTTCCTACAATCGCCGCATGGATCAACTCATACAGGCAGTCACCGTCTATGCGCTGCCGGTGCTGTTCGCGATCACCCTGCACGAGGCGGCGCACGGCTACGCCGCCCGATACTTCGGGGACAACACCGCCTACATGATGGGGCGGATCTCGCTCAATCCGCTGCGGCACATCGACCCGATCGGCACCATCGTCGTGCCGCTGGTCCTGTTCTTCCTGACCTCCGGCGCCTTCCTGGTCGGCTACGCCAAGCCCGTGCCGGTGAATTTCGGCCGGCTGCGCAACCCCAAGCGCGACATGATCTGGGTGGCCCTCGCCGGCCCCGCGTCGAACTTCCTCCAGGCCTTCATCTGGGGGCTGGCGCTGGTGCTGCTGCAAGCCTTCGGATCGACGGAGCCGTATTTCTACGACGTCGCGAGAGCCGGCGTGCAGTTCAATCTGCTGCTGATGGTGTTCAACCTGTTTCCGGTGCCGCCGCTCGATGGCGGGCGCATCCTGGTCGGATTGCTGCCGGTGCGACAGGCCATCGCGCTGTCGCGCATCGAGCCCTACGGGTTCTTCATCGTGATGGCCTTGCTGCTCACCAACATCTTCTCGAACTTCTGGCTGGGTCCGCTGATGGGCGTGTCGCAGCAATTGCTCCAGATCCTGCTCAGCCCGTTCCAGATGCTGCTCTGACCCCGCCCCGGCGCGTCCCAGCGGCGTCCCCTTCCCACGACAACAAGACAAAACTCCATGGCGACTCTCTTCTCCCGAATTCGCGTCTCGATCGGATTCCTCATCCTCGCCGCGCTGGCTCCGGCAAGTCACGCCGGACAGCTGACCGGCCTCTGGGGGGACTACAAGGGGGACCACAACTGGACCCTGGCCTACCAGGCCGCGCCGTTCTGGCAGCACGCGTTCATCGGCAGCCACGTCGATGTCAGCCTGGAGTATTCACTCGGACGCGCGACCACGCGCGCCACCCCGGACAACCAGTCGCTGTGGCACGTCGGCGTCACGCCGATCGCGCGCTGGTGGTTCACCTCCCAGACCGGCCTGGAACTCGGGATCGGCGCCAACGTGTTCTCCGGCACCTGG
>JAKAIB010000151.1 GCA_021814605.1 Pseudomonadota bacterium | reverse complement strand
CAGCACCGAGACCACCTTCTACGTGCTGGCGGTGTACTACGGCGCGGTCGGCATCCGCCGGGTGCGCCACACCGTCGGTTGCGCGCTGCTGGCCGATCTCGCCGGGGTGGTGGCGTCCATCGTGGTGTGCAGCTGGTTCTTCGGCGGGCACCGATAGCGCGCCGGCGGCGCCGGCGGCCGCGCCAGCCGGTCATCGCAACACTGCGGCGTCTGCCAGTTGCGCCACCAGGTCCGCAGCCCGCCCCTTGCCGTGGCGCGCCGCGAGCGCCTCGGCGACCACGGGGATCAGCGCGCGGAGCTGCTCGACGGTGCGGCACTGCTCGATGCTCAACTGCAGCCGCACCCCCTTGATCATTCCCAGGTTGTCGGCGACCAGTGCGTTCAGCCCCCGATACAGCGTCGCGTAATCGAGGCGCTCGAGCGGGCTCGGTGCCGGAGCGACCGTCTCGCCGGCCGAACGCGCCGTGGCAGGGAACGCCAGCGCCTGCTCGGGCTCGGGCTCGGGCTCGGGCTCGGGCGGGGACGCAACAGCGTGGGATTCCGCATCCGGACCAGGCTGCGAATCCGATCCCGACGTCCGATCCGGCGGGGCCGGCGCCGGATCGACGCTTTCGGTGCCCGGCGGCACCGGCTCTGCCAGGGACGCTCCGGCGCCCCCCGGCGGCGGTGTCGCCGGTTCCGGCAGCGCATCGGGTGCAGCCGCCGCCGGTTCGTCGTCCGGCGCGCTCCGGTCCGGCGCATCGCGCGCAGCGTCCCCGGGCGCGGGCCGTGATTCCGTTGGAGGCGACGCGGACTCGGCGGCCAGCGCCTCGGGGGCACCGGAACCGATCAGCCCGAGCGCCAGCAGTTGCTCCAGCGCGTCCGGCGGCGCGCCGATCGCGCCGATGAGCGCCTGCAGCGCGGCGGCATCACGCTGGCCGTCGACGCACAGCAGCACGTTGCGCAACGGGCGCGACAACCGGTCCGAGCGTCGGCTGATCTCCGCCTGGCCGGCTGCGGTCTTGACGTACTGGAGTCCTGGAGTCATGGGGTCGGCGTCGAACGGGGAATCCGACGGTGCACCGGGCGCTGCTCGGCCGATCACCGGCGATCAGGCGATATTGCGCCAAATTTCGGCGCCGCTGTAAAGCCGCAGCCCTTCCGGTCGTTCGCGCCGGCGTGCCGCGGTGTGGCCTGGAGGGTACAGCCGGACCAGACCACCTTGCCAGCAGCGCTTCAGCGTGCACCGGACGGATCGGTCGGCGCCGCGTCGGCGAACAGCTCGGCGGGCCATTCGCTCACCGGCTGCGGCCGGCCGAACAGATATCCCTGGAAGCTGCTGCAACCGTAGCGCCGCAGGAACTCAAGCTGCGCGTCGGTCTCGACGCCTTCGGCAATGACCTCGATGCCGAGCGAGCGGCTCATCGCGATGATGGTGCGGACGATCGCGGCGTCGTTGGCGTCGCCGACGACGTCGCGGACGAACGACTGATCGATCTTGATCTGGTCGAACGGCAGCCGCTTCAGGTACGACAGCGACGAATAGCCGGTGCCGAAATCGTCCAGCGAGAAGCTCACACCCAGCTGTCGCAGCCGCCGCAGGGATTCCACGGCGGTATCGACGTCGGCGAGCACCGCGCTTTCGGTCAGTTCGAGCTTGAGCCCGGAAGGCGCGATGCCGGTACGGCGAATCAGCGCGTCGACCTGCTCGACGAAGTCCGGCTGTCGCAGCTGGTGCGCACTGATGTTGACCGATACCACCAGCGACCGCGTCCGCGGCGATTCCTCCCAGCGGCGACGTTGCAGGCACGCCTGCTCGAACACCCAGGCGCCCAGACCGGCGATCAGTCCGGTGTCCTCGGCCAGCGGGATGAACACGGACGGCGGGACCGGATCCTGCCCGTGCGGGAACCAGCGCAGCAGCGCCTCGGCGCCGATGAGCCGCCGGTCGCCGTCGACCTGCGGCTGGTAGTACACCTGCAGCTCGCCGCGGTCGACCGCCTCGCGCAGTCCGGCGACCATGCGCGCGCGCCGGTCGATGGCGTCCTGGATGTCGCGATTGAAGAAGCGCACGCCATTGCGGCCATTGCCCTTGGCCTCGTTCAGCGCCACGTCGGCCTGCTTCAGGACGGTGTCGACACTGACATCGTCGCCGCGGAACAGCGTGACGCCGATGCTCACGGTGCTGCGATGCAGCAGGTTTCCACCGTCGAGCGAATACGGCTCGCTCAGGGCCTGCCGGATGTCTTCGGCGACGGCGCCCGCCCGGACGGTCGCGACGCCCTCGTCGTCGCCGAGCGACTGGCAGATCGCGACGTATTCGTCGCCGCCGAGGCGGGCGACGCTGTCGTCCTGCCCGAAGCGCTCGCGCAATCGCTGCCCCACCTCCGCGAGCAGCTGATCGCCGATCACGTGGCCCGAGGTGTCGTTGAGATCCTTGAAATCGTCGAGGTCGAGCATCACCAGCGCGCCGTATTGCCGGTGCTCGCGGCTGGCGCGCATCGCCACGGCGAGGCGGTCGCCGAACAGCCGGCGGTTCGGCAGCCCGGTGACCGGGTCGAAGTACGCCAGGCGGCGGATCTGCTCCTCGGCCTGCTTGCGATCGGTGATGTCGGAGTAGATCCCGAGCACACCGGCGACCCGGCCGTCCGGATCACGCATCGGCACCTTCGACGTGCGCAGCCAGATCGACCGGCCATCGGGCGTGGTCTGCGATTCCTCGAACTCCAGCTTCGGCTGTCCCGACTGCAGCACCGCGAGGTCATCGGCGCGGTAGGCCTCGGCATGGCCCCGCCAGGCGAGGTCGAAATCGGTCTTGCCGATCAGGTCGGCGCACCCGGCCAGGCCTGCATCGCGGGCGAACAGCTCGTTGCAGCCGGCGTAGCGCAGGCTCCGGTCCTTCCAGAACACCCGGACCGGGGCATTCTGGATGACATAGCCCAGAAGGTCCTTCTGCCGGCGCAGTTCGGCGGCGTTGTCGCGATGCTGCGCCAGCAGCCCGCCGACCGTTTCGGTCATGGAGTTGATGCCGCGCTGGAGCTGGCTCAGTTCGTCGCTCCCCGGCGCGGGGATCCGGGCATCGAGCTCGCCCTGCTCGACCCGCTTGAGCACGGCCAGCGAGGTCCGCACCCGCCGGGTGATCAGCCGCTGTGCGATCAGCACGATGCCGACGGAGGTGAGGAGGATGAACAGCAGTGACCCGAACAGGCCCCAGAGCGCAACGGTGCGGCGCATCGCCTCCAGGCCGGCGGTGCTGATGGTGAACACCACGCGATACATCGGCGGCCCGGCGGGCTGATCGGCGATGCGGATGATGGCGATCAGCCGCTGGCTGACCGGAACAACGCGCAGTTCGGGGCCGGTGGGGCCGAGCCAGGACGGATCGATCCCCGCAAGCGCCGTTGCCGGGCGCCCGAGCTCGCCGGGCAGCGTCGACACCACGACCAGCCCGCTGCCGCCGATGACTTCGCCGCGCAGGTAGGGCACGCCGAGGAAACCGCTGAGCAGGTCCCTGCGCGCGATCGCCGTGATCGGCAGCTCGCGGGTCGCCAGCATCCGCGCGACCGTGTGGACGCGCTGGTCGACGAGGCTGACGAGGGCATCGTTGTACCGGCTGGTGTAGAACCAGCCCAGGGCACCGAAGCCTGCGACCTCGACGCAGACCACCAGCAGCGCGATGCGGACGATCAGTCCGTCCCTGGGCAGTTTCACGGTGCGTAATGCGGCGTGCTGGCCATGGATTCCAGCCGGGTCGTGCGCTCGCGCCCGTAGCGGACCTGTGCCGGAGAGAAATGCGCCAGGATCTTCTGCCCGAGTTCCGGATGCGCCATGTCGGGACGCCAGGTGGCGATGTAGACCGTCTGCTGCAGATGATGGCTCACCGGATCCATGTAGGCGGCGTCGGCCTGCATGCGCTCGGCTGCGGTCCACTTCAGATGCTCGAGCTGGCGGATGACGGCATGGTTGTCGGTCGTCCCCGCGCGCTCGATGGCGTCGAGCAGCGCGCGCGTCGCGAAGTAGGCGGAATAGGTCACGTCGCCCGGATAGTCGAGGCTGGTGTGGCCGTAGCGCCTTCGGTAGCGGGCGGTGAACGCCGCGGTGCCCGGCGTGGGGAGGTTCCAGGCCCAGGTGATGCCATACAGCGGCCGCGGCGTCCCCGGCGCCGGATAGAGCTCCTCCCAGTCAACCTCCCCGACGACCCAGGAACGCTCGCGCAGCAGTCTCGGCGGCACCTGCGAGAACAACCGGATCTGGTTGTCGCCGCTGATGTTGACCGCAACCACGTCGGCGGGGATCGACTCGATGCGCCGGATCGCCGCGGCCGGATCGGGCAGCGTCGCGGGAACCACCACCTCGCCGACCACGCTGCCGCCGAGCGCGCCGACGATTTCGCGCGACGCCCGGGCACTGCTGCGGCCCCACACGTCGTCTTCGGTCAGCAGCACCACGCGCTTGGAGCGATGCTGCGCCAGCGCATAGCCGAGCAGCGCGCGGTTGAAGTTGGCCGCGCTGGCGTCGAACACGAATTTGGTTCGGTGGGCGTCCTCGACCGACTCGGACGGCGCCGACGAATTGGTGTTGATGAAGATCACCCCGAATTTCTGGCAGACGGCCGACATGCTCGCCGCAACGCCGGAATCGATCGCCCCCACCATGAAGCCGATGTGATCGCGGACGATCAGTTCCTCGGCCACCTTGGCGGCGTGCCGGGCGTCCAGGGTCGGATTCCTCGACACCAGCACGATCGGTCGGCCCAGCACGCCGCCACGGCGATTGGCGTCGTCGATCGCCATCTCGGCGCCGCGCCGGTCGCCCTCGCAGTGCAGGGCGAACCGGCCCGTCGTCGGGCAGACCTCGGCAATGACGATCGGCCGTGGCGCAGCGGCAACGGCCGCATCGGTCGATGCCAGCGCCACGCCGACCGCGACCAGGAATCGAAGTGTGAACTGCCGCATCGGACGCTCCCCCTACCCGCGATCTCCTTGTCGGCGGACATTCGCGGAGTCAGCCGGCGCGGGCCGTGTCGCAAGGCACCACGCGCCGGAAACGTCGCGCCATTGTGGCGCAAGCTGCAGCTGGAGGGAACTGTCTTCGGTCAATGCGCGGACTGGCCGGTCGCGGCACGGCCCTCCGCCTGCGCGATCGCCAGGGCGAGGTAGGCCAGCCGCAGCCCGGGGCAGGCGATGCCGGCGGCGTCGGCGCGGCGCACCATCGCGCCGAGGATGTGTTCGTGCTCGGTCCGCCGACCCGCCTGCAGGTCCCGCAGCATCGACGCGGTGAACGGCGATCCCGGTGCCAGCAGCATCGCCAGCGCCTCGTCGCGGGCGGGCTGGCCGATCGGGTGGCCATGATGCGCCGCGACGGCGCAGCAGGTCTCGTACATCTCGCGGCTCGCCCGGTCGCCTCCGGGGGCGGCCACGATCTGGCCGACTGCGGCACGCAGCAGGGTCGTCATGCCGGCGAGGGTGGCGAGGAACACCCATTTGTCCCACAGCACCTGGACGATGTCGTCGCTGCGCTGGCTGTCGAATGCGGCATTCCGGCCCAGGCGCTCCAGCGCCAGCGCCATGTCGAGCTGCTCGGGATGGCGATGGCCGAACGTCAGCCGGTGCAGCGCACCGAGCTGCACCACCACGCCGTCCTCCGACAGGGTGGCGGCGATGTGCGCCACGCCACCCATCACCCGTTCGCGACCGAACTCGCGATCGAGCACGTCGAGATGGTCCAGGCCGTTGAGCAGCGGCAGCAGCAGCGGCCGGCCGGCGACGTCGCGGACGCTGGCGATCGCGTCGTCCAGGTCGTAGGCCTTGGGACTGAGGACGATCAGGTCGAATTCGCCGTCGACGTGGTCGCGGGTGTAGGTGGTCACCGGAACGGAAAACCGCTCCCGCGGGGTCTGGACCACCAGTCCCTCGGCCCGCAGCCGCGCCTGTCGCGCCGGTCGCACCAGGAAGCCGACGTCCGCGCCGGCCTGGATCCAGCGCGCGCCGAAATAGCCGCCGATCCCGCCGGCGCCCAGCATCAGGATGCGCATCATCAGTCCTCCACGTCGGCCCGCCGCGCGAACCCCTGCCGCCATTGGAGCCGATCACCCGGCCCTTCGCCCTGGCAAGGGCATCGGCCGCGGCGTCGCCGCAGCGCGGCTCAGATCAGCGGCGGCTCCTGCATCAGCGCCACCTGCTCACGCAGTTCGAGGATGCGGTCCTGCCAGTAGCGGGTGCTGCCGAACCAGGGAAATGCCGCGGGGAACGCCGGGTCGTGCCAGCGGCTGGCGATCCAGGCGCTGTAGTGGATCAGGCGCAACGTGCGCAGCGCCTCGACGAGATGGAGTTCGCGTTCGTCGAATTCGCGGAACAGCGTGTAGCCGCGCCGCAGGGCGGCGAACTGCGCGCGCATCTCGGCGGCCTCGCCGGAGAGCAGCATCCACAGATCCTGCACCGCGGGGCCGCTGCGGCTGTCGTCGAAATCGACGAAATGCGGACCGGCATCGGTCCACAGGATGTTGCCGGGATGACAGTCGCCGTGCAGGCGCAGGGTGCGGACGTCGCCGGCGCGCGCATAGGCGTGGCGGACCGCGTCGAGCGCCTGGTCGACCACGCTGGTCCATGGCGTGCGCAGGTCGTCGGGAATCCAGCCGCCGGCGAGCAGCAGGGCGCGCGGCTCGGTCCCGAAGCTGTGGAGGTCGAGCGCGGGCCGAACCGCATAGCGCCGGCGCGCACCCACCGCATGGATGCGCCCGATGAAGCGCCCGAGCCACTCGAGGGTCTCGTCGCGATCGAGATCGGGCGCGCGGCCGCCGCGTTGCTCGAACAGCGCGAAGCGATGCTCGCCGTGGCGATGCAGCGTCCGCCCGTCGAACGACAGCGGCGGCACCGACGGAATCTCCTGCTCCGCCAGTTCCAGCGTGAAGGCGTGCTCCTCGAGGATCGCCGCGTCGCTCCAGCGTCCCGGCCGGTAGAACTTGGCGACGCGCTGGCTGCCGTCCTCGAGCGCGACCTGGTAGACGCGGTTCTCGAAGCTGTTGAGCTGCAGCAGCCGCCCGTCGCAGCGCAGGCCGAGCGATTCGATGGCGTCGAGGACGCTATCGGGCGTCAGCTGGCCGAAGGCCGACGGCTCGCCGCTCATGCGGTCCCGCAGGAAGGCGCGGCCCCGCAGCGGACCGGCGACGTGGAGCCCGGGCGCATCGGTCGCGTCGACAACCCTAGTCCCCGCCCGCCCAGTCGACCGCCTGCTGCAGCTCGGCAAGCGGGAACACCCGGGTCGGGAACGGCATCGCAAAGAAGAAGAACTGCATCGTTCCGGCGACCCAGGCCACATCGGTGACGACCGCGATCTTCTCCCACGCCCGGAAATGCGACAGCCCGACCTTCATGTCGTCCCACATCGCCCCGGGGGTGAAACCGGCGAAGTCCGGCCCGATCTGATAGACCACGCGTACCTTGCCGTGCCGGGCGACCGCGGCGTCCACGGCAGGTGCCAGCACATTGGTGTAGTCGCCGGCGCTGACCCAGCCGCTGGCGCGGACCCCGATGACCTTGCCGGGGAGGTTGTCCATGAGTTCAAGCATTGGCGTCTCCCTTGCCGTGACGCAGGCGCCCGTTGTGCAGCCAGTCCCTGCGCGGGCGGATGTCGCAGGAGTCGGCATCGTAGCCGGCCGTGCAACGCTCCGCACGGCGCCGACGGGACGCTCGACCGCCGATGTGCAGCGCACCGCGGCGACCCCGACCGCGAACGGTTCAGACGGATCCATCGACGCCGTCGCGTCCGCCACCGCGTCGGCTTGGAGACTGCCATGGCAATGCAACGACGGCAGTCATTCGTTATATTTGACAGGTAATATCGTTTCCGGCCATGCACAC
>JAKAIB010000003.1 GCA_021814605.1 Pseudomonadota bacterium | reverse complement strand
CTGGAGGACGGCCAGGGGCTGGCGGAGTGCATGCGCCCGGAGAAGGGCGGCTGCAACCTCACGCCGCTTTGCCTGCTGCGGCCGATGCTCGAGGCCGGCGCCGCGGCGTTCTATGCCCAGCTCAACACCTACACCCTCGCCGACTGCATCCATCCGCCGCTGACGCGGTTTGCAGCAGCCGCCTACCACGCTCTGCCTGGCGTCAATTCGTCCGGGCACTCGGGCGTGGCAGCTGACGAACCGGCCGATCTCGACGGCGACGAACTTCCTGCCGCCCATTGATTCCACGACATGCTGCGCGACGCCCTGCTGCTCTATCTCCACATTTCGGCGATCCTCGGTCTCGCCGTCTTCCTGACCGCCAAGACCAGTCTGTGTCGCACCGGTGCGATTGTCCAGGCCGCGCTGCCACGGCTGCGCCGGATCGACGTCTGGATCTGGGCGTGCTACGTCTCGGTGGTGTCGAGCGGCGCGGCGCTGGTCGTCTGGGGCATCCAGGGGCCGGACTGGCTGCTGCGCAATCCGCTGCTCTGGGGCAAGATCGTTCTGCTGGCCGCCATGATGGCAATGGCCGTGCCCTCGACGCTGCGGCTATCGGCCTGGGCGCGCAGTGCCGCGGGCACGGCGTCGTGGGTCGCTCCGGATGCCGAGGTCAAGCGCGAGCGCCACTGGCTGATGCTGCAATCGCACGTCATGGTGGTCATCCCGCTGCTCGCCACCCTGCTGACGCACGGTTTCGGTTGATTGGCGTGGTTGCGGCCGGTGTTCAGCCGCGACCGGATCCTGCGGCCTCGCCCGTCTGCACGTCGGCCGGCGTCGCGGCCGGAGATGCAGTGACGACCGGCAGCAAGCCGTCGCGGGCGTCCTGCAGCGCCCGCGCGCGGCGCCGGATCTGCTCGATCCTGGCCTCGACGGCGTCGCGATCACGCAGGTAGTCGAACAGCGGCACGACCAGGCAGAGGCCCGGATCCATCGTTCCGAAGGTCCGGCTCTGGCCGTAACCCTCGATGCAGAAGAAATAGCGCATCGCGTCCTCGGCGTCCCGCGCCTGAGGAACGAAGAACAGGTGGTCGCTGTCGCCGTAATGCAGGATGAAGTCCGTCAGCGCTTCCATATTGCCGAAGGAGTACAGCAGAAAAACGTGACGCCGTCGTCTCGATCGCCGCGGAAGCTGTCCGTGGTCAATTTGGTGTGCCCTGGCGCCGCGGCAGTGCCCGTCTCTACCGTTTCGGCCACATGCGGCGCATCAGCCCGTCGCGAAGCTCGAACTGGTGATAGCCGGCAGCGGCCACGTGCAGGCCGATGAGTCCGAGCAATCCATAAGCGACGAGTTGATGCACGTCACCCATCTCATGCGCCCATCCCGCCCCTTGCGCCGCGAGCGCCGGCAGCGACAGCAGGCCCGCAAGATGCACCGTCCAGCCCCGCGACGAGGCGTTGATCCATCCCAGCACCGGGAGCACGAGGAATCCGGCGTACAGCAGCGCATGGGTGGCGCGGGCGGCGCGGTCCTGCCACGGCGCCACGACGGGATGCGGCTCCGGCGTGCCGCCCCCCCAGCGCCACAACAGGCGCAGCAGCATCAAGCCCAGAATGGTCGTGCCGACGCCGATATGCCAGGCGATCAGCCCGATCGGCTGGGTATCGCGGCGGACATCGGGCATCAGCCAGGCGAGGCCGAACTCGACGGCGATCAGCGCGACCAGCGACCAGTGGAGCATGCGGGCGGGGGCGTTGTAGACGGATGTTGCGGACATGGCGTGTCGATTTGGATCAGGGTGGAGAAATCAATTGGCGATTGATCGGTTGCATCGATGATTGCAGGCGCTGATTAAGCCCGAATTAGGCAGGCCCGCGCGGCGCAACAATCGCACGGCGATCAGCGCGCGAGCAATTGCAGCAGTTCGGCTTCTCCGATGATCGCCACTCCGAGTTCCTGCGCCTTGGCGAGCTTGCTTCCCGGTTCGGCGCCGGCGACCACGTAGTCGGTCTTTTTCGACACCGACCCGGCGACTTTCCCGCCCAGGGCCTCGATCCGATCCTTTGCCGCGTCGCGTGCCAGGTGCGGCAGCGTACCGGTCAGCACGAAGGTCTTGCCGGCGAGCGGCCGAGGCGCCATTCCGGCAGCGGCCGATTCGTCCCAGTGCACCCCGCAGGCTCGCAACTGCTCGACCACCTCGCGGTTGTGCGCCTGGTCGAAGAAGGTGCGAATGCTCTGCGCCACGACCGGCCCGACGTCGTTCACCTCTTCGAGCTGGCCGACCGTTGCGTCCATCAGCGCGTCCAGGCCGCCGAAATGCCGCGCCAGATCCTTGGCCGTCGCCTCGCCGACGTGGCGGATGCCCAGCGCGTAGACAAACCGCGCCAGCGTCGTCGACTTGCTCGCTTCCAGCGCGGCAAGCAGGTTGGACGCGCTCTTCTCCGCCATCCGGTCGAGCGCCGCCAGCTTCAACAGCCCGAGCCGGTAGAGGTCGGGAATCAGCCGCACGATCCCGCCGTCGACCAGCTGGTCGACCAGCTTTTCGCCCAGTCCCTCGATGTCCATCGCCCGCCGGCTCGCGTAGTGAAGGACCGCCTGCTTGCGCTGCGCGGGGCAGAACAGCCCGCCGGTGCAGCGCCAGTCGGCCTCGTCTTCCTCGCGCACGATTGCCGAGCCGCAGACCGGGCATTTGCCGTGCAGCAGCCGGACCATGTCGAACGGCGGCCCGACGTCGACCGGTCGGGCGTCGGGGACGATGCCGACCACCTCGGGGATGACGTCCCCGGCGCGCCGCACCACCACCGTGTCGCCGACGCGCACATCCTTGCGCCGGACCTCGTCCTCGTTGTGCAGCGTCGCATTGGTCACGGTGACCCCGCCGACGAACACCGGCTCGAGCTTGGCCACCGGAGTGAGCTTTCCGGTCCGGCCGACCTGCACGTCGATCGCCAGAACACGGGTGCTGCGCTCCTGCGCCGGATACTTGTGCGCGACCGCCCAGACCGGTTCGCGGTTGCGGAACCCGAGCCGCGCCTGCAGTTGGAGGCTGTCGACCTTGTAGACCACGCCGTCGATGTCGAACGGCAGCCGGTCGCGCTGGTCCAGGATGCGGGCGTGGAAGTCGACCAGCACCTGCGGGCCCGGACCATGCACCCGCTGCGAGGCCACCGGAAGCCCGAAACCGGCGAGCGCGTCGAGCAGTCCGTGATGGCTGTCGGGCATGTCGGACCAGCCGGTGATCTCGCCGCAGCCATAGGCGTAGAACGCCAGCGGGCGCTGCGCGGCGATCGCCGGGTCGAGCTGGCGGATGCTCCCCGCAGCGCCGTTGCGCGGATTGACCAGCGTCGGAAGTCCGTGCGCACGTTGCCGTTCGTTGTAGCGTTCGAAGTCGGCACGCTTCATCAGCACCTCGCCGCGCACCTCCAGCACCGCCGGCGGATGCTGCGCCTGCAGCCGCAGCGGCACGCTGCGGATGGTCCGCACGTTCTGCGTCACGTCCTCGCCGGTCTCCCCGTCGCCACGCGTCGCGGCCTGGACCAGCAGCCCGTCCTCGTAGCGCAGGTTGATCGCCAGCCCGTCGAACTTGAGCTCGGCGTTGTAGCTTACCGGCGGATCGTCCTCGCCGAGTTCGAGGCGGTTGCGCACCCGGGCGTCGAAGGCGATCGCGCCCGCCGGGGTGGTGTCGGTCTCGGTCTGGATCGACAGCATCGGCACGGCGTGCCGCACCGGAGCGAACTCGGGCAGCGGCCGGCCGCCGACGCGCTGCGTCGGCGAGCCGGCCACGCGCAGTTCGGGATGCGCCGCCTCGATGTCGCGCAGCTCGGCGAACAGCGCGTCATAGTCGGCGTCGGCGACCAGCGGCGCGTCGAGCACGTAATAGGCGTGGTCGTAGCGCTCGATCTGGCGGCGCAGCCAGCCAGCACGCCCGGCCGGATCGGCGGAAGGCGGGACGGACATCGCCTCGCTCAGGAAAACAGCCGCTGCGCCGCCGGCGACCCCGCCGCCAGGCCGCGCTGGTCGAGCACGTCGTACAGCCGGCCGAGCTGCTTCTCGATGTGGTCGAGCGCGGCATCGGACAATGCCATGCCGTTGTCGTCGACGACCGCCGCATCGAGCGTCGCCGACAGGTCGCGCGCCGCCTGCCGCATGCGGGCGTACGGCTTGAGCGCCTGCGGCGCCTGCGGCACCTCGAGCAGCAGCGTGACGTGGCTCACCGCGCTGGCACTGTCGGCCAGGTCGGCACGCGAGTCGAACTGGAGCTGGACCAGCGGCGCCGCGGGCTGCTCGACGTCCTGGTAGAGCAGCACCATGCGGCCGGCCTCCGCGCCGGGGACGAATCCCGCCGCCTGCGCTTTCTGCTTCAGGAAGTCGATGCCCCAGGGCACGCTGCGCGCCTTCAGGGTGATCGACAGCTGCGCGTCGTTTTCGCTGGCGAAGGCATCGAGCTGCCGCGCCTGCTCCAGCGCCTCGGCCATGTCCGGCAGATCGGGCGAAACGCCGAGCGCGTCGCCAAGCTCGTGGCACTTGGCGATGAACTCGGAGAACTCGATCGCGTTGATCGGCCCGCCGCGGTTGCACAGCTGCACCGCCGCCTGCAGCTCCGCATACGACTGCTGCGCCTGCAGCGGCTCCCACTTGCCCGTGGCGGCGTTGCGACCCTCGAACAGCATGCGCTTGGCGCCGGCGCGGGCCGCCTTGGGCAACCGCGGCAGCAGCACGTCGCCCGTGCGGATCGGCTCGAGCACGAAGCTGGCGATGGCATCGACCAGCGGATCGATCTGGAGCGGGATCAGCCGCGGCCGCGGCGCGACGTCGGGCGCCAGCGGCGCTGGCTCGATGCGCTCTCCGGGGATGAGGGTGAGTTCCGACAGCCCGGCCGGTTCGACTCCGCCCGCACCGCCCGAGATCAGGGTATCCGCATCTTCGGCGCCGTCGATCTGCCGCTGCCACTTCCTCGACTGCCACAGGTTGTACGCCACCACCGCCGCGATGATGGCCGCACCGATCACGAGCAAGGCGATTTGCAACTGTCCCATCAAACTGTCCTCGAAATGCTGTCGCGCGGCTCAGGCCGCCTGCGCGAAGCGTAGCGCGGCGTCCATCTCCACTGCGACGGTCCGCGACACACCCTGCTCCTGCATCGTCACGCCGATCAGCTGGTCGGCCATCTCCATGGCGATCTTGTTGTGCGAGATGAACAGGAACTGCGTGCTCGCCGACATGTCCTTCACCAGCCGCGCGTAGCGCTCGGTGTTGGCGTCGTCGAGCGGCGCATCGACCTCGTCGAGCAGGCAGAACGGCGCGGGATTGAGCTGGAAGATCGCGAACACCAGCGCGATCGCGACCAGCGCCTTCTCGCCGCCCGACAGCAGGTGGATCGAACTGTTCTTCTTGCCCGGCGGCTGCGCCATCACCTGTACGCCGGCGTCGAGGATCTCCTCGCCGGTGATGATCAGCCGCGCATTGCCGCCGCCGAACAGCAGCGGGAACATCCGGCCGAAATGCCCGTTGATCTGCTCGAAGGTCGCTGCCAGCAGTTCACGCGTCTCGCCGTCGATCCGGCGGATCGCATCTTCGAGCGTCGTGATCGCGGTGTGCAGGTCCTCGCTCTGCGCGTCGAGGAAGCCCTTGCGCTCGCGCGCCTGGCCCAGTTCGTCGAGCGCGGCGAGGTTGACCGCGCCGAGCGCGGCAATGTCGCGCTGCAGCCGCTCGTGCTCGCGCGCCAGCGCCGCCGGTTGAGCGTCGTCCGCGAGACTGGCGCGCAACGCGTCGACGTCGGCCTGTGCCTCGGCAAGCTGCTGCGCGTGCTGCTCCGCCTGCAGGCGGAATTCCTGCTCCTTGAGCTGCAGTTCGGTGATGCGCTGGCGCAGCGGATCGAGCTCGCGCTCCAGTGCCATCCGCGCCTCGTCGCGGTCGCGCAATTGCTGGGCGATGTCGTCGGACTCGCTGCGCCGCGCGCCGAGCAGCGCCTGCGCGCTTTCCTGTTCCGCCAGCGCCGACTGCAGCCCGGACTGCGCGCCGGCCTCGCTCAGCCGATCCAGCTCGGCCTGCGCCGCCTCGCGCGACTGCGCTGCACGGTCGATCTGTTCCAGCGCGGTCTGCCCGGCGCGCTGCAGATCGGCCAGCTTCTGCTGGAGACTGCGCACGGCGTAGCGCGCCTCGGCGGCGCGGGATTCCAATTGCCGATGCTGCGCACGCGCGTCGGACAGGGCCTGCTGCGCCCCCATCCCCTCGCTTTCGAGATCGGCCTGCAGCTGCTGCTGCGCCGCCAGTTCGGCGTCCAGCGCCTCGAACCGCGCCTCGCTCGTCGCCTGCTCGGCGAGCAGTTCGTCGAGCTGGGCGTCGACATCCTGCAGATCGGCGCCGATGCGGCCGTGCCGTGCCGCCGCCTGTTCAGCCTGCTGGGTCAGCTTCAGCAGCTCGACCTGCACCGCATGCAGCTGCTGCGTGTCCTGCTGCTCGCGACGCTGCAGCGCCGCATGCTGCTCCTGCGCCTGTCCGAGCACGCTCTCGGCCTGATGCGCCTGCGCCCGCGCTTCCTCCGCAATCAGCTGCTCGGCCTTGACCTCGCGTTCGAGGTTGTCGATTTCGTGTTGCCGCGCCAGCACGCCGGACTGTTCCGAATCGGCGGCGTAGAAGCTGACGCTGTTGCGCGACACGGCGTGACCCTGCGGCGTCACCAGCAGCACATGCGCCGGCAGCGTGGACCGCTGCGCGAGCGCCGCGTCGAGCGCGGGCGCGACGAACACGCCCGCCAGCCACTCGCCGAGCAGCGCGCTCAACCCGGCGTCACCGCTGCGCACTGCGTCGCCCAACGCCCGGCAACCGGCCGGAGCCGATGACTGCGGCATGTCCCCCGGAGAGGCCACGGGCGCCGAGAAGAACGCCAGCTTTGCCGGCGGCACATCGGTGGCGAAGCCCGCCGCCAGGTCGAGGTGACGCAGTTCGAGCGCGGACAGCCGCTCACGCAGCACCGCCTCCAGCGCGGTCTCGAAGCCGGCTTCGACATTCAGCCGCGACCACAGCTGCGACAGCCCGTCGAGCCCGTGCTTGGCCAGCCATGGCCGGAGCTTGCCTTCGGTCAGCACCCGCTCCTGCAGCGCCCGCAGCGCCGACAGCCGGGCGCCGGCCGTGGCCACCCGCTGCGCAGCAGCCTGTTGCGCCCGCTGCGCGTCCTGCTGCGCCTGTCGCAGGTCCGGCAAGGCATCGTCGAGTTCGGCGCGCTGCGCCCGGGTCGTGTCGAGGGCGTCGGCGAGCGATTGCTGCTGACGCTGCAGGTCGGCCAGCCGGAGCGCGTCAGGCGTTGCGATGCTGCGCTGCTCCGCGCGCAACCGCTCGGCACGCTGCTGCAACTGCTGGATCTGCTGCGCCACTGCGCGCTGCCGTCCCGCCTCGGACTGCAGCGCCTGCTGCGCCGCAGCGGCGCCGGCGCGGGCATCGGACGCGCGCAGCTGGGCATCACTCAGCGCCGCCTCCAGCGCCGGCAGCGACTCCCCCTGCTCTTCGGCCTGGGCCTGCGCGACCTCGGCCTGGACCTCGGCGTCGGCAAGCTGCGCCGCGGCGTCGTCCGACTGCGCCACGGCGTCATCGTGGCGCTGACGCCATTGCGCCTGTTGCGCGTCGAGATCGTCCAGGGTCGCCTGCGCGCGCTGGCGGGCCTCGAGGACAAAGCGGATCTCCGCTTCGAGCTGGCTGACACGCGACTGTGCCGCGTAGAACGCCGCCTGCGCCCGGTTGAGCGCGTCGCCGGCGCCGAACTGCGCCTGTCGCAGCGCCTCGATCCCGGCCTCCACGGCGCGCAGTTCGGCGATGCGCGCTTCGAGCGCGGTCATCGCCTCGTTGCCGGTCTGGGTGATCTGCTGCCGCCGCGCCTCGGCCTCGTCGCGCCGCAGCAGCCAGAGCTGCTGCTGCACCTGCGTGGCCTGCTTCTGGAACTCCTGGTAGCGGCCCGCGACCTCGGCCTGCTGTTCGAGGCGGCCCAGGTTGCCGGCGAGCTCGCGCAGGATGTCCTCGACCCGGGTCAGGTTCTCGCGGGTGTCCTGCAGACGGTTCTCGGTTTCGCGCCGGCGTTCCTTGTACTTGGACACGCCGGCTGCCTCCTCGAGCATCATGCGCAGTTCGTCGGGGCGCGATTCGAGGATGCGGGTGATCGTCCCCTGGCTGATGATGGCGTACGAGCGCGGCCCCAGCCCGGTGCCGAGGAAGATGTCCTGCACGTCGCGCCGGCGCACCGGCTGGTTGTTGATGAAGTAGCTCGACGTGCCGTCACGCGTCAGCACACGCTTGATCGCGATGTCGGTGAACTGCCCCCATTGCCCGCCGACGCGGTGGTCGCTGTTGTCGAACACCATCTCGACGCTGCACCGCGCCGCGGGCTTGCGCTGGGCGCTGCCGTTGAAGATCACGTCCTGCATCGATTCGCCGCGCAGTTCCGACGCCTTGGACTCGCCCAGCACCCAGCGGACCGCGTCGATCACGTTCGACTTGCCGCAGCCGTTGGGGCCGACGATGCCGGTGATCCGCCCCGGAAAGGGCAGTGTCACCGGCTCGGCAAACGACTTGAATCCGGCCAGACGGAGGGAGGTCAGACGCATCGATGTGGTCTAAGTGACTGATTTATCAGTGCTTTATGGATGTTCCCGCGAGCCGGAATCATACCATCGCCGTCACCCGGCCAACCGCCTTCCGGTCTGCGGGCGCGACGCCGCGGCGAGGCCGACCTGTCTATCATCGTCCCGATGAAACCCGCCCAGATCGTCACGCTGTTCGAGCGCTTCCAGGCGGCCAATCCCGAGCCGCGTTCGGAACTGGACTATTCGACGCCGTTCGAACTGCTGGTCGCGGTGGTGCTGTCGGCGCAGGCGACCGATGCCGGCGTGAACAAGGCGACCCGCCCGCTGTTCGCCGTCGCCAACACGCCGCAGGCGCTGCTCGACCTGGGCGAGGACCGGCTGCGCGATGCCATCAGCAGCATCGGCCTGTACCGGAACAAGGCGAAGAACATCATCGCCGCCTGCCGCATCCTGCTCGAACGCTACGGCGGCGAGGTGCCGCACGACCGCGAGGCGCTGGAATCGCTGCCGGGGGTCGGCCGCAAGACGGCCAACGTCGTGCTCAACGTGGCCTTCGGCGAGGACACCATCGCGGTCGACACCCACATCTTCCGCGTCGCCAACCGCCTCGGGCTGGCCCCGGGGCGCACGCCCGCCGAGGTGGAGGCCGGCCTCGACAAGGTGGTCCCGGCCCGGTTCCGGCACCATGCGCATCACTGGCTGATCCTCCACGGCCGCTACGTGTGCAAGGCCCGCAAGCCCGAGTGCTGGCGCTGCGGCCTGGCCGACCTGTGTCCGTACCGGCCGAAGACCCCGGCGCCGCAATGATCCGCCGCCTGTTGCTGCTGGGCTGCTGGATGCTGGCGATGGTGCCGGCAGCCGCTGGCGCGGCGCCGCTGCGCGTGGTCGACGACACCGGGCACGTCGTCGTCCTCGACCGGCCGGCACGGCGCATCGTCGCCCTGTCGCCGCAGCTGCTGGAACTTGCCGCCGCCGCCGGCGCCAGCCGGGCCGTCGTCGGCACCATCCGCGGCGCCGAGGACGTGGCCTGGGCGCGCCGGCTGCCGCGCGTCGGCGACGCCTTCGCCCTGAATCTCGAAGCCATCGCACTGCTCAAGCCCGACCTGGTGCTCGCCTGGAAGTCGGGGACGCCACCACGAGAAGTCGCCCGGCTGCAGGCGCTGGGCATTCCCGTGTACTGGAGCCAGGCCGACACCTTCGCGACGCTGGCAGACACCGTGAGCCGCATCGGCGTGCTCGCCGGAACCCCGGTCCAGGCCGGGCGCTGGGTGCGTGACTTCGATTCGCGCCTGGCCGGGCTGCGACGGCGCTACGCCGGCCGCCGGCCGAGCGTCCGCGTGTTCTACCAGCTCTGGAACCGACCGCTGATCACCGTCGGCGGGCCGCAGCTGATCAGCCAGGCGATCACGCTGTGCGGCGGAAGCAACATCTTCGGCGCCCTCCCGGTACTCGCGCCGACAGTCAGCCGCGAAGCGGTGATCGCCGCCGATCCGCAACTCATCGTCGCTTCCGGTCGACGGGCCACGCCATGGTTCGACGACTGGACGCGCTTCCCGCAGGTGTCCGCGGTCCGGCATCACCAGCTCGTCGCCCTGCCGTCGGACGCGCTGTCGCGCATGGGCGTGCAGGTGCTCGACGGCGTCGAGCAGCTGTGCGCCGTGGTGGAGACGGCGCGAACCGAGGTGCGCCGCGCCGGTCCGGCGCTACGCTGAAGCGGTTTCAGGCCGGCACCCAGGCACGCTGCCCCGACCCGCCGAGCTGCGTCCACCGACAGCCATAGAGTGCTTCCAGCCGCTCTGCGGTCAGCGCCTGCTCGCAGCCGGCGAAGAACCAGTCCGGCGCACCCGGCGCGGTTTGCGCCAGTCCCAGTCCGAGCACATGGGTCGCGTGCTGCGCAACCCAGTTGACGTCGTGGGCGCAGCACACCACGGTCTTGTCGTGCAGTGCAGCGAGCACCGTGCCGACCAGCCGCTGATGACCCGGATCCTGGAACGCCACCGGTTCGTCGAGCAGCAGCAACGGGCAGTCCTGCACCAGCGCCTGCGCCAGCGCCACCCGCTGGCGTTCGCCGGCGGACAGTGCCAGCACGTCGCGCCCGCGCAGCTCCCAGGCGTCAACCCGCCGCAGCACCTCGCCGAGCGATCGGGCGTCAGGCTGCGGCTGTGCGAGTTCGAGCAGCGCGGTGACGCTGAGATTGAAGCGGTCGCGCGGTTGCGCCGGCATCAGCGCCCGCGCGCGCGCCAAATCGCGCGGGCGTGCCGCCGCCAGGGGCAGGCCGCCGATGCGCACCTGCACGCCGTCACCCGCCAGCGGATGCAGTCCGGCGATCTGCCGCAGCAGCGTCGACTTGCCGGCGCCGTTGCGCCCGACCAGCGCCAGCCGCTCGCCGGGCCGCAGACCGAACGCCACCGCCCGAGCGAGCGGTGCCATCCCCGGGGCGGCGATGACGTCGACCGCAGCGACTTCCAGCGCCGCCTTCGCCTCGCGCGCCGGTCTCATCGCTTGCGCCGCAGCATCAGGATGAACACCGGCGCCCCGACCAGCGCCGTCACCGCGCCGACCGGCAGTTCGTACGGCAGCGCCACGGTGCGCGCCAGGGTGTCGGCGCCGACCACCAGCGCTGCGCCCGCGATCGGCACGGCCCAGGCCAAGTCACGCTGGCGTTGCAACCCGGCACGGCGCAGCGCCTGCGGCACCACCAGGCCGACGAAGCCGACGGTGCCGGCGACCGCGACCGCGGCACCGGTCGCCAGCGCCGCAAGCAGCACCAGTTCGAGCCGGGCGCGCCCCACCGGCTCGCCGAGCAGCCAGGCGACGTCACTGCCGAGCAGCAGCCGGTCGTCCCGCCGCTCGCGCAACCGCATCCAGCCGGCGGCCGCGACGGCCAGAAAGCAGAGCCAGAGACCGTGCGTCGCACCCGAGAGATTGCCGACCAGCCAGAACATCGCGCCGCGCAATTGCCGCTCGGGAACCAGACCGAGCAGCAGCGTCGACGCCGCGGCGGCGATCGCTGCGATCATCGCGCCGATCAGGATGAGCTGCGCCGGCGCTTCGTCGTCGCGGCTTGCCATCACCCGCCCGCCCAGCAGCAGGAGCAGCAGCAAGGCCGCGGCGGCGCCCGCCACGCTGCCCAGCCACAGCGCGCCGCCGATCAGCAGCGCGGCGATCGCCCCCAGCCCGGCGCCACCCGACGCGCCGAGCACGTAGGGATCGGCGAGCGGATTGCGCAGCACGATCTGCATCGCCAGACCGGCCTGCGCGAGCAGCGCGCCGACGCCGATGCCGGCGAGCACCCGCGGCAGCCGCAGTTCGACGATGAGCTGCAGGTTCCAGCCGCCGTCGCCGGCGACCAGCGCCGCCACGACCACCGCAGCGAGCAGCAGCGGCAGCGCCCACCGCCACGGCACCGCGCGGCGCGAGGGGGAGGACGAGACGGCAAGTTCCGGATGCATGGCGGGCGTGGCGGATGATCAGAGCCGGGGCTGCCAGGTCAGACCGACGAACACGCCCAGCGGTTCGCGGTTGTACCCCCAGGCGGTCTGGTATCGCTTGTCGAACAGGTTTTGCACCCTGGCGTTCCAGCGCCACTGCCGCGTCAGCCGCCCGCTCGCGGTGACGTCGACCGTCGTGTACGCGCCGAGCGTGACCTGGCCGGATGTCGCATTGTCCCAGCGCGGCCCGACGTAGTGCACCGCGGTGCCCAGCAGCACCCCGCCGACCTCGCGATTCACGATCAGGTTCGCCAGGCTGCGGGCGCGCCGCTGCAGCGTCGGATCACCCGGCTTGCTCGTGTCGACGGGTTGCTGCAGCGTCAGGTTGGCGTCGTAGCTCCACCCCTGCCACGCGCCCCGCCCGTTCAGTTCCAGTCCGCGGGTCCGGGAACTGGCGATGTTCTGGAAGGTGTTGGTCGCGTAGTCGTACAGCCACTGGCCGGTCGCCCGGGTCTGGAACAGCGTCGCGCGCAGCACCGTTGGCCCCTGTGCCCATTGCAGCCCGGCCTCGGCCGAATGCGCCTTCTCCGGCTGCAGCTGCGGATTGCCGAAGTACGGTGCGTAGAGGTAACCCAGCGGCGCGGCATTGAACGCGGTCGAGTAGTTGGCGATCACCTTGAAGCCGCCGCCCAACTCACGCCCGTAGCCGGCAAATCCGGTCGTCTGGCCGCTGTAGCCGTCGATCTGGTCGCGGCGCAGATTGAACTGCACCGCGTTGGCGCCGAAGCGGCCGTCGATGCCGGCGAACAGCGCACGGGTGTCGCGCGACCGCGACGGCAGATCGCCGGTGAACGAGTCGATCTCCTGGTGCTGCAGATCGGTCCCGGCCGTGGCCTTCCAGCCGCCACCGAGCGCCACGACGTTGCGCCAGAGCAGTTGCTGCACACGGGTGCGGTACGCGCTGGTGTAGGGACTGGCGCTGAAATTGGCGATGGTGTTGGACGTGGTCTGCTGCGACAGGCTGAGGTGCGAATCCCACCCGGCACGCAGCCGGTTGTCGCCGAACAACTGGACCAGTTCCTGCGTGGTCGAGTCGAGATTGGTGTCGGAAGGTGCCGCGTAACTGCCGTAGCTGTCGAAGCTGGCGCGGCCCTCGCTGCGGAAGGCACGCAGCCCGACGGTCTGGTGCGGTGCGATCTGCTGGACGATGGAGCCGCTGGCCGTGGTGTTGCGGTAACCGTTGGCGTTGGGATTGACGTTGGCCTGCTGCGCCGGGTTCACGGCGCTGATCCCTTGCGTGGTGTAGCGGCTCACGCCGGCCTGCAGCTCGGTGTTTCCCACCCGGCCGCTCGCGTCCGCCGACACCGTGGCGGTGCCGCGGCTGCCGGCGGTGACCGACACAGACGCCCGCGGGGTCCGGCCGGCATTGCGGGTGGTGATCAGCACCACGCCACCGATCGCGCCGGATCCGTAGAGCGCGGACACGTTGCCATGGATGACCTCGATCCGCTCGATCTGGTCGGTGGTGAAGTTGTTGAGGTAGGCAACGCCGGTGGTGTCCTGGGCGTTGATCGGCACACCGTCGAGCAGCACCAGCACGTCCGGACCGCCGAATCCGCGGACGAACACGTTGCCCGTCTGCCCTGCCCCGCCGTTGGTCGTGATCTGCACACCGGCGACGTCCTGCAGCAAGGTGGTGAGGTTCTGGGCACCCGATTGTTCGATCTGCTCCCGGGTGATCACGCTGACGCTGGGCAGCGCCTGGGACAGCGCCTGCGGATAGCCGGTCGCCGACACGACCACCGGCGGCAAGGCCGTCGCATCGGCCGGCCCGGTCTGCGCCTGGACAGGCAGCCACGCCGCCGCCAGCCACAGCGCAAGCGCGGCGCGCTTCGGCAACGGACTTCGACGATGCTGGAGGGAAGGGACGAACGGAACGATTCCGCATGCGGCCCGCATCCGGACGGACGCCGCGGAGGACTGCTTGGACATGAGTCGGTTTTCCTGCGATCGAGAGACGCTGCCGTGTTCCCCCGCACGGCGGGCGCAAACGAAAGCCGCGACGACCTCGCAGTCGGACCGCGCCCCTGCACGAACGGGGCGACGCGTCTTCCACCCGAAGCGGCGCGACTTTCCCATCGTTGGCCGGTATCCGGGCTGGCGGCTCGATCCGAACGTCCTTCCCAGATCGTCGATCCAGTGGACTGCGCGTTCGGACGGAAGGCTGTTGCCTTCGGCCGCTCACCGTTGCGGGGGCAGCACAGGCTGGAGCTGCGGCGGGGCGCCTCGCTCGTCCTGTTTCCCGTTTGACTGCGCGACACGAACCGCCGCGCGAGCACCAACATGACCGATGTTAACCGCAGCCGGACTTGCCGGACCCTGCCGCGCAGTCCTTAGAATCGCCGGATGGACGCCGAACAGCCCTCTCCCGCCGGAACTTCGCCGGCAGTCGCCGAACTGCTCTCCCGCGTCGAGCGGCTGCTCCTGCGCCATGCCGAACTGCAGCGCACCAATGCGCTGCTCAACGACCGGCTGCAGCAGGTCGAGGTGGAGCGCGACCAGTTGCGGCACCGGCTCCACGACGCGACGCAGCGTATCGACAAGCTGCTGCGCCGTCTCGACCAGACCACATCCATCCCCGCCGATCCCGACGCCGACGCATGACCACCACCACGCTGGACGTGACCATCATGGGCCAGATCTACACCCTGGCCTGCCCCGCCGAGGAGCAGCCGGCGCTGCTCGCCGCGGTTCGCGAAGTGGACGGCGAAATGTGCGCGATCCGCGACATGGGCAAGGTGCGCGCGCGTGAACGCATCGCCGTGCTCGCCGCGCTCAACCTGGCGCACAGCCTGATCGAATCGCGGCGTGCGGCCGGCAGTGCGGTCGCCGCTGCATCGGCTGCTGCCGAGTCGGCCGACGCCCACGCGCTGCAACAGCTGACCCGGCGCCTCGACGATGTCCTCGGCGCCGAGGGAAAGCTCCTCTGATCGGCGCCGCGCCGCATGGTGCGGAATCGCCCGACACCGGTACAATGGAGCCGTCTGTCGAGCCTCGGTGGCTAGGCATTTTCTGAACCGATGTTGCTAGCCTCGGGCTTGGAAATTCCGCGTGTGCGAGTGACGTCTCGCGCAGATGTCCCCAGATCGCGGTGACCTCGCCCACCTGTCCCGCCTGGGTTCAGGAATCGATGCCATCGGGGTTTCGGCAGACACCCCCACCTCCCTACTCGTCCGCTTCCGTCCGGCATCGCCGCCGGACCGCCGCTGAACCGTCCGGACTGCCGATTTGAACGTCGAATTCATCCTCGGGCTGATGCTGCTCGGTTCGTTCACCGGCTTTCTCGCCGGACTGCTGGGCATCGGCGGGGGCATGCTGCTGGTCCCGTTCCTCACCCTGCTGTTCACCCGCGAAGCCTTCGGTGCCGAACTCGTCGTCCACATGGCGATCGCGACGTCGCTGACCACCATCCTGTTCACGTCGGCATCGAGCGTGCGCGCGCATCACCGCCGCGGCGCGGTGCGCTGGGACATCGCGCCCTGGATGGGCGGAGGGGCCGTCGCCGGCACTTTCCTCGGCGCACAGTTCGCGTCGCTGCTGAAGTCGGGCTACCTGGCGCTGTTCTTCTCCGTATTCGTCGGTCTTTCCGCGCTGCGGATGCTGCTCGCGAGCACCCGCCCGGCGGCGTCCGGCGCACATGGCTGGCAGCCGCTGGCGCGCCCGGCGCTCTCTGCGGTCGGCGCGGGCATCGGATTTGTGTCGTCGCTGGTCGGCGCGGGCGGCGGCTTCCTGACGGTGCCATTTCTCAGTTGGCGCGGGTTGAATATGCGCAACGCGGTCGCCACCAGCGCGGCGATGGGCTTCCCGATCGCCGCAGGCGGCCTGATTGGCTACGTCGTCGCCGGATTGAGCGCGCCAGGACTGCCGCGCTATGCCCTCGGCTTCGTCTACCTGCCCGCGCTGTTTGCCTGTGCGGTCACCAGCGTGCTGATGGCACCGGTCGGCGCCGGCGTGGCGCACCGCATCGATGTCCGTCACCTCCGGCGCATCTTCGCCCTGCTGCTCCTCGGCCTGGCCGGCTACATGCTGTGGAAGGGCCTGCACATTCTGGGCTGGCTCGGTTGAGCGCGGCAGCCGCGCCGCTGTGCCTGCTCGACACCCACGTCGTCCTCGACTGGGTGCTGTTCGACGACCCGCGCTGCCGCGTCTGGGCCGACGCCGTCCAGCAAGGCGCACTGCGCTGGATCCATACCGCCGGCATGCTCGATGAAGCCCTGCGGGTGGTGCACTACCCCGCATTGGCGCGCCGCCACGATCCGGCAACCTCGGTCGCCCGTGTCCGGCAGTGCTTCGCGTCGTGGAGCGAGTGTCGCCCCGTCGCACCCCTGCAGCCGGCGCTGCAGTGCAGCGACGCGGACGATCAGATGTTCGTCGACCTCGCGCTGCAGCACGGCGCCCGGTGGCTGCTCACCCGCGACCACGCGCTGCTACGCCTTGCACGCCCGGCTGCGGCCCGCGGCCTGCGCATCGTCCGGCCGGAAAGCGACGCCCCGGCGGCGGGCTGAGACGCCCGCGGTCAGGCCGCCGACAATCCGCCGGCCAGCAGCCGGCGCTGCCGACGCCGCGCCCAGACGATCATGCCGATGCCCAGGATGATGAGCGGCAGCGACAGCAACTGGCCCATGGTCAGGTGGAACCAGAGATAGCCGAGGAAGGCGTCGGGCTGGCGGAAGAACTCGGCGGTGAACCGGGCCAGTCCGTAGCCGAGCGCGAAGCAGCCGGCGATGAAGCCGCGCGGGCGCTCCTTGCGCGACAGCCACCACAGTACCGCGAACAACAGGATGCCCTCGAGGAACATCTCGTACAGCTCCGACGGGAAGCGCGGCACCATGCTGCCCGACTCGGGGTAGATCATTGCCCCCGGCCACCACGCCGGCGCTTGCCGGCCCCACAGTTCGCCGTTGATGAAGTTGCCGATGCGGCCGAACGCCAGCCCCGGCGGAATCAGCGGCGCGACGAAATCCATGATCTGAAGCCAGGCATAGCGGCGCGTGCGGGCGAACCAGAACGCGGCCACCATCACCCCGAGCAGGCCGCCGTGGAACGACATGCCGCCGTCCCAAACGGCGACGATCTGCGCCGGATGGGCGAAGTAGTAGCCGGGTTGGTAGAAGAGCACATAGCCGGTGCGGCCTCCGACGATCACGCCGATCACGCCGGCAAACAGCAGATCCTCGATGTCACGCAGGCTCCATCCCTGCCGGGCGTAGGGCTGGTCGCGAAGACGCCGCCGCGCGAGCAGCCAGAAGGTGATGAAGCCCAGCAGGTACATGATGCCGTACCAATGCACCTTGAGCGGGCCGAGCTGGAATGCGATGGGGTTGAAATTGGGATGGACGAGCATGGGCGTGGAGTGTACGGTCCGCGGGACCCGTCGGTCCGCCGCGCCCCCGCGACGCCCGCGTAAATGATCTTTCGACACGCAACGGCGACCGCGTGCCGGTCCGCAAAAGCGAACAGCCCGGCGTCGCCGGGCTGTTCGCTATCGTGCCGCCGCGCGGGGATCAGGCTGCGGCGCCCTCGGCCTCTTCCTTCTTGCGCGGACGCGGCTCGGCCGGGCTGATGTCGAGCTTGACCTTGTCGTTCTCGTCGATGTCGACCGATACCCGGCCGCCGTCGACCAGCCGGCCGAACAGCAGTTCGTCGGCGAGCGCACGACGCAACGTGTCCTGGATCAGCCGCTGCATCGGCCGCGCGCCCATCAGCGGATCGAATCCTTCCTGCGCCAGGTGCTTGCGCAACGCGTCGGAGAAGCTGATCTCGACCTTCTTTTCGGCGAGCTGCGCCTCGAGCTGGAGCAGGAACTTGTCGACGACCCTCAGGATGATGGTTTCATCGAGCGACTTGAAGCTGATGATCGCGTCGAGACGGTTGCGGAACTCCGGCGAGAACAACCGCTTGATGTCGGCCATCTCCTCGCCGTGCTCGCGCTTGGTGGTGAAGCCGATGGTCGCCTTCTGCATCGTCTCGGCGCCGGCGTTCGTCGTCATGATCAGGATGACGTTGCGGAAGTCGGCCTTGCGCCCGTTGTTGTCGGTCAGCGTCCCGTTGTCCATCACCTGCAGCAGCACATTGAACACGTCGGGATGCGCCTTCTCGATCTCGTCGAGCAGCAGCACCGCATGCGGCTTCTTGGTCACCGCCTCGGTCAGCAGCCCGCCCTGGTCGAAGCCGACATACCCCGGCGGCGCGCCGATCAGTCGCGACACGGTATGACGCTCCATGTACTCGGACATGTCGAACCGGATCAGTTCGATTCCGAGGGTGAACGCGAGCTGCCGTGCCACCTCGGTCTTGCCGACGCCGGTCGGACCACTGAACAGGAACGCGCCGATCGGCTTGTCGGGTTTGCCCAGACCGGAACGCGCCATCTTGATCGCCGCCGCGAGCGCGTCGATCGCCGCATCCTGCCCGAACACCACGTTCTTCAGATCCCGGTCGAGGTTGCGCAGCTTGGAGCGGTCGTCGGTGGTGACACTGTGCACCGGCACCCGGGCGATCTTGGACACGATTTCCTCGATGTCGATCTTGCCGATGGTCTTCTTCTGCCGGCTCTTGGGCAGGATGCGCTGGGCCGCGCCCGCCTCGTCGATCACGTCGATCGCCTTGTCCGGCAGGTGGCGGTCGTTGATGTACTTGGCCGACAGCTCGGCCGCCGCGGCAAGCGCCCCGGGCGAGTACTTCACGCCATGGTGCTCTTCGAATCGCGACTTCAGTCCGCGCAGGATCTCGACTGTCTGCTCGACGCTTGGTTCGACGATATCGACCTTCTGGAAGCGCCGCGACAGCGCCGCGTCCTTCTCGAAGATGCCGCGGTACTCATTGAACGTGGTCGCGCCGATGCAGCGCAGCTGGCCGGAGGTCAGCGCCGGCTTGAGCAGGTTGCTCGCGTCCAGCGTGCCGCCCGACGCCGCGCCGGCGCCGATCAGGGTATGGATCTCGTCGATGAACAGAATGGCGTGGCTGCGTTCCTTGAGCTGCTTGATCACCGCCTTGAGGCGCTGCTCGAAATCGCCGCGGTATTTGGTGCCGGCGAGCAGCGCGCCCATGTCGAGCGAATACACCACGGCATCCTCGAGCACTGCGGGAACCTGCCCCTGGGTGATGCGCCAGGCCAGACCTTCGGCGATCGCCGTCTTGCCGACCCCGGCCTCGCCGACGAGCAGCGGATTGTTCTTGCGGCGCCGGCACAGCACCTGGATCACGCGCTCGACCTCGTGCTCGCGGCCGATGAGCGGATCGATCTTGCCGTCGCGCGCCAGCGCGTTGAGGTTCTGGGTGAACTGGTCGAGCGGCGACTCCTTGCCGTCCTTCTCCTCCTCCTCGCCGCTGCTCGGCGACTTCGCCGGCTCGACCGGCTCCGACTTGCGGATGCCGTGCGACAGGTAGTTGACCACGTCGAGCCGGGTCACGCCCTGCTGGTGGAGGTAGTAGACGGCGTGCGAATCCTTCTCGCTGAAGATCGCCACCAGCACGTTCGCGCCGGTCACCTCCTTCTTGCCGTTGGAGGTCGACTGGACATGCATGATCGCGCGCTGGATCACCCGCTGGAAACCCAGCGTCGGCTGGGTGTCGACGTCGTCCGACCCAGGCACGACCGGGGTGTTCTCCTTGATGAACGCGGTCAGGCTCTTGCGCAAGTCGTCCAGGTTGGCCGAACAGGCGCGCAGCACCTCCGCCGCGGACGGGTTGTCGAGCAGCGCCAGCAGCAGGTGCTCCACGGTGATGAATTCGTGACGCTGCTGCCGCGCTTCGACGAACGCCATGTGCAGGCTGACTTCCAGTTCTTGCGCAATCATTTCGGGCCTCCTAGATGGCCTCCATCACACACTGCAACGGGTGGCCGGCCTGGCGTGCCGCACCGATCACCTGCTCCACCTTGGTGGCCGCGATGTCGCGGGTGTAGACCCCGCAGACGCCGCGACCGTCCTGGTGCACTTTTAACATGATTTGAGTGGCCGTTTCCCGGTCCTTGTTGAAGTATTGCTGAATCACGACAACCACGAACTCCATCGGCGTGAAGTTGTCGTTGAGCAGGACGACCTGATACATGGCCGGCGGCTTCACCCGCTGGGCCTGCCTTTCGACGACGAGCGCACCACCAGTTTCGGGCGCGGGTTTGTTCGATGCAGCCATGAAGGAAATTGTAGGAAGCAGCGGGCCGTCCTGCACCGGCCGCAGGGAAATCCCGCAGCGCCGCGCAACCCGACCGACAACCGCATTTGCGGGGTGTCCGCCGGCATTCAAGATGCGAACCGGGAGCCGAAAAAAACAAAAGCCGCCAGCGGCGGCTTTTGCACAGGGACCGGTCCGGGTCACATGTGCTCGATCATCACCTGGCCGAAGCCCGAGCAGCTCACCTGGGTCGACCCGGGCAGCAGCCGGGCGAAGTCGTAAGTGACCCGCTTCGACAGGATCGACTTCTCCATGCTGGCGACGATGCGGTCAGCCGCCTCGACCCAGCCCATGTGTCGCAGCATCATTTCCGCCGACAGGATTTCCGATCCCGGGTTGACGTAGTCCTTGCCGGCATACTTCGGCGCGGTGCCATGGGTCGCCTCGAACATCGCCACGCTGTCCGACAGGTTCGCGCCCGGGGCGATGCCGATGCCGCCGACCTGCGCGGCCAGGGCGTCGGAAATGTAGTCGCCGTTCAGATTCAGCGTGGCAATCACGTCGTATTCCTCCGGACGCAGCAGGATCTGCTGCAGGAAGGCATCCGCGATCATGTCCTTGACCACGACGTCCCGGCCGGTCTTCGGGTTCTTGAAGCTGCACCACGGGCCGCCGTCGATCGGCTGGGCGCCGAATTCGCGCTGCGCGAGGGCATAGCCCCAGTCGCGGAAGGCGCCTTCGGTGAACTTCATGATGTTGCCCTTGTGCACCAGGGTGACCGACTTGCGGTCGTTGTCGATCGCATACTGGATGGCCTTGCGCACCAGCCGGTCGGTGCCCTCGCGCGACACCGGCTTGATGCCGATGCCCGAGGTCTGCGGGAAGCGGATCTTCTTCACCCCCATCTCGCCGATCAGGAAATTCACGATCTTCTTCGCGCTGTCGGACTCGGCCGCCCATTCGATGCCGGCGTAGATGTCTTCCGAGTTCTCGCGGAAGATCACCATGTCGGTCTTTTCCGGGTTCTTCAGCGGCGACGGCACGCCCTGGAAGTAGCGCACCGGGCGCAGGCAGACGTAGAGGTCGAGCTCCTGCCGCAGCGCGACGTTGAGCGAACGGATGCCGCCGCCGACCGGCGTGGTCAGGGGGCCCTTGATCGACACGACGTAGTCCTTGAGGATCTGCAGCGTGGTCTCGGGCAGCCAGACGTCGGGGCCGTAGACCCGGGTCGCCTTCTCGCCGGCAAAGATCTCCATCCAGGCGATCTTGCGCTTGCCCCCGTAGGCCTTCGCGACCGCGGCGTCGACCACCTTGATCATCACCGGGGTAATGTCGAAACCGGTACCGTCGCCCTCGATGTAGGGAATGATCGGCTGGTCGGGGACGTCGAGCGAAAAGTCCGGGTTGACCTTGATCTTCTCGCCTGCGGGAATGCGTACATGCTGGTCCATGAAACGGCTCCGTCTGTCTGTGAGTGATGCGCGCATTCTATGCCGCAGTGGTGCCCGAGCGGTCAAGTCTTGTATATGACATAAGAGTTCCCTCACACCGCCGTCGCGGAAGCGCGGTCGAGCGTCTGCCGCAGCGCCTGCGCCGTGTGACCAGGGGCATCCCGCCGCAGGAACCGCGCCACCTCGCCCTGCAGCACCAGCCGGCCGCCGCCGCTGCCGCCCTCCGGGCCGAGGTCGATCAGCCAGTCGGCATTGGCCATCATGTCCAGGTCGTGCTCGATCACCACCACGGTGTGGCCGCCGTCGGTGAGCCGGTGCAGCACCCGGATCAGCTTCTCGGTGTCGGACTTGTGCAACCCGACGGTCGGTTCGTCGAGCACGTACACCGTCGGCCGCGTCCCGGCCGTCGCCAGTTCGGTGACCAGCTTGATGCGCTGCGCCTCACCGCCGGACAGGAACGGGCTGGGCTGGCCGAGCTGCAGGTAACCCAGTCCGACGTCCTGCAGCAGCTGCAGCGCATGGTGGATCTTGCGGTGAGCGCCGAAGAACTCGACCGCCTCGTCGACCGCCATCGCCAGCACCTCGCCGGCGTTGCGCCCGCGCAGTTGCACCGCAAGCGTTTCCGGGTTGAACCGCAGCCCGTCGCATTCGGGGCAGGGAACCGTCACGTCGGGAAGGAAGTTCATCGCCACCTTGACCGCGCCCTGCCCTTCGCAGATCGGGCAGCGGCCGGCACCGGTGTTGAACGAGAAGCGGCTGGCGGAATAGCCGCGGATGCGCGCCTCCTGGGTGTCGGCGAACAACCGGCGGATGCCGTCCCAGATGCCGAGGTAGGTCGCGGCGCAGGATCGCGGCGTCTTGCCGATCGGCGTCTGGTCGACTTCGAGCACGCGCTCGACACCCTCCCAGCCGGTCAGGTCCGCGGCGGTGTCCGGCTCGCCCGCGTCGCCCGCAAGCCGCTGCCGCAGCGCCGGCAGCAGCACCTCGCGCGCCAGCGTCGACTTGCCCGAGCCCGATACGCCGGTGACCACGCTCAGCCGGCCGCGCGGAAACCGCGCGCTCACCCCCTGCAGGTTGTGCAGATGCGCGCCGTGCAGCACGATGGCCGGCGTCGCCGCGTCGGTGGCCGGCCGCGGCTGCAGCGGCCAGGGCAGCGGCTCGCGCAGGTAGCGCGCCGTGGTCGAGTCCGGATGCTGCAGCAACTCGGCCAGGGTGCCGCTGGCGACGACCTGGCCGCCGCGCCGGCCGGCTCCGGGGCCGATGTCGATCAGGTGGTCGGCGCGGCGCATGGTGTCCTCGTCGTGCTCGACCACGACCAGCGTGTTCCCCTTGGACTTGAGGCTGTCGAGCGCGTCGAGCAGGATGCGGTTGTCACGTGGATGCAGGCCGATGGTCGGCTCGTCGAGCACGTAGCAGACGCCGCGCAGGTTGCTGCCAAGCTGCGCGGCCAGCCGGATGCGCTGCGCTTCGCCGCCTGACAGCGTCGGTGCGGCGCGGTCGATGCCGAGGTAGCCCAACCCGACGTGGCGCATGAACGCCAGCCGACCGCGGATCTCGCTCAGCGCGTCGCGCACGATCTCGGCCTCGCGCGCACTGAGCGCGAGCCCGGCGAACCACTCCGCCGCCGTGTCGACGTCGAGTGCCGCAAGCGCGGCGATCGAGCGCTCGCGGAAGCGCACCGCGAGGCTGTCGCGGTTCAGTCGCGCCCCGAGGCAGTCCGGGCAGGTGCGATCGGCAAGGGGCGCGGTTGTCCGAGCGGCACCGCGGCCGCGCCCGCGCGGCATCGCGGCAGGATCGGCCTCGGGGTCGACCCAGCCCGCCTCCTCGCCGCTCTGGCTGGCATCGAAACCTTCGAGCAGTTCGCCGGTGCCGAAGCAGGTCGGGCACCAGCCGGTCGGCGAGTTGTACGAGAACTGCCGCGGATCGAGCTCGCGGAAGCTGCGACCGCACCCCGGGCAGGCGCGCTTGGTCGACAGCAGCAGGCTGCGCATCGCCGGGGCCGGCTGCGATCCGGCCAACGCGGCGTCGAGGCCGTCGAGCGGCCCGAGCACCAGCACCGTGCCCTTGCCGAAGGCCAGCGCCTGGTCGAGCAGCTCGCGCAGCGCGCCCTCGTTGTCCGGCCGCACGATCAGGTCGCCCACCGGCAGCTCGATGCTGTGTTCCTTGAACCGGTCGAGCCGCGGCCAGGGTGCGGTCGGCACGAATTCGCCGTCCACCCGCAGGTGCGTGTAGCCCTTGCCCTTGGCCCAGGCGGCCAGGTCGGTGTAGTAGCCCTTGCGCTGCACCACCAGCGGTGCCAGCAGCCCGACATGCCGGCCGCGCCAGTCGCGCAGCAGCTGCGCGGCGATCGACTGCGGGCTCTGCGGCTGGATCGGAATGTCGCAGTCCGGGCAGTACTGCGTGCCGCACTTGGCGTAGATCAGCCGCAGGAAGTGGTAGGCCTCGGTCAGCGTGCCGACCGTGCTCTTGCGACCGCCGCGGCTGGTGCGCTGCTCGATCGCCACCGTCGGCGGAATGCCGACGATGGCCTCGACGTCGGGCCGCGCGGCCGGCTGGACGAACTGGCGGGCGTAGGCGTTGATCGATTCCAGGTAGCGCCGCTGCCCCTCGGTGAACAGCACGTCGAACGCCAGCGTCGATTTGCCGGACCCCGAGACGCCGGTGACCACGGTCATCCGGCCCCGCGGAATGTCGACGTCGACCGCGCGCAGGTTGTGTTCGCGCGCCTGGCGGATGGCGATGAATCCGGCCTTGCCGGCACGCAGCGCGCTCGCCAGGTGCGGCCCGGCCGGCTCGTCGTCGCCCGGGCCTCCGGCCGCATAGCCCGCCGCGGGCTCGGCTGCGATCTGCCAGGCCGGCGCATTGGCCGCGTCCGGCGACGTCCGCTGCGCCCGGTCACGCGCCAGTGCCTGCCCGGTGTGCGACGCGGCGCACGCTTCCAGCGCGTCGGGCGGTCCGGCGAAGACCAGCCGCCCCCCGGCGTCGCCGCCTTCGGGTCCGAGATCGATCACCCAGTCGCAGGCACCGATGACGTCGAGGTTGTGTTCGATCACCAGCACCCCATGGCCGGCATCGACCAGTTTGCGCAACGCCCGCAGCAGCCGCGCGATGTCCTCGAAATGCAGCCCCGTGGTCGGCTCGTCGAACAGGAACAGGGTTCCCTTGCGGGCCAGTCCGGCGCGCCCCTTGGTCGCCTCGGCGAGGAAGCCGGCGAGCTTGAGCCGCTGCGCCTCGCCGCCCGACAACGTGGGCGTCGGCTGGCCGAGCCGCAGGTAGTCGAGGCCGACGTCGGCCAGCGCCTGCAGCGGGCGGACGATGTCGGCCTCGCCGCGAAAGCGCTCCAGCGCCTGCGCCACGGTCAGGTCGAGGACGTCGGCGATGTTCGGGCCGTCGGATTCGCCCCCTGCCGCGCCCGGCAGCCGCAACTCGAGCACCTCGGGGCGGTAGCGCTTGCCGTCGCAGTCGGGGCAGCGCAGGTAGACGTCGGACAGGAACTGCATCTCGACGTGTTCGAACCCCGACCCGCCGCAGGTCGGGCAACGGCCGTCGCCGCTGTTGAAACTGAACGTCCCCGCGGTGTAGCCGCGCTCGCGCGCCACCGGCAACGCGGCGAATCGTGCACGGATGCCGTCGAACGCGCCGACGAAGCTCACCGGGTTGGACCGCGCCGACTTGCCGATCGGCGACTGGTCGACCAGCGCGACGTCGGCCAGCTGCTCCGCGCCGAGCAGCCGGTCGAACGCGCCCGGCGCCTCGGCCGACTTGCCCAGCGCGCGGGCCAGCGCCGGATGCAGCACGTCGCCGACCAGCGTGGACTTGCCGCAACCGGACACCCCGGTCACGGCAACCATGACGCCCAGCGGGATCTCGACGTCGATGCCCTGCAGGTTGTGCTCGCGCGCGCCCTCGACGATCAGCCGCGGCGCAGTCAGCCGGCCCTGCGCATCGCGCGCCAGCGCGCGCCGCCGCGGCAGTGCATCGGTGACGTGGCGGCGGCCGCCAAGGTACTCGCCGGTGAGCGTGCCGGCAAGCTGCGCCTGTCCGACCGGCCCTTCGAACACGATGCGCCCGCCGCGCTCGCCCGGCCCGGGGCCGATCTCGATCATCCAGTCGGCCGCACGCATCAGCTGCGGGTCGTGCTCGACCAGCAGCAGCGAATTGCCGGCGTCCTTGAGTCGGGCCAGCACGCCGCCGAGCCGGTCGAGATCGCGCGGATGCAGTCCGATCGAGGGCTCGTCGAGCACGAACAGCGTCTGCGTCAGCGCGGTACCGAGCGCGGTCGTCAGGTTGATGCGCTGCACTTCGCCGCCGGACAGGGTCCGGGATTGCCGGTCGAGCGTCAGGTAGCCCAGCCCGACGTCGCACAGGTAGCGCAGCCGGGCGCGGATATTGTCGAGCAGCATGGCGCTCGCGGCGCCGCCGACCTGCGGCAGGTCGAGCGCCGCGAACAGCCGGCGCAGCCGCTCGATCGGCAGCGAGCTGACGTCGTGCAGCGACAGGCCCGGAAGTCGCGCCAGCACGGCGTCGTTCCAGTCGACCCCGACCGGGCGGAACCGGGCGTACCGGTCGCCCAGCGCCGCCTCGGCCTGCTCGCGCGAGCCGACCCGCCACAGCAGCGCCTCGGTCTTGAGCCGGGCGCCGCCGCACGACGGGCAGGCGGTGTAGCTGCGGTACTTGGACAGCAGCACCCGCACGTGCATCTTGTACGCACGGCTCTCGAGCCAGTCGAAATAGCGCCGCACGCCGTAGAACTGCCGCTGCCAGTCGCCGCGCCAGTCCGGGTCGCCGTCGATCACCCAGCCGCGTTCCTGCGGCGTCAGTGCGTCCCAGGGCACGTCGAGCCGGATGCCGGCCGGCGCGGCATAGCGCTCGAGATCGGTCTGGCATTCGGCGAAGCTCTGCGTCTGCCACGGCTTGACCGCGCCGCCGCGCAGGGTCTTGCGCCCGTCGGGAACGACCAGGCCGAGATCGATGCCGATGACCCGGCCGAAGCCGCGACAGGTCTCGCAGGCGCCGACCGGCGAGTTGAAGCTGAACAGACCGGGCGACGGATCGCGGTAGTGGATGTCGCAATCGGGGCAATGCAGGTCGGCCGAGTAGCGCCACGGCACTGCAGCCGGATCGGCCGCGCCGTCCGCGCCGAGCAGTTGCACCGCCAATCGCCCTTGTCCCAGCCGCAGCGCCGCCTCGATCGCCTCGACCAGCCGGGCGGTGTCGTCGGCGGGAAGGCGCAGCCGATCCTGCACCACGTCGAGCACGGTGCCCGCCGCGGTCGTCCGCCGCGTCAGGATCCGGGTGTAGCCCTGCGCGGCAAGCTGGGCCACGATCTCGTCCTCGGTCATTCCGGACGGCACCGGAACACCGAACAGCACCGCCGCGCGCACGGGTGAGCCACCGCGCTCACGGCTGTCGCCGCCGCGCTGCCCCCCGAGGGGGCTCCCCTCGCCTTGAGGCGGCTCGGCGGCGAGGCGTGCTCTTTCGATGTCGATCGAGCGTTGCTGGACGTCGGCGGCGATCGTCTGTGGCGTGTCGCGCCGCACCGGCGCGCCGCACCGCCGGCAATACAGCGCCGAGGCACGGGCAAACAGCAGCTTGAGATGGTCGGCCAGCTCGGTCATCGTCCCGACCGTCGAGCGCGAGGTCCGCACCGGGTTGGTCTGATCGATGGCGATCGCCGGCAGGATGCCGTCGATTCGGTCGACCTGGGGCCGGTCCATGCGGTCCAGGAACTGCCGGGCGTACGGCGAGAACGTCTCGACGTAGCGGCGCTGGCCCTCGGCGTAGACGGTGTCGAAGACCAGCGAGCTCTTCCCGGACCCCGATACGCCGGTGACGACCACCAGCTTGCCCAGCGGAATATCGAGATCGAGGTTGCGCAGGTTGTTCTGCCGGGCGCCGCGGATGCGGATCGCATCGCCCGGAACGATCTCGGCGGCTGGGGGGTGCGCCGCGGAACGCGACGCCGTGTCGTCTGGATTCATGCTGGAACTATATCCAGTTCCCCGACATCCCTGCCCTGCCGGGGGCATGCCGGCACGGCCCATCCGCCGGGATTCTGCCGTGCGGCAATCCGGCCGCCCACGGCGCATGCTGTAATCGCCGGATGTCCGCAAACCACGCCCCCGCGACAGCCGTCGGCGGCAGCCCCAGCCGCACGCGCGGCCGGTCGGTCCGCTCGCTCGGCGGCCTGCTGCCGTTCCTCCGTCCTTATCGCGGCCGCATCGCGTTCGCGCTGCTGTTCCTGCTGCTGGCGGCGTCGAGCACCCTGGCCTTCCCGCTCGCATTGCGCTGGCTGATCGATGCCGGGCTGGCGCATGCCGGTGCCACCCGTCCGGCGCTGGCGCTGCATTTCGCCGGGTTGTTCGCGCTGGCCGTCGCCCTCGGCGTGTTCTCGGCGGCCCGGTTCTACATGGTCAGCTGGCTCGGCGAGCGCGTCACCGCCGACGTGCGTTCGGCCGTCTATGCCCACGTGCTGCGCCAGAGCCCTCAGTTCTTCGAGCACACCCAGACCGGCGAGGTGATTTCGCGCCTGACCACCGACACCACGCTGGTGCAGACCGTCGTCGGCACCAGCTTCTCGATGGGGCTGCGCAACGCGGTGGTGCTGCTCGGCGGCATGACCATGCTGGTGGTCACCAACCCCGGGCTGATGCTCGGCGTGCTGGTGGTGATCGCGCTGGTGGTGCTGCCGGCGGTCGTGATCGGCCGCCGGGTACGGCGGCTGTCGCGCGCCAGCCAGGATCGCGTCGCCGACGCCAGCGCCATCGCCGCCGAAGTGCTGGCGGCGATGCCGGTGGTGCAGAGCTACGCGCGCGAGGACGACGAGGCACGGCGCTTCGGTGCCTCGGCCGAGGGAGCGTTCCGCACCGCGATCCGGCGCAACCGGGTGCGCGCGCTGCTGACCGCGTTCATCATCGTGGCGCTGTTCGGCGCGCTCCTCTACGGCCTGTATCTCGGCGCGCTCGCCGTCATGCAGGGGCGAATGAGCCCCGGAACGCTTGGGCAGACCGTGCTCTACATCGGGCTGGTGGCCGGGTCGGCGGCCGCGCTGGCCGAGGTATTCGGCGATCTGCTGCGCGCTGCCGGCGCGACCGAGCGGCTGATGGAACTGCTCGCCGAGGAATCGCCGGTGCGCAATCCGGAACGTCCGCTCGCGCTGCCCGCGGCCGTCGGCGGATCGGCGGTGACGCTCGACGACGTGCGCTTCTTCTATCCCTCGCGCCCGGACCGGCCGGCGCTGGACGGTTTCTCGCTGTCGATCGCACCGGGCGAAACCGTCGCGCTGGTCGGCCCGAGCGGTGCCGGCAAGACCACGGTGCTGCAACTGCTGCTGCGCTTCTACGACGCGCAGCAGGGAGGCGTCCGCATCGACGGCATCGACGTGCGCCAGGCCGACCTTGCGACGCTGCGCCGGCGCATCGGCCTGGTGCCGCAAGACGCAGTGATCTTCTCGGCGAGCGCTGCCGAGAACATCCGCTATGGCCGCCCCGACGCCGGTGTCGCCGAGGTGCGCGCCGCCGCCGCCGCGGCGCAGGCCGAGGATTTCCTGCGCGAACTGCCGCAGGGCTTCGACACCTATCTCGGCGAGCGCGGGGTGCGGCTGTCCGGCGGACAGCGCCAGCGCATCAGCATTGCCCGAGCCATCCTGAAGAACGCCCCGCTGCTGCTGCTCGACGAGGCCACCAGCGCGCTCGACGCCGCCAGCGAGCGCGACGTCCAGTCTGCCCTGGAGCATGCGATGCAGGACCGCACCACCCTGGTCATCGCCCACCGCCTGGCCACGGTGCAGCGCGCCGATCGCATCGTGGTGATGGACCAGGGCCGGATCGTCGACACGGGAACCCATGCCGAACTGATGGCGCGCGGCGGGCTGTACGCCAGCCTGGCCGCGCTGCAGTTCATGCAATAAGGCCGACCGCCCCCTGGCCGTTCGACCACGCCGGACGGCGCCCGACGGTTCAGAGACCGAGCTTGTCGGCGACGAAGTCGGCGTCCTTGTCGCCCCGTCCGGACAGGTTGACCAGGATGTCGGCGTCCTTGCCGAGCGCCGCGGCGTTCTGCATTGCCCAGGCGACAGCATGCGCCGATTCCAGCGCCGGGATGATGCCTTCGGTGCGCGACAGGGTCATGAAGGCATCGAGGCAGCCGGCGTCGTCCACGGCGTAGTACTCGGCGCGGCCGCTGTCCTTGAGGTAGGCGTGCTGCGGCCCGACGCCCGGGTAGTCGAGCCCCGACGCGATCGAGTACACCGGATCGGGCTGGCCCTCGGCCATCTCCTGCAGCAGGTAGGAGTGGAAGCCGTGCAGCGTCCCCGGCTTGCCGTAGCTCAGCGTCGCCGCGTGCTTGCCCACGTCGCGCCCGACGCCCGACGGCTCGACCCCGACCAGCCGCACGCCCGGATCGGCGAGGAATCCGGAGAAGATGCCCATCGCGTTCGAGCCGCCGCCGACGCAGGCCGCCACCACGTCGGGCAGCTTGCCGGCCTGCTTCGGGAACTGCTCGCGTGCCTCGCGGCCGACGATCGACTGGAAGTCGGCGACCATCATCGGGAAGGGATGCGGGCCGACCACCGAGCCGATGGCATAGAAGAAGTTCTGCGGGTCGCGCAGATACTCGTCGAAGGCGCTGTCGACCGCATCCTTGAGCGTCCGGGTGCCGCGCTCGACGCTGACGACCTTGGCGCCGAGGATCTTCATCTTGGTGACGTTGGGATGCTCCTTCGCGATGTCGATCGCGCCCATGTGGATCTCGCACGGCAGGCCGACCAGGGCGCAGGCGGTCGCCAGCGCGACGCCGTGCTGGCCGGCGCCGGTCTCGGCCAGCACCTTGGTCTTGCCCATGTGCCGGGCCAGCAGCGCTTCGCCCAGGCAATGGTTGATCTTGTGCGCGCCGGTGTGGTTGAGATCCTCGCGCTTGAGCCAGATGCGCGCACCGCCGCTGTGCGCCGTCAGGCGCCGCGCCAGGTAGATCGGGCTCGGCCGGCCGACGTAATGCGCGTAGAGATCGGCAAGCTCGTCTCGGTAGTCGCTGGTGTCGCGGATCGAGAGGTACGCATTGCCGATCTCGTCCATGATGGCCTTGAGGTGCGGCGGCAGGTGCTGGCCGCCGTACGGGCCGAAGAAGCCCTCGGCATCGGGACGCAAGGGGGTCGCGCTGAGCATCTGAACGTTCTCCTGGAATCAATGGGGGACGCCGGGCCGGACGGCCGGGCGCATCGGCAAACCGATAGTATCCCCCCTGACGACCCGAACCCGATCCGCAGCATGACCCCGATCCCGACCCCCTACGAAGATCTGATGCGCCACGTCTACCAGCACGGCCTGGACAAGACCGACCGCACCGGCACGGGCACGCGCAGCGTGTTCGGCCACCAGATGCGCTTCGACCTGTCGGCCGGCTTTCCGCTCATCACCACCAAGCGGGTGCATTTCAAGAGCGTCGCCTACGAGCTGCTGTGGTTCCTGCGCGGCGAATCGAACGTCCGCTGGCTGCAGCAGCACGGCGTGACCATCTGGGACGAGTGGGCGCGCGCCGATGGCGATCTCGGCCCGATCTATGGCGTGCAGTGGCGGTCGTGGCCGGCACCGACGCCCGGGCATCCGGACGCGACCGTCGACCAGATCGCGCAGGCGCTGCAACTGCTCCGCACCCAGCCCGATTCCCGCCGCATCCTGGTGAGCGCCTGGAACGTGGCGCAGATCCCCGACATGGCGCTGCCTCCGTGCCACGCGATGTTCCAGTTTTACGTCGGCCCGCCGCGCAATCCCGGCGAGCCCGGCCGGCTGAGCTGCCAGCTCTACCAGCGCAGCGCCGACATCTTCCTCGGCGTGCCCTTCAACATCGCCAGCTACGCGCTGCTCACGCTGATGATGGCGCAGCAGGCCGACCTGCTCCCCGGCGACTTCGTCTGGACCGGCGGCGACTGCCACCTCTACACCAACCACTTCGACCAGGTGCGCGAGCAACTCGCGCGCGACCCCTTCCCCTATCCGACGCTGGATTTCGCGCGCAGGCCGGAGAGCCTGTCCGACTACCGCTACGACGACTTCATCCTGCGCGACTACCAGCATCATCCGGCGATCAAGGCGCCGGTCGCGGTCTGAGCCATGACCCGGCTCGTGCTCATCGCCGCGGTCGCACGCAACGGCATCATCGGCCGCGACGGCCGCATGCCCTGGCACCTCGCCGCCGACCTGCAGCATTTCAGGCGCCTCACCATGGGGCATGCGATGCTGATGGGGCGCCGCACCTGGGACTCGCTCGGCCGTCCGCTGCCCGGCCGCCGCAGCATCGTGATCAGCCGCGATCCGGGCTGGCACGCCGAAGGCGCCGAGCATGCCACGTCGCTGCCCGCGGCGCTGGCGCTCGTCGCCGCCGATGCGCAGGCGTTCGTGATCGGCGGTGCGCAGCTCTACGCGCAGGCGCTGCCGCTCGCCGACGAACTCCAGCTCACCGAAATCGACCACGATTTTCCCGGCGACACGCGGTTTCCCGACTGGGACCGCACGGCGTTCGTCGAGACCGCACGCGAGAGCCACGTCTCGCCCGACGGCTGGGCCTACCACTTCGTGACCTACGCCAGGGCGACATGAGGCGCCGCGCGCCGCAGTGCCCCCTGCTCCGCTGAACGATGGCCAGCTGCGCGATGCTGTTCGAAGGGGTCGCCGTCTGGGCCGGGCTGCCGGCGGCGCTGTTCGCGCTGCTGATGATCGCCGGATTCGGCATCCGTACCCGATTCACCTGGATCCTGCTGCTGCTCGGCATCGCCGGGCTGGCCGCCGAAGGACTGGCCCTGGGTTGCGCCGGACGAGCCCATGGAGCGCGATCGGGCAGCATCGCCTGGGGGCTCGCCGCAGTCGCCGTGATGACCGCCTGTGCCGCGGCGATCCACCGGCTCCTGCGCGAATCAGTGCGCCGTTGACCCGTGCAGCCGGCGCCAGCCCTGCGCCAGCAGATAAAGCGCGAAGCTCAGCGACGCGATCCACGTGCTCGCCGGATAGCCGACTGCGTAGGCCCCGGCGAGCCCGGCCCAGGTCAGTCCCAGGCCGAACGCCATCGCCCAGGCGATGCCGCCGCCGATGCTGCGGCTGACAGCCTGCGCCGCGGCGGGCGGACCGATCAGCAGGCCGAAGATCAGCAGCGCACCGATGATCGGCACGGCGATCGCCACGGTCAGCGCGACCAGGGCGATGAACAGCAGGTCGAGGATACGGACGTCGATGCCGCGCGCCCGCGCGCCCTCGGGATCCAGGCTGGCGTAGCACAGCGGCCGATACAGCGCCGCGAGCACGGCGAGCCCGCCGCCTGCAACTGCCAGCGACAGCCAGGCCTGGGCGGCGGTCACCCCGACGATGCTGCCGAACAGGATGCTCATCGCCGACTGCGCGTTGGCCGTGTACAGATTGAGGAACAGCACGCCCAGTCCGAGGGCGAACATCAGCACCATGCCGATGCCGACATCCCGCTGCCGCAACCGCCGGCCGGTCAAGGCCAGCGCCAGGCCGGTTGCAAGCGTGAACGCGAACAAACCGAGGTACGGACTCAGTCCGAGCAGGATCGCCCCGGCGGCACCGGCGAAGCCGACGTGCGACAACGCATGCGCGGCAAAGGCCTGGCGACGCAGCGTGACGAAGTAGCCCACCGCGGCACCGAGCAGCGCGATGGCGCTGCCGGCCGCCACGGCATGGCGCATGAAGGCGTATTCGAGGCCGAGGATCATTCGGCCTCCCCGGACTCCGGCGCCGCGTGGTCGTGCCCGCAATGCGCCGCGCCCTCGGCCATGAATCCGCCCGCCGGGTGGATGAAGACATAGCCGCCGTCGCGCGCAACCGCCATCGGCAACCCGTAGAGGGCGCTCAGGCTGGGCGCGTTGACCACCTCGTCGACGCGACCGAGCAGACCCTTGCCGTTCGCGAGGTAGAGCACCCGGTCCATGTGCGGCAGCAGCGGATTGATGTCGTGGGCCGTCATCAGCACCGTCAATCCGCGCTCGCTGCACAGCCGCCGCGCCACCTCCAGGATGCGCTGCTGCGCCTGCGGATCGAGGTTGGCAAGCGGCTCGTCGAGCAGCAGCATGCGCACCGGATTGACCAGCGCCTGGGCGATGCGCACCCGTTGGCGCTGGCCACCCGACAGCGCGTCCATCGGCCGGTCGGCCAGGTCGTCGACCTCCATCGACTGCAGCGCTGCGGCAACCGCGTCGGCGCGGCCCGCATCGCCGAACCCCCAACGCTCGGCCTGCCATGCAGCGGCGACATAGCTGCGCACGCTCAGGAAGCTGTCGGCTCCCGGCGGATCGCGTTGGGCGACGTAACCGACCTGGGTCCGCGCCGCGACGCCGTCCCGGCCGAGCAGCCGCAACCGCCCGCCCTGCAGCGGTTCCAGCCCGAGCAGCGAACGGAACAGCGTGGTCTTCCCGGCGCCGTTGCTGCCGAACACCCCGACGAAGCTGCCCAGCGGGATGCGCAGATGAATGCCATCGAGCACGGATCGGCCGCCGATTCCGCAGCGCAGCTCGCTCGTCTCGACGGCCCAGCCGTCGGCGCCTGCCTGATGTTCCGGCGTCATCGTGCCGCGCCGTCCAGTGCTCGCCCGACCGCCTGCAAGGTCTGCAGCAGCCACTGGACGTACCCGGTTTTCGGCGGCACGAACTCGTCGACCCCGACGGTCGGCACGCCCGACTCGGCGGCGATGGCGCGCATGCGCTGGGCCAGCGGATCGGTCACTTGGTGGTTGTAGATCAGCAGCGCGACCCGGCGCTGGCGCAGCGCCGATTCGAACCGCACCACCTCGGCCGGCGACGGCTCGGTATCGTTCATCACGTTGATCTGGAACGCTTCGCCTTCGTTGCTCCAGCCGAGCTGGCGCACCATGTAGCCGAACACCGGCTCGGTTGCCGTGACGCGCAGCCCGGGATGCTGCCGGCGCAGCTGCGCCACAGCGGCGTCGACCCGGGCCAGGTCGGCCACGAAGCGGCGCAGATTGGCGGCATACACGGCGGCATGCGTCGGGTCATCCACCTTCAGAAGATCGGCCAGCCGGGTCGCGACGCGCAATGCGACGCGCGGATCGTAGAACACGTGCGGATTCCGGTCCGTGCTGATCAAGCCGGGATCGAGCGTCGCCGCCTCGACCACCTGCCGGCCCGCGGCCGGGTTCGCGGCGAGCAGCTTGACCATCCACTGGTCGTAGCCCAGACCGTTGAGCAGCACGATGCGCGCCCCCGCCACCCGGCGCGCCGTCTGCGGCGTCGCCTCGAACTGATGCGGATCGACGTTGGGATTGCGCACCAGGCTGTCGACGGTGACACGGTCGCCGCCGATCGCCTGCGCGATGACGCCGTAGGTGCTCTCCGCCGCCACGATG
>JAKAIB010000150.1 GCA_021814605.1 Pseudomonadota bacterium | reverse complement strand
TCCAGCTTCGTCTCGCGCTCTTGCTCCGCGAACAGACTGACCTTGATCACCGCCATCCCCTTGTCACATCAACTCGACCACATCATGCCCGCACCGCCGCGAGACCGCCAGGTTTTTCGAGCCGCCCAGTAGCCGTGCATCACCGAATAGCCACGGGTGCACAGTTCGCCGGGCGTGCCGGGCGGCACGACCGCGCCGGTCTGCGGATCGACGATCTGGACTTCCAGGTGCGGCTGCACCGTGCCGACGGTGCTCACCCGCTTGTCGAGCGGGGTGTCGGTCGAACTCTGGCAGCTCACCGGGGCGGTCTCGGTCATGCCGTAGGCGATGGTGATCTCCGACAGGTGCATGTCGCGCACCACCCGCTTCATCACCTCGATCGGGCAGGGGCTGCCGGCCATGATGCCGGTGCGCAGCGTCGACAGGTCGAACTCCGGGAAGCGCGGATGGTCGAGCATGGCGATGAACATGGTCGGCACGCCGTGCAGCCCGGTGCAGCGCTCGTCCTGCACCGCCTGCAGGGTCAGCAGCGGATCGAAGGCGTCGTTGGGGTAGACGATGGTCGCGCCATGGGTGAAGCAGGCGAGGTTGCCGAGCACCATGCCGAAGCAGTGGTACAGCGGCACCGGGATGCACAGGCGGTCGGCGGCGGTCAGCCGCATCGCCTCGCCGATGAAGTAGCCGTTGTTCAGGATGTTGCTGTGGGTCAGCGTCGCGCCCTTGGGGAAGCCGGTGGTGCCGCTGGTGAACTGGATGTTGATGGGCTCGTGCGCTTCGAGTCCGGCCGCGGCCGCGGCCACCGCCGGATCGGCCGGGTCGCCCTGCGCGATCCAGTCGTCGAACCGCAGCATCCCGGCCTCCTCCTGCGCACCGAGGTGGACGATCAGCCGCAGGTCGGGCAGCCGCGCGGCGCGCAGCAGGCCGGGAAGGTCGCTGCGCGACTCGGGCGCCAGCTCGCGCAGCATCGCCAGGTAGTCGCTGGTGCGGAAGGTGGTCATCGTGACCAGCGCCTTGCAGCCGACCTTGTTCAGCGCGTATTCCACCTCGGCGGTGCGGTACGCCGGATTGATGTTGACCAGGATGATCCCGACCTTGGCCGTGGCCAGCTGCATCAGCACCCATTCGACGCAGTTGTGCGCCCAGATGCCGACGCGGTCGCCCTTCTGCAGCCCGCTGCGCAGCATCGCGCTGCCGAGCCGGTCGACCTCGCGCTTGAGACCGGCATAGCTGAGGCGCCGGTTCTGGTGGCGCGACACCAGCGCGTCATGCTCCCCCTGGCGCGCGGCCATCTGGTCGAAGAAGTCACCCAGCGTCTGGGTGATCAGCGGCTGCTGCGTCGTGCCGCAGGAATAGCTGCGGGTCAGCACTTCGGTCGTCGTCATGGCAGGGTCTCCCTCGATGTGTCATCCCGCGATCTGCGCGCGGGTCGGTGCCCGATTGTGCGTCTGCAGAGCAGGGGGACCGGGCGGCCCCGCGCTCCCGGCCGCTGCGGTCAGAACCCGCCGCGGTCCAGCCAGGCCTCGACCTGCGGCAGCCGGTCGACGCCCCAGAACGGCTGTTCGTCGATCACGATGAACGGCGCCCCGCACATCCCCGCGGCCAGCGCGCGCTCGACGTTGGCGCGCAGCCGCGCCTTGATCGCCGGATCGGCGGTGTAGCGCGCCACGCTGCCCGCCGACAGCCCGATCTCGGCGGCGATGGCTTCGAGCACCGGCAGCTCGGCGATGTTGCGGTTGTGGACGAAGTACGCGCCGAAGCAGGCGTGCAGCCAGGGCACCGCGTGCCGGCTGTCCTCCTGCTGCAGCCCGATCAGCACCCGCGCGGCCTGGACGGTCGCGATCGGGAACGGATCGGGGTGGTGGTACGGAACCCGGTAGAACCGCGCCGAGCGCGGGATGTCGATCCGCGCGTAGTCGCCCTTGAGCGGCTGCTCCACCAGCGGCCGGGCGCCGGTCTTCTCGAACACCGGGCCGAGCAGCACCGGCACCCATTCGATGTCGCGCAGGTGGCGCGCGGCGATCGCCTCGATCTGGCTCACCGCGAGATAGGAGTACGGCGACGAAAAGTCGAAGAACACGACGATGGGACTGACGGGCATGGCGTTCCTCCGCGTTCAGAGCGCACGGGCGATGAGCATTTTCTGCACGTCGCTGGTGCCTTCGTAGATCTGGCAAACCCGGACGTCGCGCCAGATGCGCTCGACCGGAAAATCGGCGACGTAGCCGTAGCCGCCGTGGATCTGCATCGCCGCGCTGCATACGGCCTCGGCCATCTGGCTGGCATGCAGCTTGGCCATCGCCGCTTCCTTCAGGCAGGGCTGTCCGGCGTCCTTGAGGCTGGCGGCGTGCCACACGAGCTGCCGCGCCGACTCGATCTGCATCGCCATCTCGGCCAGGCGGAACTGCACCGCCTGGTGCTCGAACAGCGGCTTGCCGAAGGCGGTGCGCTCGCGCGCATAGCGCAGCGCCGCCTCGAACGCGGCGCGCGCCATGCCGACCGACTGCGACGCGATGCCGATGCGCCCGCCCTCCAGCCCGGACAAGGCGATGCGGTAGCCCTCCCCCTCGGCGCCGATGCGGTTGCCCACCGGCACGCGACAGCCGTCGAAGCGGATCTGCGCGGTGTCCGACGCCGTCTGCCCGGTCTTGTCCTCGATGCGCTCGACGATGTAGCCCGGTGTGTCGGTCGGCACGATGAAGGCGCTGATGCCCTTCTTGCCGGCGGCGCGGTCGGTCGCCGCGAGCACGATCGCCACCCCGCCGTTGCGGCCGCTGGTGATGAACTGCTTGACGCCGTCGATGACGTAATGGTCGCCATCCAGTCGTGCCGTGGTGCGCAGGTTGGAGGCGTCCGACCCCGCCTGCGGCTCGGTCAGCGCGAACGCCCCGATCGTCTCGCCACGGGCCACGGGCCGCAGCCAGCGGTCCTTCTGCGCGTCGCTGCCCCAGGCGAGCAGGATGGAGCAGACCGGGCAGTTGTTGACGCTGACGATGGTGCTGGTCGCGCCGTCGGCGGCGGCGATCTCCTCGATCGCCAGCGCCAGCGCCAGGTAGTCGAGCCCGGCGCCGTCCCATTGGGCAGGAACGGCGATCCCCAGGCAGCCCAGCGCGGCGAGACCGTCCAGCGCCTCGCGCGGGAAATGCGCATCGCGCGCCCAGCCGGCGGCGTGCGGCGCGATCTCGGCCTGCGCGTAGTCGCGCACCGCGTCGCGGATCATGCGATGGTCGTCGGACAGCAGCATGGCGTGCTCAGGCCAGTTCGACGGCCATCGCGGTGGCCTCGCCGCCGCCGATGCACAGCGCCGCGACCCCGCGCTTCACGCCCCGCTGCCGCATCGCGCCGAGCAGGGTGACGACGATGCGCGCGCCCGAGGCACCGATCGGATGACCCAGCGCCACCGCGCCGCCGTGGACGTTGACGATCTCGTGCGGCAGCTTGTACTCGCGCATCGCCGCCATCGTGACTGCGGCGAAGGCTTCGTTGACCTCCCACAGCCCGACGTCGCCCGCCTGCCAGCCGGCCTTGTCCAGCACCTTGGCGATGGCGCCGACCGGCGCCGTGGTGAACCACTCGGGCGCCTGGGCGTGCACCGCATGCGACACGATGCGCGCCACCGGGGTGCGGCCCAGCTTGTCGGCGGTGGACTGGCGCATCAGCACCAGCGCGGCGGCGCCGTCGGAAATGCTCGACGAGGTCGCCGCGGTGATGCTGCCGTCCTTCTTGAACGCCGGCTTGAGTCCGGGGATCTTGTCGAGCTTGGCCTTGAACGGCTGCTCGTCGCGGCCGACCTGCACCTCGCCGCCGCGGCCGGCGATGGTGACGGGCGCCATCTCCCAGTCGAAGCTGCCGTCCTCGTTGGCGCGCTTGCTGCGCTCGGTCGACGCGATGGCGAAGGCGTCCATCTCGGCGCGGGTGAACCCGTACTTGTCGACGCAGGACTCGGCGAACACGCCCATCGCCTTGCCGCGGTCGTAGGCGTCCTCCAGGCCGTCGAGCGCCATGTGGTCGTAGAACTGGGTCAGACCGTACTTGACCCCCTTGCGGACGAAGGCGAGGTGCGGCGCGTTGGTCATGCTCTCCATCCCGCCGGCCACCATCACCGAGGCGGTGCCCGCGGCCAGCATGTCGTGGGCGAACATCATCGCCCGCATGCCCGAGCCGCACATCTTGGACAGCGTGACCGCGCCGGTGGACTGCGGCAGCCCGGCCTTGAGCGCGGCCTGGCGCGCCGGCGCCTGGCCCTGCCCGGCCATCAGGCAGTTGCCCATCAGCGCCTCGTCGACCGCGGCGGGCTCGACTCCGGCGCGCTGCACCGCAGCGGCGATGGCCGTGGCGCCGAGTTCCCAGGCGGGCACGCCGGCGAAGTCGCCGAGCAGCCCGCCGATGGGGGTGCGCGCGGCGGAAACGATGACGATCGGATCGGACTTCATGTGGCCTCCAGTTCGGAATGAGGAGTTTGCGGATTGACGCTCGGGGCGCCGGGAGCGCCGCGGACGCGGAAGCGCCGCGACACGTCGTAGGTGAACACGTCGTACAGGTAGCCCTCGCGGATGCGGCTCTGGTGCTCCTGCCAGAACGTCACGTCGAGCAGGTCGGCGTGGTGCCGCATGAACGCCGCGCGCACCTTGGGGTTGCCCAGCAGGAACTCGCCGAAGGTCTCGGGAAACACGTCGTGCGGGCCGACCGCGTACCACGGCTCGGCCGCCATCTCGTCCTCCTCGTTGCGCGGCGGCGGAATCCGGCGGAAGTTGCAGTCGGTGATGTACTCGATCTCGTCGTAGTCGTAGAAGACCACCTTGCCGTGGCGGGTGATGCCGAAGTTCTTCCACAGCATGTCGCCGGGGAAGATGTTGGCGGCGACCAGGTCCTTGATCGCGTTGCCATATTCCTCCACTGCGGCGTCGAGCTGCTCGTCGTCGGCTTCCTGCAGGTAGATGTTGAGCGGGATCATCCGGCGCTCGATGTAGCAGTGGCGGATGATGATGGTGTCACCGTCGAATTCCAGCTGCGACGGGCAGAAGGTCTCGATCTCGGCGACCAGCTCGGGCGAGAACCGCGACCGCGGGAACGCGACGTTGGAATATTCCAGCGTCTCGGCCATGCGGCCGACGCGGTCGTGCTGCTTGACCAGCAGGTACTTGTCCTTGATCTTCTCGCGCGTCGTGTCCTTCTGCGGTGGATAGAAGTCCTTGATCACCTTGAACACGAACGGGAACGACGGCAGGGTGAACACCACCATCACCATGCCCTTGATCCCCGGCGCGACGGTGAACTGGTCGCTCGAATGCCGCAGGTGGTAGAGGAAGTCGCGGTAGAACAGCGTCTTGCCCTGCTTGGCCAGCCCGAGCGCGCTGTACAGCTCGGCGCGCGGCTTGCGCGGCATCAGGCTGCGCAGGAACTGCACGTAGGCCGACGGGATCTCCATCTCGACCAGGAAGTAGGCGCGGGCGAACGAGAACAGCAGCAGCATGTCGTCCTCGCTCAGCAGCGCGGTGTCGACGTAGAGCTGGCCGCGGTCGTTGTGCAGGATGGGCAGCGCCAGCGGGAATTCGGTGAAACCATTGATCACCTTGCCGACGGCGTATGCCCCCTTGTTCCGGTAGAACAGCGAGTCGAGCATCTGGATCTGGAAGTTCGTCCGCAGCCGGATGTCGCTGCCGAAGCGGTGCTGCACCTCGCGAAGCACGTTGGCGACGTCGCGGTCCAGGTCCTCGAACGGGCGTTCGAGCTGGAAGTTCTCGATCGCGCGGCGCAGGCAGGTGTGGAGCTGCGCATGGGTGTGCGGGTAGTAGACGCGGAAAGTCGGCTTGGCCGCCGGCTCCTCGTTCTCGATGTACTCGGTCGACACCGCCGGGCGCACGAACAGGAATTCGTTGTTGAAATGCTCGCGCCGCAGGATCTTGGTGGTCACCGAGTTGAAGAAGGTCTCGGCCAGCTCCGGCTGGTGGTGGTTGGTCAGCAGCCCGATGTAGTGCAGCTTGGCCTGCTGCCATACCTCCATCGGCTGGGAACCGGCGTCGAACTCGCGCTGCAGCCGCTCGGTGCTCTCGTCGACGCGCTGGTCGTAGAAGGCGATGCGGTCGCGCTGCGCCTTCTGCTGACCGGCCCAGTCGGCGTTCTCGAAACGCTGCTTGGCCGCCGCGCTGACCTGGCGGAACAGCCGGTAGTGGCGGTTGAAGCCCTGCAGCATCGCCCGGGCGATGGCGAAGGCGATGTCCGAATCGAGACGGTGGGGAAACTGGTTCATCGTCGGCCCAAAATGGCGGTCACCGTGCGCACTGTAAGTCCGCCATCGCGACAGGGCCAACCGCCCTGCCCGAACCGTGGCGCCGTGCTAGGCTTTGCCGGGCCTTGCCGGCACGCTGGCCGGCCCGAACCCCAGGAGACGCACCATGCCCGGACTGCTTCCGAACGTCGATCCCGACGGACTGCTCGACTATTCGGTGGTCTACACCGACCGCGCGCTGAACCACATGTCGCAGCGCTTCCAGCAAGTCATGCGCGACCTGTCCGGCATGCTGCGCCAGGCCTACGGCGCGCAACATGCGGTCATCGTTCCCGGCAGCGGCAGCTTCGGCATGGAAGCGGTGGCCCGCCAGTACGTCCAGGGCGGCAAGGTGGTGATCGTGCGCAACGGCTGGTTCAGCTACCGCTGGACGCAGATCATCGAGCAGGGCCGGCTCACCGACCCGGCCAGCGTCACCGTCTGCAAGGCGCGCCGCAGCGGTGTGGGCATGCAGGCGCCGTTCGCGCCCGCGCCGGTCGACGAGGTGGTCGCCGCCATCCGCCGCGAGCGCCCGGCCGTGGTGTTCGCCCCGCACGTCGAAACCTCCGCCGGCATGATGCTGCCCGACGGCTACCTGCAGGCCGTGGGCGCCGCCACCCGCGAGGTCGGCGGACTGTTCGTGCTCGACTGCATCGCCTCCGGCGCCATGTGGGTCGACATGGCGGCGTGCAACGTCGACGTCCTGGTGTCCGCCCCGCAGAAGGGCTGGAGCGGCCCACCGTGCTGCGGGCTGGTGATGCTGAACGACCGTGCCGCCGAGCGGCTGGAGTCGACCCAGAGCGACAGCTTCTCCTGCGACCTGAAGAAATGGCACCAGATCATGCAGGCCTACCTGAACGGCGGCCACGCCTACCACGCCACCATGCCCACCGACGCGCTGGCGCAGGTGCGCGACGTGATGCGCGAAGCCTTCGACCGTGGCCTGCCCAGGCTGCGCGAGCAGCAGATCGCGCTGGGCCGCGCGGTGCGTGACAGCTTCGCCCGCCGCGGCATTGCCAGCGTCGCTGCACCCGGGTTCGAGGCCCCCGGCGTGGTGGTCGGCTTCACGACCGACCCCGACATCCAGACCGGCAGGAAATTCGCCGCCGCCGGGGTGCAGATCGCCGCGGGCGTGCCGCTGGCGCTGGACGAAGGGCCGGACTACAAGAGCTTCCGCATCGGGCTGTTCGGCCTGGACAAGTGGGCCGACGTGGCCGCCGCGGTGGGTCGGCTGGACGCCGCGCTCGATGCCGCCGGCCTGCACACCCAGGCGCAGCCGCAGCCCGCCTGAAAACAGCCCCCACGCCGGAGCAGCGCGCCGCCTGGCCCCCGAGGGGGCGGGGAACACCTGGGGCGGCCCTGCGCTATCCCGCACGCCAACAAACGCCGCGGGCGCAGCCGGTCTGCGCCACGGCACCCGCGGCGTGACGCTGGCGTGGCTCACGCCGTTTCCGCGAACAGTTCCCGGCCGATCAGCATGCGGCGGATCTCCGAGGTGCCGGCGCCGATCTCGTACAGCTTGGCGTCGCGCCACAGCCGGCCCAGCGGGAACTCGTTGATGTAGCCGTTGCCTCCGAACACCTGGATGCCCTCGCCGGCCATCCAGGTGGCTTTCTCGGCGCACCACAGGATGACCGCGGCGCAGTCCTTGCGCACGCTGCGGGCATGGCCGTCGCCCAG
>JAKAIB010000149.1 GCA_021814605.1 Pseudomonadota bacterium | reverse complement strand
GCGACGCCGGCGCGAAGCTGATCGACGAGGCCCTGCGCACGGTCACCGACAAGCCGGTGCGCTGGGTGATCAACACCGGCAGCCAGGATCATCGCTGGCTGGGCAATGCCTGGTTCGCGGCGCGCGGCGCCCGGATCATCGCCCTGCAGGCCACCGTGAAGGTCGAGCAGGCCAACGCGGCGCAGGAGATGCAGTCGCTCAGGATGCAGTTCGGCCAGGGTGCCGAGACGTTCACGCCGCTGACCAGCCCCGATCCGCTGCCCGGCAGCGCGGCGAAACTCACCCTCGGCGGCGTGGAGGTCGAGCTGCGGCATTTCGGAACGGGTCATTTCCCCGGCGACGCCGTGGTGTGGCTGCCCGGGCAACGCATCGCGTTTGCCGGCGATCTGGTCTTCGTCGATCGCATGCTGGGCGTGCTCGACAACGGCAGCCGGGTCGATCAATGGGCGCAGACGTTCAAGACCTTCGCTGCCACGCTCAAGCCCGACATCATCGTGCCCGGCCATGGCCGGCCCTGCACGCTGGCGCAGGCGCAGGCGCAGACGGGCGACTACCTCGACTGGCTGGTCCGCGAGGTCAAGCCCGCCGCGGAGAACATGGACGACCTGGAGAAGACGGTGAACCGGCTCGACGCGGCGACTCCCGCGGCGTTCCGCAAGCTCGACAACGCCGATCCGCTCAATCGCAAGAACATCAACCGGGCCTTCCTGGAATTCCAGTTCCAGTGAATACCGCAGCCGCGCGCGGCGGTCCGAGACCGTTCGCGCTGGCAAAAAAACCCGCGCCGGATGGCGCGGGTGCATTCGTTCCGCGGCCTGATATCAGGCCGAATGGCCAGATTCCGCCGGCGTCGCGCCGTGGTGCTCGGCGGCCTCCGCGTCGCGCAGTGCCTTGGCGCGCGCCTCGGCGTGGTGATCGGCGCCGATCAGCATGTACATCGCCGGGACGACGAACAGGGTGAACAGCGTGCCGATGGACAGACCGGCGGCGATCACCAGGCCCATGTTGAAACGGCTGACCGCGCCGGCGCCGGTGGCGGTGATCAGCGGCATCACGCCGAGCACCATGGCCGCGGTGGTCATCAGGATCGGGCGCAGCCGCAGCCCGGCGGCGTGCTCGATCGCCTCGCGCTTCGGCCGTCCTTCGCGCTGCAGGTTGTTGGCGAATTCGACGATCAGGATGCCGTGCTTGGAGATCAGGCCGATGAGCGTGACCAGACCCACCTCGGTGTAGATGTTGAGCGTGGCATGCCCGATGCCGAGGTTGATGAACAGCAGCGCCCCGGAGATCGCCATCGGCACCGACACCAGGATGATGACCGGATCGCGGAAGCTCTCGAACTGTGCCGCGAGCGCCAGGAAGATGATGACCAGCGCGAAGAAGAAGGTCAGCACCAGCCCGCCCGACTCCTGCTCGTACTGCCGCGACGGACCGGCGTAATCGAAGCTGTACCCGGCCGGCAGCGTGCGCTGCGCAAGCTGCTTCAGTTCGTCGAGCGCCTGGCCCTGGGCGACGAACGGCATCGGCACGCCCTGGATGGTGGCCGAGTTGAGCTGCTGGAAGTGGTTGATCGTCTCCGGCTGGACGGTGGTCTTGAGGTGCACCACCGTGGACAGCGGCACCATGGCGCCGCTGGCAGTGCGCAGGTAGTAGTGGCGCAGCTGGTCGGCGTTCAGCCGGTCACGCTGCGTGACCTGCGGGATCACCTTGTACGAGCGACCGTCGAGGTTGAAGAAGTTGACATAGCCGCCGCCGAGCATGGCCGACAGCGCCGAGCCGATGTCCTGCATGTTCAACCCGAGCTGCGCGGCCATGTTGCGATCGACGTCGATCTGCGTCTGCGGCAGGTCGATGCGCAGGTCGGACTGCAGGAAGATGAACTGCCCGGTCTTGAGCGCGGCCTGGAGGAACTGCTGCGACACCGGATAGAGCTTGCTGAAGGGTTCGGTGGTGGTGATCACGAACTGCACCGGCAGTCCGCGCGCACCGGGCAGCGAGGGCGGCTGGAAGACCGCGATCTGCGAGCCGGCGATGTGGTTGAGCTCCTGCTGCAGCACCGGCTGGAGGTCGGTCGCGGTCTTCTTCCGCTCGTTCCAGGGCTTGAGCACCATGCCGCCGATGACCTGCGTCGGCAGGTTCATCTGGAACACGTGGTCGGTCTCGGTGAAGCTCTTGAACACGTTGTAGACCTGGTGCGCATAGAGCTGGCGCTGGTCGAGCGTGGCCGTCGGGTTGTTGAAGGAGATCGCGATCAGCACGCCCTGGTCTTCCTGCGGCGCCAGTTCGGAGGTCGACGTCGAGTAGAGGTAGTAGATGCTGCCGAGGATGATCACCGCCATCACCGCCGTGACCGGAAGGAAGTTCAGCGAGCCGTGCAGGGTGCGCTCATAGCGGTTGTGCAGCCGCTCGAAGGTGCGGTCGAGGAACAGCACCAGCCGGTCCTGCCAGTTGTGGCTCTGCGGATCGGGGGCCTTGAGCAGCCGCGAGCACATCATCGGCGACAGCGTCAGCGCGATGATCGCCGAGATGATCACGGTCCCGACCAGGGTGAACGCGAACTCGGTGAACAGCGCGCCGGTCAGCCCGCCCATGAAGCCGATCGGCACGTACACCGCCACGAGCACGATGGCCATCGCGATGATCGGGTTGGCCAGCTCGCGTGCCGCGCGCACCGCGGCGTCGAAGCGGGGCATGCCGTCCTCGAGGTGGCGGCTGACGTTCTCGACCACGATGATGGCGTCGTCCACCACCAGGCCGATCGCCAGCACGATGGCCAGCAGCGTGAGCAGGTTGATCGAATAGCCCAGCGCCAGCATCACGGTGAACGTGCCGACGATGGACAGCGGGATCGCGATCAGCGGGATGATCACCGAGCGCAGCGAACCGAGGAAGACGAACACCACCGCGGTCACGATCAGCACCGCCTCGAACAGCGTCTTGATCACCTCGTCGATCGACGAATTGACGAACTTGGTCGAGTCGTAGACGATCGCGCCGCGCAACCCGGCCGGCAGCTGCGACTGGATCTCGGGAAATGCCTTGCGCACCCGTGCGACCACGTCGAGCAGGTTCGCCCCCGGGGCGACCTGGATGCCGACATAGACCGCGGTCTTGCCGTCGAACGCGACCGAGGTGTCGTAGTCGTCGGAGCCGAGGTCGACGGTGGCGACCTGGTCGAGCCGCACCACCTGGCCGTTGACCGTCTTGACCACCATGTTGCGGAAGCCGTCGAGGGTCTTCAGGTCGGTGTTCGCGGCGAGGTTGATCTGGACCATCTGACCCTTGGTGTTGCCGGTCGACGCCAGGTAGTTGTTCGCGGCCAGTGCCGAATACACGTCGGCGGCGGTCAGCCCGTAGGCGGCAAGCTTGCGCGGATCAAGCCAGGCGCGCAGCGCGAAATTCTTCGCGCCGATGATCTCGGCGGTCTGCACCCCGTCGATCGACTGCAGCTTGGGCTGGACCGAGCGGATCAGATAGTCGGTGATCTGGTTCGGCTTGAGCACGTCGCTGTAGAAGCCGATGTACATCGCGTCGATGGTCTGGCCGATGCTGACGGTCAGCACGGGCTTCTGCGAGGCCGGCGGCAGCTGGTTGAGCACCGAGTTGACCTTGGTGTTGATCTCGGTGAGCGCCTTGTCGGGGTCGTAGTTCAGGCGCAGGTTGGCGGTGATCGTGCTCGCCCCCTGGACGCTCGACGACGTCATGTAGTCGATGCCGTTGGCCTGGGCGATCGCGTTCTCCAGCGGGGTGGTGATGAAGCTCGCGACCAGGTTGGCGTCGGCGCCCGGATAGGCGGTGGTGATGGTGACGACGGCGTTCTGCGTGTACGGATACTGCAGCACCGGCAGCAGGCCGATGGAGCGCAGCCCCAGCACCAGGATCACCAGGCTGACCACGGTGGCCAGCACCGGGCGCTCGATGAAGATGTCGGTGAATTTCCTGTTCATCGCGGCGCTTTCAGGAGTTGGGGACCTGCGGATTGGCGCTGTCGGCGGGCTGCACGCTGTTGTTCACCAGCACCGGCGAGCCGTTGCGCAGCTTGAGCTGGCCGGCGGTGACCACGGTTTCGCCGGCCTTGAGGCCTTTCAGGACGGCGACCTGGTCGCCGCGGGTCGGACCGGTGGTCACGAAGCGTTGCTGCGCCACCAGCCGCGGCTTGCCGTCCGGCCCCTTGCCTTCATCCTTGACGACGAACACCGTCGCGCCGTACGGGTTGTAGGCGATCGCGGCGTTGGGCAGGGTGATGTACGACCGCGGTGCCCCTTCGCTGACCTGAACCGTTGCGAACACGCCGGGCAGCAGCAGCGACTTGGGATTGGGGACGCGGGCCCGCACCGTCAGGTTGCGCGTGGCGGTATCGACCTGCGGCTCGATCGCGGTGATCGTCGCGTCGAAGGTCTTGCCCGGTGCGGCGCTGGAGTGGACCTGCACCTTCATTCCGGCGTGAACGAGGTCGATCTGGCTCTGCGGCACGGTGAAGTCGACCTCCATCGGATCGAGCTTCTGCAGCGTGACCACCGCAGCGCCCGGCGACAGGTACTGGCCGAGGTTGACCTGCCGGATGCCGAGCTGGCCGCCGAACGGCGCGTCGATCGACTTCTGCGCGATCAGCGCCTTCTGCGCCGCCACCTGTGCCTGTGCGCTCTTGAGGGTGGCGGCATCGGTGTCGACCACCGCCTGGCTGATCGCCTGGGCCTTGAGCTGCGCCTGGTCGCGCTTGAGGTTGGTCGCCGCGAGTTCGGCCTGCGCTTCGAGTTGCGCCAGCTGCGCCCGGAGCGGTGCCGGGTTGAGCTCGACCAGCGGCTGGCCGGCGCGAACCGTCTCGCCGGAGTGGAAGTGAATCGCGGTGACCAGGCCGCCCACCTCGGCGCTCAGGCTGGCCTGCTGGCTGGCGCGCAGATTGCCGAGCGCCTCGACCGTCGGGCTCCATGCCGACTCGCGCGCGACGGTCGTCGACACCGTCTGCGGCGGGTTGGCCATGCCCTTGATCGCCTTGCCGATCATCACCGTCTTGAAGTGCTGGAACCACACCACGCCGCCGACCACGACGGCGGCGATGACGAGCATGATGATCATGCGCTTGGTTGTGCCTTTGGTCATCTCAAACTCCAGGGGAAATTCTTGTTGTCGCGTGTCGGTCGGGATGGCGTCAGCGCGCGGCGCTCGCCGCGGTGGCAGCCGGCGCCGTCACGGCGCCGCCGCCCATGGCCTGGTACAGCGCTGCGCTGTCGGCCAGCCGCTGCGCCTGCGCCGCGATCAGGCTGATGCGGGTCTGCTGCGCCTGCTGTTCGGCGACGAGCAGTTGCAGGTAGCTGGCGGCGCCGAGCTGGTACTGCTGCTGGACCAGCGCGAGCGATTCCTGTGCCGAGGCATCGGCCGCCGATTGCGCCTGCAGCGTCTGCGCGTCGTTGTCGAGCGCGCGCAGCGCGTCGGCGACATTGCGCAGTGCGGTGATCACCGTCTGCTGGTAGTTGGCGCCTGCGGCCTGCAGGCTGGCCTCGGCGGCGTTGGCGCCGGCCTTGAGTCCGGCGTTGAACAGCGGTTGCGCGAGCTGGCCGGCCAGGCTCCAGACCGCCGATCCCGGGCCGAACAGCGCGCCCATGGTCAGTGCCTGGGTGCCCAGGCTGGCGCTCAGGTTGATCTGCGGATACAGCTTCGAGACGGCGACGCCGTACTGCGCGGTCGCCGCATGCAGCAGCGCGGTCGACGCCTGGACGTCCGGCCGTTGCCGCACCAGTTCCGACGGCACGACCACCGGGAGCCGGGCCGGCAGCGTGAAGCCGGCAAGGTCGAACTGCGGGATGGCGGCGGATCCCGGGGCCTCGCCGAGCAGGGCCGCCAGCAGGTGGTCGGTCTGCTCGAGCCGGTTGCGCAACGGTGGCAGGCTGGCGCGGGTCTGCTCGACCTGGGTCTGCAGCGTCAGCACGTCGGACCGTGCCGCCGCGCCGAGGGCGAAGCGCTTGCGCGCGATCTCGAGCTGGGTCTGCTGTGCCGCGAGGATCGATTCGGTCGCGGCGAGCTGCGAGCGCAACTGCGCCTGGGTGAATGCTGCCGTGGCGATGTTGCCGGCCAGCGCCAGCCGCGCCGCGTCGAGCTGGTAGCGCTGGTAGTCGACCTGCGCGGCGAGCGCCTCGAGCGCCCGCCGGTTGCCCCCGAACAGGTCGAGGTTGTAGCCCACGGCGACGCTGGCGTTGTAGAGGTTGTAGGTGTTGCTGGCGTTGCTGCTCTGCCCGAGGCCGGCGGCGTTGGATTGGTTGCGGCTGGCGCCGAGCTTGGCGTCGACCGTCGGGTACAGCGTCGACCCCGCCTGCGCGGCGTAGGTCTGCTGCGCCTGTCGCAGGCTGGCCTGCGCCGCGGCCAGCGACGGATTGTTCTGCAGCGCGCGGTCGATCAGCGCGTCGAGCGGCTTCGAGTGGAACTCGGTCCACCAGTCCGGGGCGACGGCGGCGGCGGCAAATTGCTGCGTGCCGCCGGCGGTGCCGGGTGCCGACGCGGTCTGCGCCGGAAGGGCCTGCCGCGTGTAACCGGCTGCGGTCGGCGCGGCCGGGGCGTGGAAGTTCGGCCCGACGGTGGTGCAGCCGGCGAGCGTGGTTGCGGCGAGGGCGAGCCAGAGGGCGCTGCGCGGCGCGGTCGAACGTTGCATATCAATCGCTCTTTCAGAAAGGCTGGGATGACGCGAGCCGGCAAAGACAGTCCGCGTCCGGCAACGGCCGCTGCCGGCGGCGCGTCGGGTGGCCGGTTCCGGACCCCGTGCGCCGGCAGGGAACGAACGGAACAACCGCGGTGCACTGCCGCTGCACCGCAACATGGCCGGGAATTCTAGGAGTCCGCGCGAGGATCTGCCGGATTGGCGACACCCACCGATAGCGGAAAACATCGTAGGGCCGCGATCATTGGCCGCGTTGCTTTACTATGCCAATGAATATCGCATTTGGGCCAAGCGCATGTCTTCTGTCGATGTCTGCGGACCCGACGCCGAGGTGTTTGCCTACCTCGACCGGGTCGACGGTGCGGAGCTGATTGCCGCCAGTGTCCGCAAGGATGGGGCGATGGACGCGGCGACCCACACCCACGCGCGCGGCACGCTGTTCCTGCTGACCGAGGGGCTGCTGGTCGTCGAGACGGCCGGCGGCCGTCACCTCGCGCCGCCGCGCGGCATCGGCTGGCTGCCGCCGGGGACGCGCCATGCCGTGCAGTCGTTCGGGCCGACGGCGGGCTACGGTGCGTTCCTGGTTCCCGAACTCTGCCGCGATCTTCCCGTCGAGCCGGTGAGCCTGCAGGCCAGCCCGCTGGCCATCCTGGTGATGCAGCGCGCGGTGGCCTGGCCGAGGCAGCAGCCGCTCGGGGCGGCCGAGAAGCGGCTGCTGCTGGTGCTGCTCGACGAGATCCGGCTCGCCTCGCGGCAACCCTTGCAGCTGCCGTGGCCGCGGGATGCGCGGCTGCTGGGCATCACCCGCGAATTGCTGGCCGACGTGTCCAGCGCGCGCCGGCTGGAGCAATGGGCGCGCTGGGCCGACATCAGCCCGCGGTCGCTGAGCCGCAAATTCGCGCAGGAGACCGGCATGACCTTCGCCCAGTGGCGGCAATGGGCGCGGCTGACCCAGGCGCTGGAATGGCTGGCCACGGGACAGAGCGTCAAGCATGTCGCGCTGTCGCTGGGCTACGACAGCGTCAGCGCGTTCATCAAGGTGTTCCGCCAGGTGCTCGGGACCACCCCCGCCGCGTACTTCAACCCGCGGCGCGATGCGCTGCGCGCGCTGCCGTCCGAGACGGCGGCCGCGGGGCAGGAGGCGGTGATCGGCTGAAATCGGCATACCGGTCTGCCCAATCGATCGTTGGAACTTGGCCGGTTGCGACGTAGGCTCGCGGACTGCCGGCGCGGGCGCCGGACGCCATCACGACACGGCACGATTCCCCAAAGGAGGCAGAAGATGAAATTCGAAACGCTTGCGGTCCACGCCGGGTACTCGCCCGATCCG